>NZ_JACOFQ010000001.1:82838-442652 GCF_019455395.1 Bradyrhizobium sp. BR 10261
CCACCATGGTGTTGATGGTGTCCTTCAGCTCCAGGAT
Organism: Bradyrhizobium sp. BR 10261; assembly: GCF_019455395.1. Lineage (NCBI taxonomy): Bacteria > Pseudomonadati > Pseudomonadota > Alphaproteobacteria > Hyphomicrobiales > Nitrobacteraceae > Bradyrhizobium > Bradyrhizobium sp. BR 10261. Next base: position 82,876 of record NZ_JACOFQ010000001.1, read on the forward strand.
TTCGCCGCGCACGTCCACGGTGATCTTGCGCGACAAGTCGCCGCGCGCCACGGCGGTCGTCACGTTGGCGATGTTGCGAACCTGTGCGGTGAGGTTGCCGCACATCGCGTTCACGGAATCGGTCAAGTCCTTCCAGGTGCCGGCAACGCCGGGCACGATGGCCTGGCCGCCGAGCTTGCCGTCGGTGCCGACTTCGCGCGCCACGCGCGTCACTTCCGAGGCGAAGGAGCGCAGCTGGTCGACCATCGTGTTGATGGCTTCCTTGAGCTGAAGGATCTCGCCGCGGACGTCGACGGTGATCTTTTTCGACAGGTCGCCGTTGGCGACCGCGATCGTCACCTCGGCGATGTTGCGAACCTGGTTGGTCAGGTTGTTCGCCATCGAGTTGACGCTCTCGGTCAGGTCCTTCCAGACGCCGGTCACCTCAGGCACCTGGGCCTGGCCGCCGAGCTTGCCCTCGGTGCCGACCTCGCGCGCGACGCGCGTCACCTCGGAGGTGAACACGCCGAGCTGCTTGATCATCGTGTTGACGATGGTCGCCGATTGCAGGAATTCGCCGCGCAGCGGGCGGCCATCGACGTCGAGCTTGACCGTCTGAAGCAGGTCGCCCTGCGCCACGGCCGCCACGGCGCGCGTCACCTCGCGCGTCGGCCAGAGCAGATCGTCGATCAAGGTGTTGACGGACCCTTCCATGTCGGCCCAGGAGCCGGAGGCGAGGCCGAACTTGACGCGCTGGCGCGTCTTGCCTTCGCGTCCGACCACCTGGCCGACCAGCTCGAGCTGCTGCGCCATGCGCTGGTTGGCTGCGATGATTTCGTTAAGAGTGTCGGCGATCTTGCCGTCGATGCCGAGATAGTCGCCGCTCATGCGCACGGAGAAATCGCCGCTGCGCATGGCCTGGAGCGCGAGCAGCAATTCCTGCCGGGCATCGGGCTCTGAGGTGCCATTGGGTTTGGGTTTTGGGACGCGACGACCGGAGCGTGATGCAGTTCCGGGATCGAGGTCGCTCATACTGATTCCCCCGCAGGCGTCCGCCGAATCTCTTGGCGCGACGCGTCTGATCAAACTTAGAGCGTCAGCCAAATTCGAAATCAAGCGCCAAGGTAGCGACGCCGGGAATTGGAACCTGCCGTGCTCAGCCCGACGAAGCTAACGGCGAAGAGTATCGAGAGTTCCATTCGATTAGCTAAAAGTTCTTCGACCCTTAATGGGGTGGGCGATGTTCCGGTTTCGAAACCCACGAGCCCTGGGCTTAGGAACGCCGGGACAGGTCCTGAGGTTAGCCCCAAACACAGGGAGAGCGCATATGAGAGCCGGATTGAGCGTCCTCATCGCCGCATTATTCGCAACGGGATCTGCGCTGGCGCAGGCTGGGGCGCCCAGCGGGCGCGGGGCCGTAACAGGAGATCCAGCCGCCAGCTCCGCCACGCCGCAGGCGGATTCACAGACCACGGGGAGCGCCACCAAGTCGAACCCCAGTGGCAGCGGCACCTCGACTTCGGGGGGCAAGGACGACAATGGCGACGCCGGCCGGGACAAGATGCTCGACAGCAATAGCGCTGCGCGCCCGATGGATCAGCGACATCATCCGGAGGACAAGTAGGGCTATTGCTTGTCGGCCATGGTGCGCTCGGCGTCCTTCAACTGCGCGCGGAGCACCGGGAGGTGCTCGCGTGCGAAGGCCGCGAGCGCGGGATTGTCAGGCGTCCTCAGATAGCGCTCGAGCAGGGTGATCGCGGACTCGTATTCGGGGATCTGGGCGGCATAGAAAGTTCTGACATAGGCCGGCCCCTCGGCATCATCGGGTTTTGCGAGGCTGATGCCGGTTGATGTCGCCTTGCTCAGGCGCGGCTCGGCGCCGATCGCATCCTGAATCTCCTTCAGCGTCTTGTCGCGCTTGGCCGCCTCCTCGGCGCGAAGTGCGGCGAGGTTCTTGACTTCCGCATTGCCCTTGAGGTCGGTACTCTCCAACAGGTCTTGCTGGAAGCGGCTGAAAGTGTAGAGGCCACTGATGACCTCGGTGGCGTCAGGCACACGATCTCCGCGCATTTGCTCGCCGGTGCTGTCGGCAACGGCCGCGGTGCTGATGAAGGCCAGGATGATCGCGACAAATATCCGCATGATCATTCAATGACCTGTAGCGTGCAAGGTTCCGGCGGAGGATACGATCCCGTTAGAGCATGATCCGGAAAAGTGTGCAGCGGTTTTCCGAAAAGATCATGCTCAAACAATAACCTAAAGCGCAATGAGGGTTTCATCCTGATCTCATCGCGCTTTAGGCGGTTGCGGGCGCCGGGTTCCGTACCCACGTCTAAGGCATGAAACAGTCTGATATCTTCAGGGACAACGCAGAGAACTGCCTGCAATTGGCCGAGCGCTCGGAAGGGCGGCCCGCCTTTAATCGCTATTCCCGCATGGCGGATGCTTGGACGGCCTTGGCGAGAGAGCAGGACTGGCTCGACGGCGAAGTCCCGCCCGTCAGGGTCAGCGTCGTGCAAAGCCAGGGCGTCTGAAGCTAGGGCCGTCTGGCGGCCGCCTTTGTCGTGGCTCTGCGTGTGAGGCGGCTCACGGAATGAGCTGCAGAAATCAACGATGATCCGTCAACAGTCGGTCGCATTGATTTTTCGATTCCAGAAGGAGGTTCTTGCGATGGCTCCACGTCTGGCACTTCTCTCACTCATTCTCGCCTTTGGCGTCTCCGTCGCGTTTGCGACCGTGACGACGATCCGGCAGGTCCATCAGGAAAACGCCTCCGTGGCGGTGCACGCGGCACACAGCTAGCACTGCTTCCTCTCGCGCTCGTAGGAACATTCGGTGCATGGAGGCGTAAGCGCTTCGAGGCATCGGAAGAAGCGAGAGGACATCATGGCACATTCCGACCACGGCATCGTCAAGGACAAGCGCGGGGAGGATCAGCCGCGCGACAAGCACCGTGCGCAGACCGTGCACAAGACAAACGAAACCGGTTCACCATCGCGCGAGGCGACGCGCGATCCCAAGCTCAACGACAACAGCAAGACGCCGGGCTCAGGCATGACGTCGGATGATTCCGGCGAGGCTCCGAGCGGCTAATTTTTCGCGAGGAACGAATCGTCCTGCGAAGAGTCGACTGATTGCTTCCGGTGACATGCCCCCGGTGCTCCGGAAGCAATCTCCAACGGCCCTGGCACGCCCCGTGCCGGGGCCGTTTTGCTGTAAGGCTGCGATCAGCCCCCGGTGCCGTTTTCAGCCCCCGGCGCCGTTCTCGGGATCGTTCTGAGTGTGCCCCTCCGGTCCGCGCCCGAATACGCCGAAGCTGCTCGACTTGACCCCCGGTATCGCATCGACGCCAACGGCGGCCAGTCCCGACTTGAGAAGTTCGCGGACGGCTGCCGCACGTGTCGGCATGCGGTGCTTGAACCGGAAATCGTCAACCGCGGCCAGCTCTTCCCGAGAAAGCATGACCTGGAGGCGCTCCGCGCGAAGGTCGTTCATGGTCGATCACACAAAGTGAGTAAGTTGAGTAGTTTGTTCAACGGGCGAGATCGGCGCGGGTTCCACAAGAGTCGTCAAAACCTCCAAATGAGTTAGAATAGTCAATGAAATCAATAAGTTAATATTGAAACGAGTTGGGCTTTGGTGCATTCTCCTGCAAAGGGAGATTGGCCATGACAGATGAAGTCAGGTTACCCCGCAACCTTTCCGACGAGCCCGAAGGACCAAAGCCGGTGCGTCCGAGCCACAAGAAGGTCATCGAGCAGATCGAGCGCTGGGCCAACAGCCCGGGCCTGCAACCCCCAAGGACAGATCCAAGGACAGATGATGCGAAAACGATCTGAGCCCCATACGTTCGAACAACGTCTCCATGAGCAGAGGCTGCGGCTCGAGAATGAGCTGTCGCGCCTGCCTGACGGTCATCAGCGCGACTCCGTCGCGGCCCGTATCGATCAGTTGAAAACGGCAGCCGAGATGTACGATTTCCTCAAGTTGGGGGAAGCGGCAGTGGCTTCTCGCTGATCGCCCTCAGCGTTCAGTCCGCGTGACGGGAGGTGATGCGAAGCTTTCGCCTCAGCCACCACGCAGCCACAGAGACGGCAGCCCATACCAGGATAGAAGCCGCGAATGCCCCGACCACGCTCGCCGTGACCAGGGCGTGGAAGGTCGCGGCAAACGCCGCAAGACCAATGCTTCCGAGGCCAGCCCCCGCAGCATCGAGAGCTGCAGCCTGCTGCCCGCGTCGCCGTCCGGCAAGACCGGCCTTTTCCTTGGCGCGGCGCTCGTGGCTCTCGATCAGGGTCGCGCTGGCGCAGAAGATGGCTGGGAGCGCGAGGAAGAGCCCGCCGATGGCCACGCCAAAGCGTGCGCTGACGAGGCCGGTGAAAACGGTCGCCGATCCGCCGAGCACGAAGCGAATGCCGTACTCGTACCAGCGTGTTTGCTTTAGAGCCGATGATGACAGCTTGACCAGCATCACGTGGTCCCTCCTAAGCCCGCGAGCAGGGCGAAGGCGACCGCAAGCCAGACGACGGAAGCGATGAGAGTGGCAGAGAGCGCCCGGAAGCGAAACCTCATCAGAATTTGGCAGACCGCGATGCTGTAGCAGGCGAGGGCTGCTGCGCCATAGATCATGGTCCAGCTTTCCGCAGCAGCATATCGCGCGCCGTGCTGAACGACGGCGATGCTGAGGGTTGCCAGCGCCACCGACGGCGCCGCCGCGAGGAGCCCTGCGAAACTCTTGGGTCGCAACATGTCGCCGAGAATCGCGAAGGCCGATACGATCGCGCCCCCGGCGATGAATCGCAGGAGATACTCAGTCATCGCCGAGCCCGGGAGCGCTGTGCCACCGGCTGAGCGTAAAGAGCCGTAAAACTCGTTCGACAGCGATGCCCAAGGTAAAACCGGCCAGCACATCGCTCGCCCAATGTGCAAGCAGGACGACGCGGGTCAGCGAAAGCCCTACGGCGAGAGCGCGAACCATGCGCCGCGGCCCGGACGGAAGCAGGCCAGCAGCGGAGGCGAGGGCGCCCATGTGGACGGCGTGGCCGGACGGAAATGCGTCTCGGGCACGCCCTGACAAGGGAACGCCACGACAATGGCCGAGTGCCGTCAGCCGATCCGGTCGTGTCTGATCGAACACGGACTTCAGGACATGCGGCAGCGCCGCCGTTACCAGCGACACCAGCAAGATGTGATTTGCGGTCGAACGTTGCCTGGGCGCGCACAGTTGGGCGTAGACCCATCCAGCCGCAGCGAGTCCTATCAGAACGTGCTCGTCGGCTCCCCAAGTCAGGGCCTCGGCTACATGCTCCAGTTTCGAGTTAGTGTGGCTTGCGATCTGGTTGGCGATCGCATTGTCGACGCGTGTCGGTTCTACAGTGAAGAGCGCCATTGATCCGTTGTGAACAAGCTAACATCGTGACAGTTGCGTTACACTTGCATGACAACGGATTTTCCGGCCCGAGAGTTCCTTTTACGGTTGCCCGGATCCACCGGCAGAACCATAGACTTGGCCGGTCGCATAACTCGCATCGGCCGCGGCAAGCTGCACATAGATCGAAGCCAGCTCGGCGGGTTGGCCGGGACGGCCAAGCGGCGTCATGCCGCCGAACTTTTCCAGCTTCTCCATCGTCGCGCCGCCGGAGACCTGGAGCGGCGTCCAGATCGGTCCCGGCGCAACGCCGTTGACGCGAATGCCCTTCGAGGCGAGCTGCTTGGCCAGGGACTTCACATAGCTCATCGTCGCCGCCTTGGTCTGCGCGTAGTCGTAGAGATCCGGCGAGGGATCGTAGGCCTGCTCGGATGTCGTGCCGATGATGCAGGAGCCGGGCTTGAGATGCGGCAGCGCCGCCTTGATGATCCAGAACGGCGCGTAGATGTTGGTTTTCATGGTCGCGTCGAAATCCTCCGACGAGACATCGAGGATGGACGCGCGGGTCTGCTGCCGGGCGGCGTTGTTGACGATGATGTCGAGCCCGCCGAGGCCCTGGACGGCCTCGTCCACCAGCTTCTTGCAGAAAGCTTCGTCCTTGAGATCGCCGGGAATGGCGAGGCCGGTGCGACCTTCCTTCCTGATCAATGCAATCACCTCCTGCGCGTCCGGCTCCTCCGCGGGCAGATAGTTGATGGCGACGTCGGCGCCTTCGCGCGCATAGGCGATCGCGGCCGCCCGGCCCATGCCGGAATCGCCGCCGGTGATCAGCGCCTTGCGGCCTTTGAGGCGGCCGGAGCCTTTGTAGCTGCTCTCGCCGTGATCCGGTCGCGGCTCCATCTTGCCGGCGAGGCCGGGCCAGGGTTGCGATTGCTTCTTGAAGGGCGGCTTGGGATAGCGGGTGACGGGATCGATCAGGTCTTGCTCGGCCATGTCAGCGTTTCCTTGCGCGGTCGACGACGCCAGCGAAGCCGCAGCGAGCGTGGCGCTCGCCGCGCGGACGACGTGCCGGCGGGACACTGAAGTCTTGCCTTGATGTGCCATGAGGGCCTTCACATTCGCGATCTCAATGCGCGGAGGCTGGCATCGTTGCAGAACGATGGACGCCGGGAGCCACCGGCGTCCTCACGAAGGCTTTTACTTCGACTGCCCGACGCTCGGTGCTTTGCCGAGCTCCTTGGCCATGTCGAGGTGGTGCCTGAGCGCGGGCAGCGTCTTACCCGCCCAATCCTTCAGCTCGGAATTGTCGCCACCCTTGGCGTAACGCTCAAAAAGGGAGACTGCGTCCTCGTGGGCGCTGACCTGGTAGGAGTTGTAGTCCGTGCTGAAATCCTTGCCCGAGGCACTCGTGAGCTTGTCGAGCTTGCTCTGGTGCGAGCTGTCGAGCGCGGTCGGCAACGTCGCCTGGACCTTGCCGTTGCCGACGAGGCCCTTCAGCTCGCTGCTGGTCTTGCTGTGGTCGGTGACCATTTGCTGCGCAAAGCTCTTCTCCTGCGCGTTGCCCTTCTGCTGTGCGAGCTTGCTCGACTCGATCTCGAACATGTCGCTGATGGCGACCTCCTTGACGAAATCGGCGGTCGCAGGCGCGACACCGAGCGCCGAATTGACGCCGGTCTTCTCGCCAAGCGACTGGGCGAGAGCTGGGCCTGCAAGAAGCACGCAGGCAAACGCGATGACGGTACGTTTCATGGTCCGGTCCCTCTGATTGACCGCACGGCGCTTGCCGCGCCGGTCTTCGTGGCGATCAACACGGTTTCGGGACCGAGGTTCCTAATCCGTGGGGTGACGGCCGGTGCGGGGATTGATCGGATCGGTCGCCTTTCGCCGCAGCCGCTCGGGCAGGAACGGCTCGGACGGCGAGGCCGACGGTTCGGCTCGCACGTCGGCATGACGCTGCGCCCGCTCGTGCGGCGTCTGGTTGGTGTTGATCTGACGCTTCACGTCGACGCCGTCGACCGGATCGTTGACGCCATGCTGAATGTCACGAAAGTCGCTCATGGTTCACCTCATTCCTTTCCAGGCAGGATTTTTTCGAGCACCTGCCGCGCCGCGCCCTTGATCACGCTGCTCTCGTTGGGATCGCCCTTCATCAAGGCGAGGGAGAAGTTCTTCGCCTGCTGCAAGGTGATGTGCGGTGGCAGCGGCGGCACCTCGGGATCGGTCTTCACCTCCAGGACCACAGGCTTCTCGCTTGCCAGCGCCTGTTCCCAGGCCGAGCCGAGCAGCTGCGGGCTGTCGACGAAGATGCCGGTGAGGCCGATCATCTCGGCAAAGCGCGAATAGGGCACGTCGGGGATGCGCTGGGAGGCCTCGAATTTGGGGTCGCCATTGATGATGCGTTGCTCCCACGTGACCTGGTTGAGATCCTCGTTGTTGAAGACGCAGACGACGAAGCGCGGATCGCGCCAGGATCGCCAGTATTTGGCGGCCGTGATCAATTCGGCCATGTTGTTCATCTGCATGGCGCCGTCGCCGACCAATGCGATCACGGGGCGGTCAGGATGGGCATATTTCGCCGCCAGCGCATAAGGCACGGCGGCGCCCATCGAGGCGAGGCCGCCGGACAGCGAGGCCATCATGCCGCGTCGTATTTTCAGATCGCGCGCAAACCAGTTGGCGCAGGAGCCGGAATCGCTGGTGATGATGGCGTTCTCGGGCAAGCGCGGCGACAATTCCCAGGCGACGAGCTGCGGATTGATCGGCGCAGCGGGCTGATGCGCCCGGTCGTCCAGCGTTGTCCACCATTTGGCGACGTCATCCGCGATCGACTGCCGCCAGGCGCCGTCGCGCTTGGGGGCGAGCCGTGGCAGCAGGCTCCGCAACGTCTCGGCCGCATCGCCGACCAGGCTGACCTCCATGGGGAAACGGATCGACGTCATGCCGGCGTCGATGTCGATCTGCACGCCGCGCGCGGCGCCTTCCTTGGGAAGGAATTCCGCGTAAGGGAACGCGGAGCCGACCATCAGCAGCGTGTCGCATTCCATCATCATGTTGTAGCTCGGCTCGGTGCCGAGCAGGCCGATCGAGCCCGTCACCCATGGCAGGTCGTCCGGCAGCGCCGCCTTGCCGAGCAGCGCCTTGGCGCAGCCGGCGGACAGGCGGTCGGCGACTGCAATCACTTCGTCAGTGGCGTGCAGCGCGCCGGCACCGACCAGCATCGCGACTTTCTTGCCGGCGTTGAGAACTTCGGCGGCATGATCGAGCTCGGCCTCGCGCGGCATCATTCGTGGACCGCTGTAGCCGACACCGGAATGCAGCGTGCCGTGCGTGCGCGGAGGCCCTTCATAGGGCTCTTCCTGCAGGTCGTTGGGCAGGATGATGGCCGTCGGGGCCCGGCGTGCGAGCGCGATCCGTACCGCGCGGTCGATCAGGTGCCGCACTTGAGCGGGCGAGGAAGCCTGCGCGACATAAGCGCCGGCAACGTCCTTGAACATCGAGACGAGATCGAGTTCCTGCTGATAGCTGCCACCGAGCGCGTTTCGCGCCTGCTGGCCGACAATCGCCAGCACGGGCTGGTGGTCGAGCAGCGCGTCATAGAGCCCGGTGATGAGATGCGAGGCGCCGGGGCCGGAAGTTGCGATGCAGACGCCAAGCTCGCCGCAGAATTTCGCATAGGCCGATGCCATGAACGCCGCCATCTCCTCGTGGCGGGCCTGCACGAAGCCGATCCTGGTCTCGGCCTTGGCCTCCGCCCGGTTCAGGGCGCCGAACACGCCGTTGATGCCGTCGCCGGGGTAACCGAAGATGTGACGCACGCCCCATTGATGCAGACGCTGGACGATGAAGTCTGAGACGGTCTGAGACATCGCGGGCGGCTCCCGGTTTCCTTGGCTGGACAACCAAGAACAGCGCGCCTGCGGCGATGTTCCTGCCTGGGCGCAGGTGCCGTCTGGAACGATCGCCCCTGGGCGCCAGTTGATCCCCATATCGGCTGAGTGGAGAACAGACATGTTGAATCAAGGCGAGCTGGACCGCAGCGAGATGGGCCGTCTGATCGGCAGCGACAAGGTCGAGGGAACATCGGTCTACGGTGCCGACCGCAACCGGATCGGTTCGATCGAACGCGTGATGATCGACAAGATCAGCGGCAAGGTGTCCTACGCCGTGCTCGGCTTCGGCGGATTCCTGGGGATCGGCAACGATCACTATCCCTTGCCCTGGCAGTCGCTGAAATACGACACCGAACTCGGCGGCTATGTCACCGGAATCACCGCAAAGGCGCTCGAAGGCGCGCCGAAATATGGCGAGCGCAGCGATTGGAACTGGGGCGACGATGCCGCGATGCGCGGCATCAATGCCTATTACGGCGTTCCATTCGCGTGAACATGTTGCAGAAAGGCTGATCGATGAGCAAGGAACGGCCGACCGACGATCCCCGGGATCAGACTGACTGGGGTTCGCACAGGCAGACGGACACGCCCTGGAAGGGCACTCCGGAAAAAGAGCAAGGATCGGACAAGGTGAAGCCCGATCTGGAGAAATGGCACGAGACCAAAACGCACTGATCTCGTGCGCAGGCAATGGATGAAGCGCGGTACCGCCGGTGCCGCGCTTCTTTCTTGCGCAATGCGTTCACGATTGACGGCGGTGCTTCCGGCAGCCGGAACCATGCTCCAGCGCTACGGTTAGGTTCCGGCGTGCGCGCAAGGCGAGCCTCTGCCGCAGCAAAAACCCCGATCGAGGTGTTCGCCGTGGATGCTCAAATCCGGGAGCGTGGCCCGTCCGCGGAGCAGCCGCAGAAGGCGGAAGCTCCAAAGACTTCGCCTGATCCAAAGCTCGAGAGCAGGGAGCACCCGGCCAAGCCGGACCAAACTCCGACGCTGCGCGAGCGGATCGCCGAGCACTGGCTGCTCGCAACCGTCGGCACCATCGTGCTGATCGCAGCGTTGGTCGGCGGTCTGCTCTACTGGCTCCAGGTCCGCCACTATGAATCCACTGATGATGCCTTCGTCGCCGCCCGCAGCTTTTCCGTGGCCTCGAAGGTCGGCGGCTACGTCACCGAAATTCCTGTGACCGACAACCAGCATGTCAATGCCGGCGATCTCCTCGCCAGGATCGACGAGCGCGATTATCGCATCGCCGTCGATCAGGCCGAGGCCCAGGTCGCGGTCTCCAAGGCCAACATCAGCAATGTCGCGGCGCAGATCGATTCCCAACAGGAGCAGATCAAGCAGGCCCAGGCGCAGCTCGAGCAGGCGCAGGCCCAGCTTCAATTCTCGCAGGAGGAGTTCAACCGCGCACAAGATCTCGTCGAGAAGGGCGCCGGCACCGTGCAGCGTCAGCAGCAGACCCGCTCCGATCTTCAGGCCCAACAGGCCAACACGGAGCGCGCGAAGACGGCGGTGATCGCGGCGCAAGTCGGCATCAAGAGCCTGGAAGCCCAGCTGGAAGGCGCCAAGGCGCAACTCGAGCAGTCGCAGGCGCAGCTCGATCAGGCCAGGCTGAACCTGCAATACACCAGCATCGTCGCGGCGCAGTCCGGCCGCGTCGTCAAGCTCTCGGGCGCCAAGGGCACGTTCGTCTCCGCAGGCCAGAGCCTGATGATGTTCGTTCCCGACGATGTCTGGATCGTCGCCAATTACAAGGAGACCCAGCTCGCCGACATGCGGCCGGGCCAGCCGGTCGAGATCCGCATCGACGCCTATCCCGGGCGCAAGCTGACCGGCCATGTCGATTCCGTGCAGCCGGGCTCCGGCACCGCCTTCAGCCTGTTGCCGGCGGAGAATGCCACCGGCAATTACGTCAAGGTGGTGCAGCGCGTGCCGGTGAAGATCGTGGTCGACGTTTGGCCGGCCGATCTGCCTGTAGGCCCCGGCATGTCGGTCGTGCCCTGGACCAGGGTGCGATGACGGACTCAACGCAAGACGGCGCGTCCGCTGGTGCCTGGTCGCCGGAGCGCTCGGCGGCCGGCGGGCACAATCCTTATCTCATCGCCTTCGTGGTCTCGATCGCGACCTTCATGGAGGTGCTCGACACCACCATTGCCAATGTCGCGTTGCGCCACATTGCCGGCGGGCTCGCGGTCGGCATCGACGAGAGCACCTACGTCATCACCAGCTATCTCGTCGCCAATGCCATCGTGCTGTCGATCTCGGGCTGGCTGTCGACCGTGATCGGCCGCAAGCGCTTCTACATGCTCTGCGTGGCGACCTTCTCGGTGGCGTCCTTGTTGTGCGGCTTCGCGTGGAATTTGCAGGCGCTGGTGCTGTTCCGCATCCTGCAAGGTCTCGGCGGCGGCGGCATGGCCACCAGCGAGCAGGCGATCCTCGCCGATTCCTTCCCGCCGGAGAAACGAGGCCAGGCCTTTGCGATCTATGGGGTCGCCGTTGTCGTCGCGCCGGTGGTCGGCCCGACGCTTGGCGGCTGGATCACCGATACCTATAGCTGGCACTGGGTGTTCCTGATCAACGTGCCGATGGGGCTGCTCTCGCTGTTCCTGGTCGGCACGCTGGTCAAGGAGCCGTCGGGCGCGGAGGAGGAGCGGGCGAAGCTGCTCGCGAAGGGCCTGCGCGTCGACTATATCGGCTTCGCCCTGGTCGCGATCGGGCTCGGCTCGCTCGAATTCGTGCTCGACGAAGGCCAGCGCAACGACTGGTTCGGCTCGAATATGATCGTGCTTTTCGCGGTGCTCGCGGCGGTCTCGCTGCTCGCGCTCATCCCGTGGGAGCTGACGCGCGAAGACCCCATCGTGGATCTCCGCCTGCTCGGCCGCCGCCAGTTCGCCGCCTGCTTCCTGGTCATGCTCGGCACCGGCGCGGTGCTGATCTCGACCACGCAGCTTCTGCCGCAACTGCTTCAGACCGAGCTGAATTACACGGCGATGCTGGCCGGTCTCGCGTTGTCGCCCGGCGGTATCGCAACATTGTTGCTGATGCCCGTGGTTGGCAGGCTCGTCAGCACGGTGCAGCCCAAATATCTCATCATGTTCGGCGCCGCGGTCGTGGCGTTCTCGATGTGGCATCTGACCGGGCTCAATGGCGACATCACGTACGGCTACGCGGCGCTGGCTCGCATCTTTCTAGCGGTCGGCCTCCCCTTCCTGTTTCTGCCGGTGACGACGGCCTCCTATGACGGCGTGCCGTCCGACAAGACCAACCAGGCCTCCGCGCTGATCAATGTCGCCCGCAATATCGGCGGCTCCATGGGCGTCGCGCTGGCGCAAACGATTCTTGCGCAGCGCCAGCAATTCCATCAGAGCCGCCTGATCGAGCATGCCGCGCCATCCGACCTCGGCTACCAGCAGACCATCGAGGCGATGACGCGCTACTTCCAGGCCCAGGGCTCGAATGCGAGCGATGCCGCCTCGCAGGCGGTCGCCTGGGTCGGCAGGACCTTGCAGCAGCAGGTCGATTTCCTCGCCTATATCGACGTGTTCTGGACGCTCGCGATCATTGCCGTGCTGATGATTCCGACCGCGGCCGTGCTGCGCCCGATCAATCTCGGCGCGCCGGCGCGCGGGCATTGAGCGCAATGGCGGTCAGTGCGTCGATGGCGTGAGATCGTATCCCACCCTCGGCGTCATCGCCCGCGGAGGCGGGCGATCCAGTACGCCGCGGCGGATGTGGTGAGAGCGAGCCCTTCAACGCTGGCCTCTGGAATACTGGATCGCCCGGTCAAGCCGGGCGATGACGGCTGTGGTTGGAGCAGCTTAAGCAATCGCCCTTGCCTGCCCAGGCCCCGCATGCACATGAACCTGCTTGGCATGCAGCACATCGCCGCATTCCGAGCACACCATCACCGGGTCGAACAGCTTGCCGCAGCTCTTGTGCTCGTGCAGCAGCGGGCGGCCGCGCTCGTCGCCCATGTGGGTGTCGCCCCAATGCACCATCGCCATGATGACAGGATAGAGGTCGAGGCCCTTCTGCGTCAGGATGTATTCGTAGCGCTTGGGCGCTTCGGAATAGGGGACGCGGCGCAGGATGCCGAAGCGGACCAGCTTCTTCAGCCGCTCCGACAAGAGATGCCGCGTGATCTGGAGCGACGACTGAAACGCCTCGAAGCGTCGCACCCGCAAAAAGCATTCGCGCAGGATGAGCAGCGTCCAGCGGTCGCCGACCACGGCGACCGTGCGGGAGAGCGAGCAGGGCTCCTCATCCAGCCTATCCCACTTCATGATCCTGTCTCCGGCACGCACATAGTCAGTCAGAAAAAGGAACTGACTTTGAATGAACACGGCTATTTCGGCATGAAGCTAGCATTCGGATCGCAAGTTTGACAGTTCTATTTTAGAACTATAGCCTCCGGCTCAATCATGCTCTCATCGGAGGAGGCGACGATGTCCAGGCGAAACGCGACCGCGGCCGTGATCGGGGCCGGCGATTTCATCGGCGCCGAGATAGCCAAGAAATTCGCAGCCGAAGGCTTCTCGATCTACGCAGGCCGCCGCAACGGCGACAAGCTGGCGCCGCTGGTGAAGGATATCGAAGCCGCCGGCGGTGAGATCCACGCGCGGTCGCTGGACGCGCGCAAGGAGGAGGAGGTCATCTCCTTCCTCAACGACGCCGACAAGCATGCGCCGCTGGAGGTCTGCATCTTCAATGTCGGCGCCAACGTCAATTTCCCGATCCTCGACACCACCGAACGCGTGTTCCGGAAAGTGTGGGAGATGGCCTGCTATTCCGGTTTCCTCGCCGGCCGCGAGGCGGCGCGGCTGATGCTGCCGCGCGGTGGCGGCAATATCTTCTTCACCGGTGCGACCGCGTCCTTGCGCGGCGGCAGCGGCTTTGCCGCCTTTGCCAGCGCCAAGTTTGGCTTGCGCGCCGTGGCGCAGGCGATGGCGCGCGAGCTCGGGCCGAAGAATATCCATGTCGCCCATCTCATCATCGATGCCGGCGTCGACACCGAATGGGTGCGACAGCGCCGGCTCGAGGCGCTCGGCCCCAACGCGCTCGACAATCCCGACCTGCTGATGCCTCCGTCGGCCGTCGCCGAGTCCTATTGGCAGCTTTATCAGCAGCCGAAGAGCGCCTGGACCTTCGAAATGGAGATCCGCCCCTTCGGTGAGACATGGTGACCGCTGCGCAAAAGTCCGGCTAGACTGAACGCAACATCAGGCAAATTCCGGGGAGGAGAATGAAGTGAAGACCGCGATCACCGAACTGTTCGGCATCGAGCATCCCATCATCCAGGGCGGCATGCATTTCGTCGGCTTTGCCGAGCTTGCCGCTGCCGTCTCCAATGCCGGAGGCCTCGGCATCATCACCGGCCTCACCCAGAAGACGCCGGAGCTGCTGGCCAAGGAAATCGCCCGCTGCCGCGACATGACCGACAAGCCGTTCGGCGTGAACCTCACCTTCCTGCCGGCTTTCTCGGCCCCGCCTTATCCGGAATACATCGCCGCCATCGTCGAAGGCGGCATCAAGGCGGTGGAGACCGCGGGCCGCAGCCCGGAAGCATACATGCCGGCGCTGAAGGCGGCGGGCATCAAGGTGATCCACAAATGCACCTCGGTGCGTCATTCGCTGAAGGCCGAGCGCATCGGCTGCGACGCCGTCAGCGTCGACGGCTTCGAGTGCGGCGGCCATCCCGGCGAGGACGACATTCCCAACATGATCCTGCTGCCGCGCGCAGCGGAGGAGTTGAAGATCCCGTTCGTCGCCTCCGGGGGCATGGCCGACGGCCGCAGCCTCGTCGCGGCGCTGGCGCTGGGCGCATCAGGCATGAACATGGGCACGCGTTTCATCGCCACCAAGGAAGCGCCGGTGCATCAGAACGTGAAGAACGCGCTGGTCGCGGCGACCGAGCTCGACACCCGCCTGATCATGCGGGGCTTGCGCAACACCGAGCGCGTCTTGAAGAACGCCAATGTCGAGCGCCTGCTCGAGATCGAGCACGCCAGGGGCGACAAGCTCACGATCGCCGACATCCACGACCAGGTCGCGGGCGTCTATCCCAGGATCATGCTGGAAGGGCAGATGGATGCCGGCGCCTGGAGCTGCGGCATGGTCGCAGGCCTCATCCACGACATCCCCAGCTGCAAGGAACTCATCGATCGCATCATGATTGAGGCGGAACAAATCATTCGTAACAGGCTGATCGGGTTCCTGGATGGGACGGGTGCGACGCGAAAGGTCGCCTGACCCCGCCAAACTTCTTAACCACTGTTACATTTGGCCGCTGGAAATGCACGCGGCGCCTCCTAAATAGGGGTAAATTACTCCTTAACTAATCAATTTCAGGAGGCGTCCGTGGTCCTGAAAAGCATTCCCAGTGTGGTTGCCATTGCCCTCGTGCTCGCAGTGGGCGGTATCGCGCGCGCTGACGATTACAAGCCTGACGAATATCTCGGTCTCGATCTCTCCAAGGCCGTGCTGTCGCCGAAGCGGCTCGGGCCCGAGACGCATTTCGCTCCGGTCGCGCTGGAAGCGAAGGGCGGCAATGAGGCGCAGGCCCGGGCCGAGCCGGTCGACGTGCCGAAGAAGGTCGCGGCCGAACGCGTGCACGTCTCCGAGCCCAAGATCGCTCACACCGAGATCGCTGACACCAAGATCGCTGACACCAAGATCGCTCACAGCAAGAGCAGCCAGCCGCGCGGCGCAGCCCGCACCAGGCTCGCGCATCGCCACGCCAATCCGCTCGACGCGCAGGCGATGGACACCCGCATCCAGACCTGGCCGTGCCGTTCCGGCGGCATCTGCAACTGGAAGCATTGAGGCGTAGCTGCTGATCATACGCCTCTGCCGCTTGCGCCGGGACTATCGCCTATGAGGAAGCGTGGCGGATAGCTCGCCTGCGGCCATCCTTCGAGACGCCCGCCTCCGGCGGGCCCTCAGGATGAGGGTGGAATGTGTGGCAGCGGTCTCGATGGGCGACGCTGCTGTTTAGCCTCATCCTGAGGAGACCGCTGGAAGCGGTCGTCTCGAAGGACGAGGCGCTCGCTCGGGCCTCGCGAGCTCATATACGACGGGCCCTGCGCTCGCTGGAGAGGCGGCCCTAACCCGATATTGATTAGCCGCCGCGCGCCTGCCGCGCTATCATGCCCGCTCCCGCCACCTCTTTTCCATCACCGAAGAGTCTGCTCACGCGGCATCGCCGCGTGCATCCGGCGGGCTGCAATATCTCAGGAGCCTGTTCCATGGACCATCTGAAAACACGGGGCATCAGCATGCCCAAGCTCGGCCTCGGGACCTTCCGCATGCAGGGCGATGTCTGCCGCGAAGCGGTCGAGAGCGCGCTGTCGATCGGCTATCGCCACATCGACACCGCCGAAATGTACGCCAACGAGGAGGCCATCGGCGCCGCGCTCGCCGCTAGCTCCGTGCCGCGCGGCGAGTTGCATGTCACGACCAAGGTCTGGCACGAGAATCTCAGCCCGGATGCGATACGCCGCGCCTTCGACGCCAGCCTGGCAAAGCTCAGGCTCGACCATGTCGACCTCTATCTCGTGCACTGGCCGTCGAGATCGGCGAACTGGGGCGCGGTGTTCGAGACCTTGATGAAGCTGAAAGAGGAGGGGCGCACGCGGGCGATCGGCGTTGCCAATTTCACTACGGCATTGCTCAAGATCGCGCTCGAGGACATCAAGGCGCCGATCGCCTGCAACCAGGTCGAATATCATGCGATGCTGGATCAATCGAAGCTGCTGGCCTATCTCAGCGCGAAGTCGATCCCGCTGGTCGCCTATTGCCCGCTGGCGCAGGGGCGTTTTGCTTCGGACTCGGTGCTCGCCGAGATCGGCGCGAAACACAACGCGAGCGCGGCACAGGTCGCATTGAGATGGCTGCTCGACCAGGACGGCGTTGCCGCGATCCCCAAGGCGTCACGCCGCGAGAGCCAGCAGGCCAATCTGGATGCGCTGAAGATCAAGCTGGATGATGCCGATCGCAAGAAGATCGCCGCGCTGCCGAAGGACAAGCGCTGCGTCAATCCGGGCTTCGCGCCGCAGTGGGATTGATGGGCTCGCGAAGTATCGTAGGGTGGGCAAAGCGACTTGCCCGCCGTAGCTCGAAGAGCGAAGGCGGGAGCGTGCCCACCTCCTGGTCGTGGGCACGGCGCAAGTGCGTCTTTGCCCACCCTCCGATTTTTCGGACTTGTGGAGAGATACCTATCGCCCGTCTCGCCTTGCAAGGGAGAGGGCGCAGAACGCATAGAAATGGCCCCGCGAGGGGCCATTTCCAGTTGCGTTGCGCGTTAGTAGTCCATGTGGTGATGGCGATGCTTGATCACCACGACGCGGTCGTGATGGCGCCAGCCGCGATGCAGGCCATAGTCGCGATGCTCGCGGAATTCGGCGCGGGCGCCGTACAGGCCGTGATGGCCGTGCTTGACGATCACAGTCTCAGCACTTGCCAGCGTCGGCGCCGCAACCGCGAGCGCACCCAGAGCGGCAACGACATAACCAAGCTTCTTCATGATGTCCTCCTCCAATCGAATGCAAATTCAAACGGCGCATTCGCGCGAACGTTCCCAAGGGAACGGGAAGAGAATTCTGAATGGATGTTCAGGATCAGGACGATGGTTGAGTGCAGCGTTGCTGTGGAGGCGTCGGCGCGCCAGTCTTCACGTATTTGCCATCCTTGATCGTGTATTCGTCCCGATCGCTGCGATTATAGATCGCGCGCAGGCTGCCGTCATTCGCATGCAGCAATCCGAATTCGCGCGTCTGATGCAACGATGCGAAGTAGACCATCAGGTTGAGCAGGCCTTCGGCGTCGACGGAGGCGGACACCACCTCGTTCTCATCCTTGACGTCACCGAAATTGCGCCGGTACATCACCCGGCCGTCCTTCCGGATTTCGTAAGTCAGCACCGCGCCCTTGTCGCGGTCGGGCGTGACAGCGCAGTCGACCGCCCATGACCCGAGCAAGCCCCATTGCTCGATCGTCGCCGCGAGCGTCTCGGCACGCGCGATCGAAGTGAACGCAACCCAAAGCACCGCCGCGCTGGTCCAGCGGCTCAAATGACGCATCATGTCCCGAAAGGCCCCGCCTCGAATAATTCCAAGCAAAGTCTAGCATCCCCGTCTCGATCGTCCACGGCAGGTCGCGATCGCGCGCGAATTTGATCCGCGTCAATGAGGCCACGCGCCTACGGGGTAAGATGACGCTCCCGAAGGCGAACGTGGTGAAAGCAATGCTGAATCAAGTCATGGATTTCGCGGGTGAGGTGCTGCCGGGGAGCTGTGCCGCGCCGCCTTGTTCGGAGACCGCGTTTCTGGCGGAGCTGGGCGAGCGTCTGAAGACGTCCCGCGCCCGCTGCGAGCTGTCGCGCCGGGAGCTGGCGCGACGCTCCGGGATTTCAGAGCGGTATATCGCCCAGATCGAGGCCGGCAAGGGCAACGTCTCGATCGTCCTGTTATTGCGGCTAGCCTCCGCGATCCACGGCAGCCAGCCTCGGGTGGCCTGATGTGCCGCTCAAGCGGAATGTGTTTTGGTTAATCGATGCGAACCGGGAGCTCAGTTCACCTCTCCCCGTCGGGGAGAGGCGATCCCGCACGTCGATTGATCCTAACTTCATCGCGCGCTACGCACGCTTCTCCACATTGGCGCTGCGGGCCGGCACGCCGAACTCCTTGCGGCAGATTTCGGCCAGCACGGCGACGCCCTCGCGAATCTGCTGATGCGACGGACTCGCAAAGCACAGCCGCAGGCGCGAGCTTGAATAGCCTTTGTTGGTCGACCATTCCGGGCCCGGATTGATCGAGACGCCGGCAGCGAGCGCAGCCTGATAGAGCTTGAGCGTATCGACCTGGTCGGGCAGCTTCACCCACAGGAAGATGCCGCCTTTGGGCTCCCTGAACTCGGCCGCGGTCCCGAACTGCTCGTTGAGGGCTTCCATCAGCGTATCGAGCTTGGTGCGCAGCGCCTTGGACAGCGCCGGCACATGGCTGGCGAAATGCGGCTTGCAATAGCTGGCGAGCACCATCTGCTCCAGCGCGCCGGAGCCGGCATCCGTCTTCAGCGCCAGCATCCGCGACATCACCTCCCAGGGCGACACGATGAAGCCGACGCGCAGCGCCGGCGCGATCGACTTCGAGAATGAGCCGATATGGATCACCCCGCCGTTCCGGCTCATCGCGTAGATCGCCGGTGGGCGATGCCCCGACCAGACCAGGTCGGCATAGCAATCGTCCTCGAAGACAGGCACGCCATGTTCGGCCGACAGCCGCAGCAGCTCGGCGCGGCGGCTCTCCGGCATGATGCTGCCGGTCGGGTTCTGCACGGTCGGGATGGTGTAGATGTATTTCGGCCGGATGCCGCGGCTCCTGAGGTCCGCCAGCGCCGAGGCTAGCGCATCCATCCGCATGCCGTCGTCGTCGAGGGGAATGCCGACGGTGTTGACGCCGAGGCGCGTCAGCCGCTGCAACGCCCCCTGGTAGGTCTCCTGCTCGACGATCACGGTGTCGCCGCGCGAAAGCAGCGTGTTGTTGACGAGGTCGAGCGCCTGCAGCGAGCCGGAGACGATCATGAGATCGTCGACCGTGCAGCTGATGCCGGCATCGCGCTTCAACTTTGTCACCAGGAACTCGCGCAGGGGGATGTAACCTTGCGGGCCGTGCGCCAGCCCGTAGGTGGCGAGCGAGCGGCCCTCGCGTTGCAGGGCCTGTTTGGCGGCCTCGATCAGCTCATCGAGCGGCAGCTGCTCGGAATCGTTGTTGCCGCCGACAAAGCTGTATTTGGCAAGGCCCGTCCAGCGCGCAGAAGGGGCCGGCAGCCCTGCGGGAAACAGGGGCGCGAAGTCAAAGCTGGACGTCATGGGGTTCCTCGTTGTTTTTTATTGAGTGTTGTTTTTATTAGGCAGGCCGGCGTGGTGCCGACCGGGCGCCGCGATGTCGATCATGACATCATGCCAGTGTTTTGCCCGACGCGTCAAACGAAATTCGTAAAATCCGCATCCTCATCGCGCATGGGAACAATGCGTTGATTTCACTGATGCGGCTACTGTGCATGGGGTTGTTTTCGTGGTTTCGGTGGGCGCTCGCGACGGCACCCGCTCGAAGCAGCGGCCGCGTTACTTCTTGCCCACCGTCCTGGTCGGACGTCCCTGGCTGATGAAAGCGTAATGCGCATTGGCGACGCCGCCAACCATCAAGGCCTCGACGACGGGCTCGGCGATCTCGCCCGTGGCGGCCCAGTCGACGATGAAATTGGCTCCGGTCCCGCCGCGCACATCGTCGGTCGGAATGACGATCGAGATGGTGGCGAGCGGCTTCACCGCGACCGGTGCCTTCAGATAGCTCTCGACCTGTTTCCCGGCGGTGTCGAAATAGGCGATGCGCCTGACCACCAGTGCTTGCGTCTCGGAGGCGTTGTGGACGCTCAGCGTCACCGAGAAGTCGACCCGCAGCTTGCCCTGGCTCATCGCCACGCTGGAATAGGCCGGCACGTAGAAGCCACCGGAGATGGCAAGCTCCTCCTTCGGCATCGCTGTGAGCGAGCTGGCGAAGGTCTGCTCGATCTCGACCTTGCTTTGTGCGAGCGCCGGCGTGACCAGGACGAGGGGGCACAAGAGGCCCGCGAGGAGTGGAGCGACGAATCTCATCTGGTGCATTGCCCGTTTCACCCTTGTCACCCTTGGCGTAGTTTGCCCGGCAGCCACGATCCTGACTACCCTATTGCCGGGGATTGCACAGCTCTATCAGGCGCGGAGCGGGTCTGGTCAGGGGAAGGTTCGGACACCTTCCGCGCGCCCCCGCCACGCCTATATGGCTGGTATCCGCCGGTACAAGGCTCAAGGCCGGTACGGCGCATATGCGGTTGCGGCCGGGGCACTAGCGCATGGATCGGAGTCCGGCTAAGCCTCCCGCCCACACCATTAAGAGATTGGGAAATGCCCGATACCGTTCAGGAAGTTTTGCAGGCCTTTGCCCGGGGCGAGCTCGTCGTCGTGACCGACGACGAGGACCGCGAGGGCGAGGGCGATCTGATCGTCGCCGCCTCATTCTGCACGGCGGAAAAGATGGCCTTCATCATCCGCCACACCTCCGGCATCGTCTGCGCGCCCATTACCCCCGAGGATGCGCGCCGGCTGCGGCTCGATCCGATGGTCGCCCACAACGATTCCGCGCACACCACCGCCTTTACGGTCTCGATCGACTACAAGCCCGACGGCGGCACCGGCATCTCGGCCGAGGAGCGCGCCTCCTGCTGCCGTGCGCTCGCCAATCCCAATGTCGGCGCCAACGACTTCGCCCGTCCCGGCCACATCTTCCCGCTGATCGCCAAGGACGGCGGCGTGCTGCTGCGCTCCGGCCATACCGAGGCCGCGGTCGATCTCTGCAAGCTCTCAGGGCTTCCGCCGGTCGGCGTCATCAGCGAATTGATGAACGACGACGGCAGCGTGATGAAGGGCGAGCAGGTCGCCCAGTTCGCCGCCAGGCACAAGCTGAAGCACGTCACCATCGCCGACATGATCGCCTACCGGCAGGCGCGCGAAAAGCTGATCGAGCGGGTGTCGACCTTCACGACCGAAAGCCCGATCGGCCCGCTTCAGGGCTATGCCTACCGCTCGCCGTTCGATTCCATCGCCCACGTTGCGTTCGTTTACAACGGCGTCGGCGACGGCAAGAATGTGCTGACGCGCTTCCACAAGCCGAACATCGTCAAGGACACCTTTACCGGCCACAAGCGCATGGCGGTCGTGCTCGAGCACTTCAAGAAATCGGGCCGCGGTGTGCTGGTTTAC
This sequence comes from Bradyrhizobium sp. BR 10261, assembly GCF_019455395.1. Taxonomy (NCBI): domain Bacteria; kingdom Pseudomonadati; phylum Pseudomonadota; class Alphaproteobacteria; order Hyphomicrobiales; family Nitrobacteraceae; genus Bradyrhizobium; species Bradyrhizobium sp. BR 10261. Next base: position 104,906 of record NZ_JACOFQ010000001.1, read on the forward strand.
TTGCGCGATGGCGCGGCCGGCGTTCCGGTCTCGCCGCTGCCGGATGAGACATCGACGGAGGCTGACCGCAACCGCCAGTGGCGCGAGGTCGGCGTCGGCGCGCAGATCCTGCGTGATCTCGGCGTCACCTCGATCCGCCATCTCACCTCGTCGGTGCACGACTACAAGGGCCTCTCCGGCTTCGGCATCGAGATCGTCGCCAACGAGCAGCTTGAAAGCTGACGCCAACGCAATTGCACTTGTTGCGCTGGCGCTTTAGTTTGTCGGGCAATTTCTAGACGGAACCAGATGCGAAAGGACGTTTCATGAGCGTGCGCCCTCAGACCAAGGACAAGCCGGCCGCGGCTTCCTTCCAATGGGACGATCCGTTCCTGCTCGACGAGCAGCTCACCGAAGACGAGCGCATGGTGCGCGACACGGCGCGCGCCTACGCCCAGGACAAGCTGCTGCCACGCGTCACCAAGGCCTATCTGGAAGAGAAGACCGATCGCGAGATCTTCAACGAGATGGGAGAGCTCGGCCTGATCGGCATCACGCTGCCCGAGGAGTATGGCTGCGCCAATGCGAGCTACGTGGCTTACGGCCTCGTCGCGCGCGAGATCGAGCGGGTCGATTCCGGCTATCGCTCGATGAACTCGGTGCAGTCGTCGCTGGTGATGTACCCGATCTACGCCTATGGCGACGAGAACCAGCGCAAGAAGTACCTGCCGAAGCTTGCCAGCGGCGAGTGGGTCGGCTGCTTCGGCCTGACCGAGCCTGACGCCGGCTCCGACCCGGCCGGCATGAAGACCCGCGCCGAGAAGGTCTCGGACGGCTATCGCCTGACCGGCAGCAAGATGTGGATCTCGAACGCGCCGATCGCCGATGTGTTCGTGATCTGGGCCAAGTCGGCCGAGCACGACAACCAGATCCGCGGCTTCGTGCTGGAGAAGGGCATGAAGGGCCTCTCGGCGCCGAAGATCGGCAGCAAGCTGAGCTTGCGCGCCTCCATCACCGGCGAGGTCGTGATGGACGGCGTCGTGGTTCCTGAAAGCGCGCTGCTGCCCAACGTCTCCGGCCTCAAGGGCCCGTTTGGCTGCCTCAACCGCGCCCGCTATGGCATCTCCTGGGGCGCGCTCGGCGCCGCCGAAGACTGCATGCATCGCGCCCGCCAATACACGCTCGACCGCAAGCAGTTCGGCAGGCCGCTCGCCGCGACCCAGCTGGTGCAGAAGAAGCTCGCCGACATGGAGACCGAGATCGCGCTCGGCCTGCAGGGTTCGCTTCGTGTCGGCCGTCTGATGGACGAGGGCAAGTTCGCGCCCGAGATGATCTCGATCATGAAGCGCAACAATTGCGGCAAGGCGCTCGACATCGCCCGCGTCGCGCGCGACATGCACGGCGGCAACGGCATCTCGGCCGAATTCCACGTGATGCGCCACGTCCATAACCTCGAGACGGTCAACACCTACGAGGGCACCCACGACGTCCACGCCCTGATCCTGGGCCGCGCCATCACGGGCATTCAGGCGTTTTTCTGAGCGCTACAAATTCCGTGGTGGTTGTCTTGCTCAACTGTCATCGCCCGCGCAGGCGGGCGATCCAGTATCCCAGAGACCCCACCTTCGCCACGGACGCCACGGCGTACTGGATACCCCGCCTTCGCGGGGTATGACGGCAGAGGGTGCGGCTACAGGAATTGCCATGTCCGACAATGACGACGTCCCGTTCAACCGCAACTTTCCGCTGAAGGCCGGCGTCGTCGAGGAAGTCCGCCCCGGCGTGCGGCGCGTGCTGTGTAACAATCCGAGTCCGTTCACCTTCACCGGCACCGTCAGCTACATCGTCGGCACGGGCAACGTCGCGATCATCGATCCCGGTCCTGATGATGAGGCCCATGCGGCCGCTCTGCTCGATGCCGTGCGCGGCGAGACGGTGAGCCACATCTTCGTCACCCACACCCACCGCGACCACTCGCCGAACACGGCGCGGATCAAGCAGGCGACCGGCGCGCCAGTTTATGCCGAGGGCCCGCATCGCGCCTCGCGGCCCCGCTTCGAGAGCGAGAAGCACAATCCGGAATCCGGATCGGATCGCGACTTCGTGCCCGATATCAGGATCGCCCATGGTGACGTCGTCGAAGGCGCCGGCTGGCGGCTCGAAGCCGTGGCGACGCCCGGCCACACCGCCAATCATCTCGCCTTTGCCTGGCCCGAGCGAAAATTCAACTTCGTCGGCGATCACGTGATGGGCTGGTCGACCTCGATCGTGGCGCCGCCCGATGGCTCCATGATCGACTATATGGAATCGCTAAATCGGCTCGCTGCGCGCGAGGAGGATCTGTATTTCTCCGGCCACGGCCCGGAGATCCCGGAGGGGCAACGCTTCGTGCGCTTCCTGATCCGTCACCGCAAGGCGCGTGAGGCCTCGATCCTGCACCGCCTCGCCAAGGGCGAGACCGATATCCCGTCCATGGTGCGCGCGATCTATATCGGCATCGATCCCAGGCTGACGACGGCCGCCGGCTATTCCGTGCTGGCGCATCTGGAAGACCTCGTCGCACGCGGCATCGTCGCGACGGACGGCGATCCCGTGATTGGCGGGACGTACCGGATGGCCTAGCTGTCATTCCGGGGCGATGCGAAGCATCGAGCCCGGAATCCATCGGGCTGCAGCGTTTTTGGAGGAATGGATTCCGGGTTCGCCGCTTTGCGGCGCCCCGGAATGACGGCGGGAGCTATTTCTTCACAGTCTTTGCCGGAGCCTTGGGTGGCGGCGCCACCGGGGTCTTCTTCGCCGGCTTCAGCGCATCGGCCTCGGCCGCGGTGTTGAGATCATCGATGAACTTCGTCACGCGCGCGGCGTTGCTGCCGAGATCGCTGTCGAAATAGCGCGAGGCTGAGCGGATATCGACGCGGGAATCGTCGCCGTCAGGCACGACCCTGATCGAGACATCCTCGCGAAAGCCCATGATCGGCGTGCGCGCCACCGCCTCGATGCGGCCCATGCGGCGCGGCGGCTGCGGCTCGCGTTCGTCGATGACGGTCCATTTGCGCTTGATGACGAGCTGGCGCGCGATCGCATAGGCGCGGTCGACGGGGATCTCGAGCTCGACCGGTTCGATCTCGGGATAGAACTGACGCTGCTGCTCAGCCGAATACAGCCCGGCATAGACGGCGGTGTTGGTGCCGTCGCCGGTGCGCAGGCGCGACAGCGCCTCGAAGCGCGGCGGGTCGATCGGGTCGGTCGTGACGTCGTAGATGTGAGGCAGCTTGCGGTAAAGCAGCGCCTGATAGGTCGGATAGGCGAGAATCGCTCCGTCGATCAGGAAGGCGAGCAGGATGCGCGCCATGCCGCGCGAGCCGTTCTGCCAGATCGCGGCAAAGCCAGCGAGGCCGAACAGGATGGACAGTCCAGCGATCGCGAGCCCGCCAAAAAAGGTGGCCAGCGCCGGTTTCATCTCCAGGAAGTCGAAGCGGACGATGATGACCGACACCACCACCGCCACCACCGCGAACACGGCCAGATTGCGCGCCCAGGTGGCGAGGCTGGACACGGGCTCCGTCTGATAGGGAGCGGAAAACCTGCGGGCCATCGGATGAGCTCAACGGGGGTTTTGGGGCGGTGCCGGCCGATTTGGCGCGACGATCAGCCGTTGAGACCACGGTCTGGCGGCAAATTCAAGGGAGTCCCGGTTGTTGCAGTCCGTCATTCCGGGGCGGCTCAAAGAGCCGAACCCGGAATCTCGAGATTCCGGTTCGATGCCTGCTGGCATCGCCCCGGAATGACGTGAGTGTCCCTACGCTGCCGCGTTCGGGAAGCGATAATCCTTGAACTGGTCGCGCAATGCGGTCTTCAGGATCTTGCCGGTCGCGGTATGCGGGATGCCCTCGACAAAGGCGACGTCGTCGGGCATCCACCATTTGGCGATCTTGCCGTCCATGAACTTCAGGATGTCCTCGCGCGTGGCCTGCTGGCCCTGCTTGAGCTGGACGATCAAGAGCGGGCGCTCGTCCCATTTCGGGTGGAAGACGCCGATCACGGCAGCTTCCGCCACGGCAGGGTGGCCGACCGCGAGGTTTTCGAGGTCGATCGAGGAGATCCACTCGCCACCGGACTTGATCACGTCCTTGGAGCGGTCGGTGATCCGCATATAGCCACCCTCGTCAATGGTCGCGACGTCGCCGGTGTCGAAGAAGCCCTCCTCATCGAGGATGTTGGTGTCGAGGCGGAAATAGGCCTTTGCGACCGCGGGGCCGGAGACCTTGAGGCGGCCAAAGGTCTTGCCGTCCCAGGGCAGCTCCTTGCCGGCATCGTCGGTGATCTTCATCTCGACCGCGAAGGGCGCATAGCCCTGCATCTGCAGGACGTCGAGCCGCGCCTCGCCGGTCGCATTCTGGTGCGGCGGCTTCAACGCAGCGACGGTGCCGATCGGGCTCATCTCGGTCATGCCCCAGGCGTGGCGCACGTTCGAGCCCATGTCGAGGAAGGCCTTGATCATCGAGCGCGGCATCGCCGAGCCGCCGCAGATCACCATCTTCAGATGCGGCAGCTTCAGATTATTGGCGGTCATGTGCTGGAGCAGCATCAGCCACACGGTGGGCACGCCGGCGGTGTGCGTCACCTTTTCGGTTGCGAGCAGTTCGTAGACCGAGGCGCCGTCGAGCTTGGCGCCGGGCATCACCAGCTTGGTGCCCTGCGAGGGCGCGGAGAAAGCGATGCCCCAACTGTTGGCATGGAACAGCGGAACCACCGGCAGCATTGTCTCGGAGGCGCTGGTGCCGAGCGCATCGACATTGTTGGCCATCAGCGCGTGCAGCACGTTGGAGCGATGCGAATACAGCACACCCTTCGGATCGCCCGTGGTGCCCGAGGTGTAGCACATCGCAGCTGCCGTGTTCTCGTCAAAGTCCTTCCATTTGAATTTGCCGTCGGCCTCGGCGATCCAGTCCTCGTAGGCCACGACATTCTTCAACGTGGTCTCGGGCATATGCGCCTTGTCGGTGAGGATGATGTACCGCTCGACACTCGGCAGCTTGTCGGCGAGCTTCTCGACGACCGGCACGAAGGTCAGGTCGACCATCACGATGCGGTCCTGCGCATGGTTGATGATCCAGGCGATCTGCTCGGGGAAAAGGCGGGGATTGACGGTATGGCAGATGGCGCCGATGCCCATGATGCCGTACCAGACTTCGAGATGGCGCCAAGTGTTCCAGGCGATCGTGGCGACGCGGTCGCCGAGCGTGATGCCGTCGCGCTCCAGCATCTGCGAGACCTTGAGCGCCCGCTGGTGGATTTCGGCGTAGGTGGTGCGATGGATCGGTCCTTCGACCGATCGCGTGACGACCTCCTGTTTGCCGTGAATCTTGGCGGCGTGTTCGATGATCCGGTGACAGAGCAGGGGCCAATCTTGCATCAAACCGAGCATTCAGACGTTCCTCCGAGAAATCGCTGGGCGTATTGCCGCTCTCAGCGCAGGGCCAAAGAATTGACATGAGTTTTAGCCTGCCGGACTTTCGCCGCAAATGGTCTTATCGCGGCAATATGTCCGCCGGCGCGGCAATGGTTACCGCTGCGCTTGGGCTAGCTATTGTGCTGCCTGAGCCCGTGGATGCCCGAAACTATGCTGCACCGCTCGATATCTTTGGTCTTGGTACGCCACGGAGGCACCGGAGCGTTCATGCGACCAAGATACCGCTACCAAAGCCTCGCCCCGAGGACGCTCCCAAAGGAACGGGCAAGCCAACCGACGAGGCTGCGCCGGAGGCTGACGACAAGGCTTCCCCGGACAAGCCCTCTCCAGACAAGCCAAACGGAAGCAAGCCGGCCGAGGCTGCGCCGCCCCCCGAGAAGCAACTCTCGGCGTGCCGGCTTGCGCTGACCGAGGAGATCGCGGTCGCGCCATCCATTCCCGACATCCACGGCCCCGGCGCCTGCGGCGGCGAAGACCTGGTGCGGCTGGAGGCCATCGTGCTGCCGGACAAGCGCAAGGTCGCGGTCAAACCGGCGGCGATTCTCCGCTGTACCATGGCGTCGGCGATTGCGGATTGGGTGCGCACCGACATGGCGCCGCTGGCTAACAGCCTCGCCTCGACCATCACTGATCTGGACAATTTCGACAGCTTCGAGTGTCGTGGCCGCAACCGCGTCGCCGGCGCGATGCTGTCCGAGCACGGCAAGGCCAACGCGCTCGACGTCCGTTCGCTCAAGCTCGCCAACGGGCAAACGATCGGCCTGACCGATCGTACCCTATCCCGCGACGTGCGCGAGCGCGTGCTGCATTCGGTTTGCGCGCGCTTCTCCACCGTGCTCGGCCCGGGCTCGGACTGGTATCACGAGGATCACATCCACCTCGATCTCGCGCAGCGCCGCAACGACTACCGCATTTGCCAGTGGAACGTGTGGGATCCCTTGCCGCAGATCGCGCCCCTGCTGCCGGCGGAGCGCCCCGCGGAGGCGCCGCCACGCGAGGTCGCCGCCAAGTCGGAAGCTGCCAAGTCGGAAGGCGCCAAGTCGGAAGGTGTCAAGTCGGAAGGTCCCAAGGAAGGGGCCGACGATCAGGAGAAGCCTGCCGCGCCGGCGGACAAGCCAGCAGCCAAGTCCGGCAAGAGCAAGCCGGCAACAAAAAAGCGCCGGTAAGACCGGCGCTTTTCAAAAGCCTTCAGATCACATGGAATCCGCTAATTGCTGCTCGGAAAACCGCCGCCGCCCTGCAGCGCGAGGCGCGAATTGTAGGGCGAGTCGCCATGCTTCGGCTCGAGCACCACGACGATGGTGCCGATCTTGACGCGGCTGTAGAGGTCGATTGCGTCCTCGTTGGTCAGGCGGATGCAACCCGAAGAGATCGAAGCGCCGATATATTCGGGCTGGTTGGTGCCGTGGATACGGAACAGCGTGTCCTTGCCGCCCGAGTACAGGTACATCGCGCGCGAGCCCATCGGATTGTCCGGACCGGGGGCGACGTAGGTCGGAACGCCCAGACGCGAGATCTCACCCGGCGTCGGGTGCCAAGCCGGCCATTCCGTCATGCTGCCAACCTTGGCGATGCCGGACCAGGCCATGGCCTCTTCGCCGACGGTGATGCCGTAGCGGATCGCCTTGCCGCCATCCATCACGTAGTAGAGGTAATGGTTGTCGGAATCGACCACGATCGAGCCCGGCGCCTCCTTGCGGTGGTAATCGACAATGGCACGACGGAACGGCTCTGCCACCGGCGTATTTTCGTACCGGATCTTGGCAAGGAGTTCCTTGTCCTTCGGCTTGAAATTCTGGGTGTTGGTGGCTTCGTAATGCGTGGCCTGCATGCAACCCGAGAGCATGAAGCCCGCAGCCAAAACGCCCAACATAACTTTCAGCGACGACATGGTTTGGTTCCAATCAAACAAATACCGCGCAGGTCCTTGAAGCGTAGCACCCAAGGCCTTCGACTCCGTTGAGTTCATTATCGTTGAAATCTGCCACAATTCCAGCTTTTAGGGGCTTATCCCGCGCTGCGAGACCCAACCTGTGGCTTTTTTGCCGCAAGTTTTCCGCGGATCGGCTGGCTTTTTGGCGCGAAAAGCACAGTTGTCGAGTCGCGCCACAGTTGGGCCGTGCGGCCGCCACAAATGCAAATGCTCCGTTAATGTGGTTGTCATCATGAACTTGTCAGAATCGCGCTAAGGGCAGTCATTCTGTCGCAGGCCCTCTGCTGGAGTTGTTCATGTTTTCTGTGTTCGTCCCCACCGACACCTCCTTGAAGAAGGCCGTCGTCAACGATCTCGGGGCGGTGCCCGATCACGCCGTGTGGGTCGACCTGGTCAATCCGACCGCAGCCGAGGACAAGGCCGTGGAACGGCTGCTGGGCATCGCGATCCCGACCCGCGAGGACATGCAGGAAATCGAGATCTCCAGCCGCCTCTATATCGAGAACGGCGCGCGCTACATGACCGCGACACTGATGTGTCATTCCGATACCGATATGCCCCGGACCACAGCGGTGACCTTCATCCTGGGCGACCACCGCCTGGTCACTGTGCGCTACGACCAGCCCAAGCCTTTCGCCCTGGTGGAGGCGAAGCTTGCCCGCACCTGCGCCCCTGCGATCACGGGCGAGATGGTGCTGATGGAACTGCTGGACGCCGTGATCGACCGCTGCGCAGACATTCTGGAACGCTGCGGCACGGAAATCGACCAGGTCAGCCACGACATCTTCGAGCCGGAAAGCGAGCGCCACGGCCACGCCAAGCAATATTCGCAGATCCTGATCTCGATCGGCCGCAAGGGCGACCTGACCTCCAAGGTCCGTGAGAGCCTGGTGTCGATCGGCCGCGTCGTCACCTTCCTGTCGGCGGTGGTGGAGGGCGTGAAATGGTCCAAGGACATGCGCGAGCAGCTCAAGACCATGCAGCGCGACGTCGCCTCGCTGACCGACCACGCCTCCTATCTCTCCAGCAAGATCACCTTCGTGCTCGACGCCATGCTCGGCGTCGTCAACCTCGAGCAGAACAACATCATCAAGCTGTTTTCGGTCATGGCCGTTGTCCTGATGCCGCCGACGCTGATCGCCTCGATCTACGGCATGAACTTCAAGGCGATGCCGGAACTCGAATGGGCGCACGGCTATCCGTATGCGCTGGTGCTGATGGTGATCGCGGCCGTCGTGCCGTACTGGATCTTCAAATGGAAGAAGTGGCTGTGATCCGGCTCGCGTTTTTCGAAATGGCTACCGAGACCTTACGCCGGTTGCCAAGCCAAGGCTGATGGTGTCGCAGAATAGAGCGTCATTGCGGCCGCGCTGTGATGTGTGTGCCGTGCCCCAATTCCTCCGGTAAAATTTGAGCGGTGGGCTGAACGTTTGCGCGAAACTTGTCTGCGATAAGCAGCGGGTTAGCCGCGAGGAAGAACCATGGTTGAAAAACACATAACGACGCTCCCCAACGTCATCGATCTGACGAGCTATCGTCAGGTGGTGGCGAGCGGCAAGGCGCCGTCGTTGTCGGTGCGCATGTGCCGACACTGTGGTGCTCCGCTGCTCGATGGTGAGAACGATGACGATTGCTCGACGGCATTCAACGCAGCCACACCGCGGCTGCGCGAACGGTCGCGTCGAATTCGCCTGGACTGAGGAGCGGAAGGAAGGGCGGGCGATCCAGTCTTGCGGCGGCGTTGTCTGGATCGCCTGGCTTGCCTAAGCGCAAAATTTCGTCATTGCGAGGAGCGAAGCGACGAAGCAGTCCAGACCGTCTCCGCGGAGGCAGTCTGGATTGCTTCGCTGCGCTCGCAATGAGAGGAGAGAGGATTACCTAGACGTGCTGGCCGCCGTTGATGTGGATCTCGGCGCCGTTGACGTAAGAACTGGTGTCCGTGCACAGCACGTAGACGATCTTGGCGACTTCGTCGGGCGTGCCGAGACGGTGCATCGGAATCTGCTGGTCGACGATCTTCTCGGTGCCCGGCGACAGGATCGAGGTGTCGATCTCGCCCGGCGCGATCGCGTTGACGCGCACGCCGATGCGGCCGAAGTCGGAGGCCATCTCGCGCGTCAGTGCGGCAAGCGCCGCCTTGGAGGTCGCGTACGCCGCGCCCGCGAAGGGATGCACGCGCGAGCCGGCGATCGAGGTGACGTTCACGACCGAGCCCTTGGCCGCCTTCAATTCCTCCATCAGGCCACGCGCGATCATGATCGGCGCGAAGAAATTGACGTTGAAGACGTGCGTCCAGGTGTCGAGATCGGTGTCGACCGAGCCGAGGCGGGAGCCGCCGGGCCCCTTGGGCGAGATCGCGGCGTTGTTGACGAGGGCATGCAGCATGCCGCCTTCGAGGCGGCTCCGGATTTCCGAGATCGCGCGTGCGGTGTCCTGGGGGTCGCCGAGGTCGACCTGGATGTGATCCTCAGGGCCCGCATCCCACGGGCAATCCTCGGGGAAGGCATGCCGCGAACAGGTGATGACGCGCCAGCCCGCCGAGGAGAAGCGGATCACGGTGGCGTGGCCGATGCCGCGGCTCGCTCCGGTCAGGAGCAGCGTGCGGCGCGGCGCATTGGACGAATGCGGCATGGACATCTTTCAGGTCGGGCCAATGGTTGAGGCAAAGCTCAAGGATACATCCGCGTCTTGGACCACGGCCGGCCGGCCGCGTCACGACGAAATTCGATGCGGTCGTGCAGGCGGAACGGACGGTCGTGCCAGAACTCGATGCGAACAGGAGTGATGCGCCAACCGCTCCAGCCGGGCGGACGCGGCACCTCGCCGATGACGTATTTGGCCGCGACCTTGGCTATGGCCTGCTCGAAGGCGAAGCGGCTCTCGAGCTCTTGCGACTGCTTGCTGGCCCAGGCGCCGATCTGCGCCTGCTTCGGTCGTGTTGCGAAATAGGCGTCGGCCTCGGCATCCGTCACCGGCGTCACGTTGCCGCGGATGCGGACCTGACGGCGGAGCGACTTCCAGTGAAAAAGTAAAGCCGCCTTAGGATTTGCGGCAAGTTCGCGGCCTTTCTGGCTGGCGATGTGGCTGTAGAAGACGAAGCCTCCGGTATCGAAGCCCTTCATCAGCACCATGCGCACGTCAGGCAGGCCATCGGGATCGACGGTTGCAAGCGCCATCGCGTTCGGATCGTTCGGCTCGCTCTTGATCGCCTCGTTCAACCAGGCCTCGAACAGCGCAAACGGCTCGTCGGCGGCGGTGAAATCACCGGATGTTAAGGGTGTCTGGTGTTTCATCGAGGTCGTGTCGGTCATGTCTGGAGTCCGAATTGCGTCCCGCGGCCCAAAGCGCGCTGTCATCTGCTACTGTCCTATATAGGGCATGGGGACGCGTTGGCCTATCGGCGATGCGGTCATCCAGCTTCGTCCTTACAACGATTCTGATCGGTCTCGGCGCCGCCGGCTGCAGCATGTCCCGCACCGACACCAACGCCTACGCCAAGGCTGACGACGGCGACCGCACGGGTTCGATCGCGCGGCCGGCCAAGGACTCCGCACCGACCGAGACCGACCTGGCCTTTGCCCGCAACGCCGCCTCCGACGTGCTCAGCATGGGTGACAAGGACGCCAGCCAGCACTGGGAGAATCCGGAAACCGGCGCGCGCGGCTCGGTAACGCCGATCGCGCAATCCTACGCCGCCGAGGACGGCCGCAAGTGCCGCGATTTCCTGGCGAGTTATGTCAACGGCACCACCGAAAGCTGGCTCCAGGGGGCCGGTTGCCAAAGCAGCCGTGGCCGTTGGGAGATTCATACGCTAAAGCCGTGGCGGAGCTGAGCATGATCCGGAGAAGTGGGAACCGGTTTTCCGATAAGATCATGCTCGAAACGTAGAGAGTCGGCTGGCCTGACTAGTTGCAAAAATGCCACGCCCTCCCCACATGGATGCCAGGTGGGGCGGGGAGCCCTTTGAACAATTGGATTCCGTGAAGGAGACGTGACGGATGCGCGACCCCTATGAGGTCTTGGGGGTGCCGCGGAGCGCCACCGCTGCCGCGATCAAAAGCGCCTATCGCAAGCTTGCCAAGAAGCACCATCCCGACAGCAACAAGAACGACCCGAAGGCTGCGGAGCGTTTTGCCGAGCTCAATTCGGCCAACGAGATCATCGGCGACGAGGACAAGCGCAAGCAGTTCGATCGCGGTGAGATCGACGCCGAGGGCAAGCCGCGCTTCCAGGGCTTTCCAGGCGGCGGTGGGCCTCGCGGCCGCGCCGGTCCCGGCGGGTTCGAGAGCTATTCGTTCCGTAGCGGCGGCGCAGGTCCGGGCGCCGGCGCGTTCGAGGACATTCTCAACAGCATGTTCGGCGGCGGCATGCGCGGCGCTCGCCCCGGGGCCGGCGGCGGAGCCCAGTTCGAATTCGACACGGGCGGGATCGGCCTCGATCTCGACGTCAATGTCGCCATGTCCGTCTCGTTGGAAGAAGCGGTCAAGGGCGGCGAGAAGCGCGTCCGGCTGCCGAACGGCAAGGAACTCAACGTCAAGATTCCGGCCGGCGTCATCGAGGGCCAGCAGATCCGTCTGCGAGGACAGGGCGAGACCGCGCAAGGCCATCCGCCCGGCGACCTCCTGATCACCATCAGCATCGCAGCCCATCCCTTCTTCAAGGTCGATGGTGCGGACCTGAGGATCGACCTGCCGGTCACGCTTTACGAGGCTGTGCTCGGGGCTAAGGTCCGGGTGCCCACGCTTGGCAATGCCGTGGAATTGTCGGTCCCGAAGAACACCTCCAGCGGCCGGACCTTCCGCCTCAAAGGCAAGGGCCTGCCTAAATCTGGTGGATCCGGGGATCTCTTCGTCACCATCAGGATTATGCTACCGGACGGGAACGACGCCGAGCTTGAAGCATTGATGGAAAAGTGGCGGGACCAGCACCCCTACAATCCACGTAGCGGGCTTGGCTGACGCATGATTCGGACCCGGAGGGCCGGAGTGTGAAGCGGTTTTCCCCCGCGACAAACGCGGAACGCGTTTGCGCGGAGATCATGCGCAAACAATAAGCTAAAGCGCGAGCTATCGCGCTTTAGGGTGGCGAGAGCTGAAGGGGTTTCTCCTAAAGGCCCAGGGCATCATCTCGGAGATGATGCTCATCATATGCCTGAGGCGTGGTAGCGCCTCATGTGTTGACGTATCGGCTGTCCGGCCGGGCAGCCGATAAAAAGGTGCGGCCTCGAGAGGGGGACCAGCGCGGTACCAAAAACCCCAATCGAGGCCGCCCGCGTCGATCGGCGGATCGAACGCTGCACATTTTCGCGTGAGCATCCGGTGCGATAATGAGACGCGCCCATGTCCTGATTCCAAATTTTCAATGACGGAATCTGGGCACGGCGTTTGCTCGGTTGTTTAGCCGCCGTTTTTCTCGGCCTGGTCGTACACGGCCTGCGCCACCTTGGTCAGGCGATCGCGGTCGGCGCCGCCGCCGCTGACGACGTAACCGACGCCGCGCTCGGCCCAGAACAGCGCCCCATCCTTGTCCGTCCTGGCATAGCGCATCTGCGTTGCGCCGGTCTCGGTCTTGGCAGTGTAGATCGTGTAGCGGTCGCCCGAGGCGCCCTCATACATCAGGAAGGACGCCGGCCCATTCGGCCCCGGCAGCAACCGTCCGCCGACCAGCTTCAGCCCGCTCGCCTCCAGATTGGGCGCGAACACGGTCCAGCCACAGCGCCGGGTCAGCCAGGCCTGGAGGTGGTCGCGTTCATTGCCGCCGACCTCGACGGGGTGGCGCACCTCGACGACATAGAGGCGGTGGGCGTCGAGCGCATCCGCCGTGAAGGCCTGGAAGGTCGAGGGCGCATTCGCGGCGCCATGCGCGACCCAGCCGGCCGTGCCGCCGGCGACGAAGGCAACCAGCGTGGCCGCGATGGCGCCATAGAGCCATTGCCGCGGACGGCGCTCCAGCCGCTCGAGCTCCAGCCGGGCTGGCACCGGCTCCTGGGCGACGCCGTCGTAACGGGCGTGCAGCATCTCGGCCATGGTCCGCCAGGACTGCACCCGTTCGGCATCCACGGGGTGGGCAGCAAGCCAGGCTTCGACGTCGGCGCGGCGTTCGGGTGGCAACTCGCCATCGACAAAGGCGTGCAATTCGTCTTCGGTCACTGGAATATTGTGGTCGTTCATATCGGTCGTCTCTGGCTCTGCGGCCCAAAATATCTGACGTGGTTCAACTGCGCGGTTTCTCTCTTCATGCAGGGGACGCAGCATCCGCGATGCATCAATCCTGCCCTCATTTCACCCGCCTGAGCGCCGGGCGCTCACCCACCAGCGACGCTTTGACGTGGGCGCGGGCCCGTGCCAGGCGCGACATCACGGTGCCGATCGGCACGCCCTGGATGTCCGCGACCTCGCGGTAGCTCATGCCCTCCAGCATCACCAGCAGCAGCACCGAGCGTTGCTCCTCGACCAATGTCGAAAGGGCTCGCTCGATGTCGCGTCCCTCCGCCTCCGTCCCGCTGGCATCCGGGTTGTTCTCCGTCAGCTGCATGAATTGCGGCCGCCTTGCCAGCGAGCGCCGCCGGTTCTTGTTGAGGTTGGTCAGGATCGTGTAGAGCCAGCTCCTGACGTCGCCTCCCAGAAACAATCGCTCCGAGCGCAGCGCACGCACCAGCGTGTCCTGCACCAGATCGTCGGCCGCATCCGCATCGCGCGTCAGCGCGCGGGCGTAGCGGCGCAACGCCGGGATCATGGCTTCTACATTCTGGCGAAACGCACTCATGCCGTCCTTGCTGTCCTGCCGTTCGGCGCGAGCGGCTCTTGCAATCATAACACCCGAACGGAACGGCTATTCCGGCGCCGGAAACAGCGTTAACGCCTCGGATTAGGACTGTACCACAGGGGAGGGCTGGTGTACCTCCAGACCTTGATCCAGTTCGACGGGACGTGAAGAAATGGCGCAGAATTCAGGTCTGATGCAAGGATTGATGCAAGGCAAGCGCGGGGTCATCCTCGGGGTTGCCAACAACCGCTCGATCGCCTGGGGCATCGCCAAGGCATGCCAGGCAGCCGGCGCCGAGATCGCGCTCACTTACCAGGGCGATGCGCTGAAGAAGCGGGTCGAGCCGCTCGCCGTCGAGCTTGGCGCGCTCATGCTTGGCCATTGCGACGTCACCGATGCCGCGACCATCGACGCGGTGTTCGATGTGCTGAAGGAGAAGTGGGGCAAGATCGACTTCGTCGTCCACGCCATCGCGTTCGCCGACAAGGACGAGCTCGAGGGCCGCTATGTCGATACCACCGCGGACAATTTCTCCAAGTCGATGCTGATCTCCTGCTACTCGCTGACCGCGATCGCGCAGCGTGCCGAGAAGCTGATGACCGACGGCGGCTCGATCATCACGCTGAGCTATTACGGCTCCGAGAAATGGATGCCGAACTACAACGTCATGGGCGTTGCGAAAGCGGCGCTGGAGGCGAGCGTGCGCTATCTGGCCGCCGATCTCGGCGTGAAGGCGATCCGCGTCAATGCGATCTCGGCAGGGCCGATCAAGACGCTGGCCTTCGCTGGCATCGCCGATTCGCGCCTGCTGCTGAAATACAACGAGATCAACGCGCCGCTGCGGCGCAACGTCACGATCGAGGAGGTCGGCGACAGCGCGGTGTATTTCCTCTCGGACATGTCGCGCGGCGTCACCGGCGAGGTGCATCATGTCGATTCCGGCTACAACGTGTTGGGGATGATGCGGCCTGAAGCCACGGATACGTCGAAGGACTGATCACCGCCCGCAATGCCCGTGCCCACGATCTATTATCTTCGCCACGGCGAGACCGAGTGGAATGCGCTCGGCAGGCTTCAGGGCACCAGGGACATTCCGCTAAATGGGCGCGGCCGCGACCAGGCGTTGCAGGCGGGCCTCATCCTCGCCGATCTCTTCAGGCGCGACGGCCGCGACAAGGCTGATCTGCCCTATGTGTCGAGCCCGCTCGGCCGCGCCCGCCAGACCATGGAGCTCGCGCGCGGCAGGCTCGAATTGCCGGTGACGGACTATGCGCTGGACGATCGCCTGCGCGAGATCGGTTACGGCGTCTGGGAAGGGTTGACGCTGGCCGAAAGCGAGGCGAGAGACCCCGAGATCTATGCCAGGCGCCTCGCCGACAAATGGACCGTGGCCCCTGCGGGCGCCGAGACCTATGCCGACGTGCAGGTCCGTGTCCGTGCCTGGTATGACGAGCTCAAGGCCGACATCGTTGCGGTCGCCCATGGCGGCACCTGCCGGGCCCTGATGGTCTTGCTCGGCCTGGAGACGCCGGCCAGCGCCGCCGATCTCTATATCGAGCAGGGCGCTGTCTACGTGTTCCGCGACGGCCGGCTGGAGAAGTATAGTTAAGCCGGGCTGTCGTCGCCCCGCCCTCCGCCGTCATGCCCGGGCTTGTCCCGAGCATCCACGTGCCCTCTTTCCCGCCGTAACCAAATACGTGGATGGCCGGGACGAGCCCGGCCATGACGAACTCGGCGGGTATTTGACCCCCCACCCAGATCGCGTTACGTCACGTTCAACAAAAACGTTGTCATCCAACGCTAGGCAGCAGCTCGGTATGTCCTTCAACACCTTCGGCCACATGTTCCGCGTCACCACCTTTGGCGAGAGCCATGGAGTGGCGATCGGCTGCGTGGTCGACGGCTGCCCGCCGATGATCCCGCTGACCGAGGCCGACATCCAGCGGGACCTCGATCGCCGGAAGCCGGGCCAGTCGCGCTTCACCACCCAGCGCCAGGAGCCGGACCAGGTGAAGATCCTGTCCGGCGTGATGGCGCATCCGGAGACCGGCGTGCAGGTGACCACGGGCACGCCGATCGGGCTCCTGATCGAGAACACCGATCAGCGCTCGAAGGACTATTCGGAGATCAAGGACAAGTTTCGCCCCGGCCATGCCGACTTCACCTACGAGGCGAAGTACGGCCTGCGCGACTATCGCGGCGGCGGCCGCTCCTCGGCGCGCGAGACCGCGATGCGCGTCGCCGCCGGTGCGATCGCGCGAAAGGTGCTGCCTGATGTGAAGGTGCGCGGCGCGCTGGTGCAGATGGGCCCGCACAAGATCGATCGCGCCAAGTGGGACTGGGACGAGATCGCCAGGAACCCGTTCTTCTGTCCCGACAAGGACAAGGCTGCGTTCTTCGAGACCTATCTCGACGGCATCCGCAAGAGCGGCTCCTCGATCGGCGCCGTGCTCGAGATCGTCGCCGAGGGCGTGCCGGCAGGCCTGGGCGCGCCGATCTACGCCAAGCTGGATTCCGATCTCGCCGGCGCGATGATGACCATCAACGCCGTGAAGGGCGTCGAGATCGGCGCCGGCTTTGGCGCCGCCGAGCTCACCGGCGAAGAGAACGCCGACGAGATGCGCACCGGCAATGACGGCACGCGTTTCCTGTCCAACCATGCCGGCGGCATTCTGGGCGGCATCTCCACCGGGCAGCCGATCGTGGTGCGGTTTGCGGTGAAGCCGACGTCCTCGATCCTGCAACCGCGCCTCACCGTGGATCGCCAGGGCGCCGACACCGAGATCATGACAAAGGGGCGCCACGACCCCTGCGTCGGCATCCGCGCCGTCCCCGTCGGCGAAGCCATGATGGCATGCGTACTGGCCGATCACTTCCTGCGCGACCGCGGGCAGGTGGGGCGCTGAGCTCCAAGCTCTTGTTCCGCGGTACCAGCCCACCGCGCAGCTTGACGATTCCACAACTTCGTCGGCTAATGCGGGCATGGAAAGCTCCGAGCTCCAGCGCATCATTAATTGGCTGATCGGCGGTGCCAGGTCGTCGCGCGGGTCGGCCGAGATGATCTCGGACGCCTGCGAGCAGCTGGTCGCGGCCGGCCTGCCGTTGTGGCGGTTCGGCGTCTTCATCCGCACGCTGCATCCCGAGATATTCGGCCGCAACTTCATCTGGCGGCAGGGCGAGGACGTCGAGATCGGCACCGTCGATTTCGAGATTCTCGCCACACCCGAATTCGCGCGAAGCCCGCTGCGCATCGTGTTCGAGGAAGGCCTGGAGGTGAGGGGCCGCATGGACGACCCCGACAGCAAGCGCTTCCCGTTCCTGGACGACATGCGTGCCGAGGGTGTCACCGACTACATCGCGACGCCGATGCGGTTTCTCGACGGCTCGATCCATGCCATCAGCTGGAGCACGCGACATCCCGGCGGCTTCAGCGATGAGGACATCGCGACGATCCGCTCCATCGTGGCGCCGCTCGCGCGCGTCAGCGAAATCGTCACGTTGCGCCGCACCGCTGCGACCCTGCTCGACACCTATGTGGGCAATCGCGCCGGCGAGCGTATCCTCGCCGGCCAGATCCGCCGCGGTCACAACGACACCATGCAGGCCGCGATCTGGCTGTCAGACCTGCGCGGCTTCACCGCGCTGTCGGACCGGCTGCCGGCCGAGACGGTGGTCGAGATCCTCAACCGCTATTTCGACTGCCAGGTCACCGCCATCCGGGGGCACGGCGGCGAGGTGTTGAAATTCATGGGCGATGGCCTGCTCGCGGTGTTCCCGATCGACGAATATGTCGGTGACGCCGCGCATGTCTGTTCGCGCGTCCTGGAAGCGGCGCGCGAAGCCCGCGCCAGCGTCGAGGCCTTGGCGCATCCGGTCGGCGATGTCGTCGAGCGCTTCCGCTTCGGCGTCGCGCTGCATGTCGGCAACATCCTCTATGGCAATATCGGCGGCGGCAACCGCCTCGACTTCACCTGCATCGGCCCGGCCATCAACCTGGCGGCGCGGCTGGAGAAGATCGCCGGCCGCCTCGGGCGGACCGTCTTGGTGTCCGAGGGCTTTGCCAAAGCCTGCCAGCACGATTGGCGCAATCTCGGCGAGTTTCCGATCGCAGGGTTCTCCAAGGCGCAGCGCGTGTACGGGCTCGCCGAGGAAACGCCGGTGGTGATGGCGTGAAGGCGGCGGCTGACGACGTTCTGGATCACCTTCCGCCGCTATAGCGCGTCTTAAGAAGCAACCTTCATCGCGAGCGTCGCGATCACGATCATGATGGCGCCGCCGACGCGGGTTGCGATCTGGGCGAAGGCCATCAGGCCCATGCGATCCGCGGCGCCGAGGATGGCGACGTCGCCGGTGCCGCCGAGGCCGGAATGACATGCGGTCACGATCGCCGCCTCGACCGGATACATGTTCAGCCATTTGCCGACGAAGAAACCGGAGGCGACCATCGCCAGCACCGTCGCGGTGCAGATCGCGATATAGCCGGGATTGAACGACGCCACCAGCTGCTGCCATGACACCAGCAGCGTGCCCATTGCCACCAGGATCGCGAAGGTGAGGTTGGTCGACATGAATTTGTTGATCTGGTAGGCGCCGAGCTCCATCTCTGCTGGAAGCAGCTTCGTCAGCTTGAGCGTAACAGCGGCGATGATCATCAGGATCGGACCGGGAATGCCGGTCGTCGGCGCGAGCACCATGCCGAGCACGAACAGCACGCAGGACAGCACGATGCCGGCACCCAGCAGGCCGAGATCGATCGGATGATCGGATGGCGCCGGGCCGAAGATGTCGTCATCGCCTGACTTCACCAGCATGCCCTGGCCATTCAGATCGCGCCGCTTCTCGGCGAGCCGCGCGAGCAGCCCTGCCGCGACGATGGCGACGACATTGCCGAGCAGCGCTGCCGGCACCATCTGCGCCACCAGCTCTGCTTGCGGCCGGTGCAGCATCTCGGAATAGGCAATGGACAGCGGCAGCACGCCTTCGGCGAGGCCGCCGCCGATAATCGGGATGATGACGAAGAAGAACGTCTCCTTGGGGCTGTGGCCGAACAGCAGGCCGACAGCGATGCCGATCGCGATCGCGCTGAGCGTGCCGACCAGCAGCGGTACGAACATGCGCAAGAAGCCCTGCACCAGCACGCGATGCGGCATGCCGAGGATCGAGCCGGCGACGAGGCAGGCGATGAAGAAATACTGGAAATTGGCGGTGCGGAACGTCGTCGCGATCGCCTTCAGCGCCGTTTCCGGCATCAGGCCGTAGGCGACCAGCGCCGCCGGCACGAACAGGCACATGATCGCCGTGCCGCCGATCCGCTTCAGAAGCGGGATGGTCTGGCCGAGCTTGCCGAGCAGGAAGCCGAGCAGCATCAGCACCGAGAGGCCGCCGATCACGTCATTCGGCAGCTTGCCGGAATAGACAGCGGCTGCGCAGACGAGCGCCGCCGGAACATAGACGGTGATCGGCAGCGGGCCGATTTTCAGCGCTGAGAGCACGGATCGTGGCGTCGTCTCCTCCAGCTTCATGGTGGTGTCGGTCAAGAAAGCCTCCCTTGTCGTTTTCATTTTTGCTTGTGGACGCGCGCTCAGAACCAGGGATTGTCCGCCCGGTGTCGCGCCTCGAAGGCACGGATGTCGTCGGCAAAGACGAGCGTCGAGCTGATCGCGTCGCGCCCCCTCAGGAACGCCTCTTTCCGCGCCGGCTCGATCGGGAACGGGATGGTGCTGCCGCTATCGATGCGGATGGTCTGCGGCTCGAGGTCGATGGTGAGGCGGTTGCTCGCGGGGCTCGCGACGATGCCGGCGAGGGTACCGACGATCGCGGCGTCGAGGCTGATCGTCAGCAGGCCGTTATTGGCGCAATTATCGCTGAAGATCCCGGCGAAACTCGTGCCGATCAGGGCGCGGATGCCGAGCTGCTGAAGCCCCCAGACCGCGTGCTCGCGGCTCGACCCGCAGCCGAAATTCGGGCCGACCACGAGAAAGCAGGCATCGCGATAGCCATCCCTGTTCAGCACGAAGTCGGGATTGGGCGCGCCCTTGGTGAAGCGCAGCAGGTTGAAGGCGCCTTCACCGAGCCCGCTGCGATCGACGCCCTTCAGGAACATTTTTGGCATGATCACGTCGGTGTCGATATTGGGCGTCATCATCGGCGCGGCGACGCCGGAGACCGAATGGAACGGCGTCATGGCAGATCTCCTTCGATCAGCTGGCGCACATCGGTGATGCGGCCGGTGACTGCGGCGGCCGCGACCATCGCGGGACTCATCAGATGCGTGCGCGCGCCGGGCCCCTGGCGGCCCTCGAAATTGCGGTTGGTCGAGGAGGCCGAGCGCTGGCCCGGTGCGAGGACGTCGTCGTTCATTGCAAGGCACATCGAGCAGCCCGATTGCCGCCACTCCACGCCTGCATTGATCAGGATCTGCGCGATCCCCTCCGCTTCTGCCTGCGCGCGAACCTGCGTCGAGCCGGGCACGACGATGGCGCGAACGCCCGATGCGACGTGGCGGCCTCTGAAGATAAGCGCCGCATCGCGCAGGTCTTCGATGCGCGAATTGGTGCAGGAGCCGATGAAGGCAAGGTCGATCGGCACCGACTGGATCGGTGTTCCCGGCGTCAGGCCCATATAGGCGAGGGCACGCGCAGCCGCTGTTTTGCGATCGGCGGCCGCGATGCCGTCGGGATCAGGGATGCGATCGGTCACGGCAATCGCTTGGTCCGGGCTGGTGCCCCAGGTCACCACAGGCGCGATATCGTCGGCATCGATCGTCATCTCGCGGTCGAAATGGGCATCGGTATCGGAGCGCAGCTGCAGCCACGCCTTGGCGGCGCGGTCCCACATCGCGCCCCTCGGCGCGCGCGGGCGCCCCCCGAGATAATCGAGCACTTTCTGATCGGGCGCGATGACCACGCCGCGGGCGCCGGCCTCGACGATCATGATCGACATCACGATGCGTCCCTCGACGCTCATCTCGCTCACCGCAGGGCCGGCGAATTCCACCGCATAGCCGGTGGCTCCATCGGCGCCGATGCGCCGGATGATCTCCATGACGATGTCCTTTGACGTGACGCCAAGCGCCGGACGCCCGGTCACGTTGACGCGCATCGTCTTCAGACGGCGATATCGCACGGTCGAGGTCGCCAGATAGTGCTCGATGTCGGAGGTGCCGATGCCGTAGCCGAGCGCGCCGAACGCACCGTAGGCGGTGGTGTGGCTGTCGCCGGCGGCGATCACCATGCCGGGCATGACGAGGCCCTGTTCGGGGGCGACGACATGCTCGATGCCCTGGCGCGGATCGAGAATGTCGAAATATTCGATGCCGAAATCGCGGGCGTTGTCGGCGAAATAGTCGACCTGCCGCGCAGCGTCGGCATCCGGCATCTGCCGGGTGCGACGGGCCGCGGTCGGATTGACGTGGTCGACCACCATCAGCGCCGCGGACGGATTCCACACCTTGCGCCCGGCGGCGCGCAGGCCCGCGAACGCCTGCGGACTGGTGTATTCGTTGAGCACGGTGCGGTCGACATAGAGCAGCACCAGTCCGTCATCGTCGAGGCGGCGGACCACATGCGCGTCGATCAGCTTGTCGTACAGCGTGCGCCCTGACATCGGACCTCCCGGTACAAATTTGACTTTGTTCGAGGGTGCAGGCGCGCCTTCTGGAAATCCAATGTCACCTCATGATATGATTATGCAGGATTTGCATAAGCAGGGCGGACGCCATGGAGATCAACTGGCTGCACGATTTCATCGCGGTGGCGTCGACCAGAAGCTTTTCGCGCGCCGCCGAGCAGCGCAATTCGTCGCAGCCGGCGCTGAGCCGCAGGATCAAGGCGCTGGAAGTGTGGGCGGGTGCCGCGCTGTTCGAGCGCACCACGCATGCCGTCAGTCTCACTGCCGCGGGCGATGCATTCCGCCTGACCGCCGAGGACATCATTCGCCGCCTGTCCACCGGCCGCCTCGAGGCCCAGGAGCTGGCGCGCGGCTCATCCGACGTGCTGAAATTCGCCTCGACCAACGCGCTGTCGCTGACGTACTTTCCGGACTGGCTTCGCGGAATCGAAACGACGCTGTCCTTTGTGCCGAACGTGCAGCTCGTCGCCAACCACATGGAGGCGTGCGAGCGCATGCTGCTGGCGGGCGAGGTGCATTTCCTGCTTTGCCATCATCATCCGTCCGTGGTCACTGCGCTGACGACGTCGCAATTCCGCTCGGCCCATGTCGGCGATGATCGCCTGATCCCGGCATCTGTACCGCTCTCCAGGTCGAGCAAGACGCCGCGCTTCAGGCTACCGGGAACGGCGGCAGCGCCAGTGCAATTCCTGAGCTATCGCTCCGAGTCAGGCATGGGCACGATCCTCGAGGCCGTCCGCTCGACTTCACCGCTCAAGGCGGAGCTGAAGCCGGCATTCACCTCGCATCTTGCAAAGCTGCTGGTCACCATGGTCCAGGCCGGCCGCGGCATGGCCTGGCTTCCGCAAAGCCTGATTGTGGATCAGCTCGCGTCCGGCGAGTTGGTGAAAGCCGGCGGACAGGAGTGGGAGATCCCGATCGAGATCAGGGTGTTCCGCCCGAGGTCGCGACTGACGCCGGCGGCGGAGACATTCTGGACCTGTGTTCAGGAGGGGCCGCCGGCGACAAGTTCGCGCAAGGCGCCTCGCGCGCGGCGCGGCTAGCTGTTATTCCTCCGGCTCGGTCGTGAACAGCAGCGGATAGCCCTTGGCGCGGCCGGCATCGGTGGCGCGGGTGGCCTTGGTCTCGGCGACGTCCTTGGTGAACACGGCGACGACGCAGGCGCCAAGCTTGTGCGCGGTGATCATGACCTTGTAGGCCTGATCCTCCGTCATGCGGAATTCGGCCTTGAGCACCATGGTGACGAATTCACGCGGCGTGTAGTCGTCGTTGATCAGGATGACCTTGTGCAGCTTCGGCCGCTCGACCTTGGTCCTCGTCCTGGTTTTCGGCGTGGTAACGGTGTCGATCATTCCGCCTCCCGACACGGCGGGCTGGGGTTCCTCAGCCGGAGCGATCAGCTCGCGGCCTTCGTACCATATTGCAGGACCTGCACCTTCTCCAAGGTGATCAGGCCGCTCGACATCATGCCATCCAGGATGGGCAGGAATGCGTTGATGTTGTCTTCGCTGTCGACGATCTCGATCAGCAGCGGCAGATCTTCCGAGAGCCGCAGGATTTTCGAGGTGTGCAGCCGGCTCGACTTGCCGAAGCCCATGGGACCGCGCAGCACGGTGGCGCCGGCAAGGTGCCGCTCGCGCGCTGTCATCACGATGGCTTCATAGAGCGGCTTGCCGTCGTAATGGTCGCTCTCGCCGATGAAGATCCGCAGCGAAACAGCCTGATTGGGGATTTGCATGGTCAACTCCTCGTCAAGCGGTTGTAGCGGCTCGCCATCATATGCCCTGCCCATACCGACACCAGCCAGCAGACGATGGATGCCACGACATAGGCGAAGGCGGTATATTTCATGCCGCCGTGGAACAGGCGAAAGGTCTCCAGGCTAAAGGTCGAGAAAGTGGTGTAGCCCCCGCAGAAGCCGGTCATGACGAACTGCCGGTGCTCCGGCCGCGCCAGCATGCGGCCGTCGGGCCCGGTCAGCGTCGCATAGAAGCCGATGATCAGCGAGCCCGTGGCGTTGATGAACAATGTGGCGAAGGGAAAACCCGGGCCGGTATCGAGCGCGAGCCCGACCAGATAGCGCGTCAGCCCGCCGACGATGCTGCCGGCGGAAACCCAGGCATAGAGGATTGCGGTACGCCAGCGGTCGGCGGAGGAGGGCTTCATTCGCCTCTATCCCCCAAATCCGTCAGCAAGGAGGAAGCCGCAGCTCACGGCTGCAAGGCACAGGCCGACGGAGAACACGACATTGCCGAGCGCGTGTGCCGGCTCGCCATTGCGGGCCAGAGTCAGCGTTTGCAGGCTGAACGAGGACACCGTGGTGTAGCAGCCGAGGAAGCCTGTCACCGCGAACAGCCACGGATCGGGCGTCGCGAACACCGAACCGGGATGGGTCGCCAGCGCGCCAAACATGCCGATCAGGAAGGCGCCGGTGACGTTGATGGTCATAGTGCCCCAGGGAAAGGTCTCGCCCAGCCGGCGCGCGATGACGCCGGAGACGAAATAGCGGGCGCAGCCGCCCAGCACGCTGCCGGCCACGATCGCGATCACTCCGCTCAGCACGATGAACAGCCCCCTGTCATCATTTCTTCTCCATGGCCAGGCCGTCGCCGACGGTCAACAGTCCCACCAGCGCGGCCAGTGCGAAGCCAAGCCCGGCAAGGAACGTGCCGACCGGCCCATAGGCATCCCACAGCGCGCCGGCGATCACGCTCGCGGCCAGCATCGCAAGGCCGGTGAACAGGTTGAAATAGCCGAACGCGGTGCCGCGCAGGCTTGGGGGTGCAGTATCGGCGACGAGGGCCGAGAGCAAGCCTTGCGTCAGTCCCATATGCAGGCCCCACAGCACGACGCCGAGCGCGAGGCCGGCCAGATCAGGCAGTAGCGTCAGCGCAAGGTCGGCGCCAGCGAGGAGGACGAGGCCGAGTGCGAGCAGGGCGGTCCGGTTGATCCGGTCCGACAGCGCGCCGGCCGGGTAGGCGGAGAGGGCGTAAGCGACGTTCATCAGCACCAACACCGCCGGCACCCACATCGCATTGAGCCCGATGTTCTGCGCCCGCAGGATCAGGAAGGCCTCGCTGAAACGCGCCAAGGTGAAGATGACGCCGACTGCAACGACCCGCCAGTAGACCGGTCCGAGCTGCCGCATTGCGGCAGTGTTGAGCGGATTCTTCGCCGGCTCCCGGCTGGCATCCGGCTCCGGCTCGGTCACTGCGAAGGTGATCAGTCCGAACGACAGGAACGCCGGCAGCACCGCCACCCAGAACACGGCGACAAAATGATCTGAGGTCCACCACATCAGTCCGATTGCGACCAGCGGTCCGACTAAGGCGCCGACCGTGTCGAGCGACTGCCGCAGGCCGAAGCTCGCGCCGCGCAGGCCCATCGGCGAAATATCGGCGATCAGTGCATCGCGCGGTGCGCCGCGAATGCCCTTGCCGACGCGATCGATGAAGCGCGCTGCCACCAACCAGCCCACGCTTGGGGCAAGCGGGAACAACGGTTTTGTCAGTGCAGCCAGCCCGTAGCCCAGCGCCGCGAGCAGCTTGCGACGGCCGAGCCAGTCGGACAGGGCTCCGGAGAAGATCTTGGTGACGGCAGCGGTCGCCTCCGCGATGCCCTCGATGAAGCCGACGGTGAGGGTGGAGGCGCCGAGCATGGTGACGAGATAGACTGGCAGCAGCGCATGAATCATCTCGGAGGAGATATCCATCAGCATCGAGACGAAGCCGAGCACCCAGATCCCCCTGGGCAGCTTGGCATGGGCGGCATTCGGTGTGGTCGTCGTCACGTCGTGGACGTCTCCTTGGCCTTCGTTTCAGGCAACAAAAAACCCGCCAGCGGCGGGTTTGTCCATGCTCCCGCCACAGGCAGAGGCTGATGGCCTAGCCTTGGGCAGGAGTCATCAGCCCATTGCAGTCACGCGACCGCCGGGCGGTTGTCGGGGGACTCCATCCCCATCTGTCGGATCAGCCTAGCATGGAAATCAGGGGGAACAAATGGGCGGCCAGTCACGCGGCGCGATCGCGTGGCGGCGCAAGCGTGGCGACACGGCGGCGGTTTCGCGCCGGCGTATGAAAATCCTAACCTGAATGTGAAGCCCAAACGATCTTCGCGCTTTGCGGCACGGCGTTTGCGTGTCACCATCGCGTCATACGACGGGAGACTGCGATGCGCTTGCTGTTCTCGATCGGGGCTGTGCTGGTGGCCGGTGTGCTTGCCGGAGGGGACGTCGCGGGCTTCGCGGCACCAAGTTCTAAATTCGGACCGCCGAAATTCGAGCCAACGAGACAGCAGCGGCAGGCGGCCGACGGCGATGCGCAGTCGGTCGATGTCGAGCTGATCCTCGCGGTCGATGTCTCCTACTCCATGGATATGGACGAGCTCGCGATCCAGCGCGAGGGCTATGCCCAGGCGATCCAGTCCAAGGAATTTTTGCAGGCGCTCAAGGCCGGCCCCAATGGCAGGATCGCGGTAACCTATTTCGAGTGGGCCGCCTCGAGCGACCAGAAGATCATCATCCCCTGGCGCCTCATCGACGGACCGGAGACGGCGGATGCGGTCGCAGCCGAGATCTTGAAGACGCCGATCCGGCGCGCCTCGCGAACCTCGATCTCAGGCGCGATTGGATTTGCGATGCCGCTGTTCGACGAGGATCCCTATCACGGGCTCCGCCGCGTCATCGACATCTCGGGCGATGGTCCCAACAACAATGGCGGCCCTGTCACGGTGGCGCGCGATCTCGCACTCGAGAAGGGCATCATCATCAACGGCCTGCCGATCATGGTGAAGGAGCCGTCCTATTCGACGATGGATATCGACAATCTCGATTACTATTACGAAGATTGCGTGATCGGCGGACCCGGCTCCTTCGTGATCGCGATCAAGGATCGCGAGAAGTTCAAGGAGGCGATCCGCACCAAGCTGCTGATGGAGGTCGCGGGCCGAACTCCCACGGTGATG
Organism: Bradyrhizobium sp. BR 10261; assembly: GCF_019455395.1. Lineage (NCBI taxonomy): Bacteria > Pseudomonadati > Pseudomonadota > Alphaproteobacteria > Hyphomicrobiales > Nitrobacteraceae > Bradyrhizobium > Bradyrhizobium sp. BR 10261. The sequence goes on from NZ_JACOFQ010000001.1 coordinate 131,647, forward strand.
CACGTTGCGGACAAGGACAAGGAGCCGCGCGTGAGCTGCCTGATCGGCGAGAAGATCTGGTCGGATCGCTGGGGCCGCTGAAGTGCCCGATGAGGCCATCCGTCGCCTCGCGGCCGGCGGCTGTAATTAACTGTCCGTTAACTCCGCCGTGCCCCTAATCCAATTGTTTCTGAACGTTGCCGATGCTGCCTGCCGCCGCTCGCAGGCCAGCGAGCCCGTCGAACTCGTCCATCGCATACACTTATGCCCACCATCGCGCCAAGCACCAGCCAGATTTCGCCCGCCAACGAACGGCTGTACCACCAGAGCGCCTTGATCGGCGACTGGAAGGGCACTTGGGCGGGCAACAACCAGCCCGTCGGCTTCAAGGTCGTGAACATCCGCGGCAACCGAGCGCAGGTCGAGTACACCCATAACGGTCACACCGAGCGCGGCTTTGGCGAAGTTCAGGGCACGCTCATCAACTTCGGCGGGGTCACGGTCGGCACCAAGGACGGCAAGAACATGGTGCTCCTGTTCTCCTTTGGCGGCAGCGGCAAGCAGACTGCAAATCTCGAGAAGCAGGCACCACCGGCCTCCGACAGCCGCCTGATGGGAAGCTGGGGTGGCTATTCCAGCGACATCGGCAAGAGCGCGAGCTTCAAGGTGCTCTCGGTCAACGGCAACGAAGCCAAGGTCAGCGTCACCACCGAGGGCATCACCCGCCAGGGCACCGGCATCGTCTACAAAAACGTCATCATGTTCGGCCAGGCGCAGATCGCAACGGACGACGGGCAGAACGGCAAGATCACCTACCAGGTCGGCACCAAATCCTTCACGGTGCCGGTGACGAAATATCCGCCGGCGGATTCGTCATCCTCGGTCGACCGGACCGCGTAGCAGCTCGCCGGTGCTTCGCACCGACGCCGCAGCTTGACATGGTCGGCTGCGGCGCCCAGCGCGATCAAAATCAGATCCGCGCTTCCAGGATCAGGTTGAACGGCGTTTCCGCAGCGCGGCGGAAGCGCGACAAGCCGCCTTCGTTCGCGACCTTGCGTAGCCTTGCCTCGCCGGCTTGCGCGCCGAGTGCGAGGCCCACCTCCTGATCGAGCGAGGCCGGCGTGCAGATCATGGTCGATGCGGCATAATAGACGCGCCCGACCGGATTGAGATTGTCTTCGAGGCGGTCGCCCGCGAATGGCTCGACCAGCATGCAGGTACCGTCCTTCGCCATGGTCTGGCGCACATGGCTGATGGCGCCGACGGGATCGCCCATGTCGTGCAGGCAGTCGAAGAAGCAGACGAGATCGTAGCCCTCGGCCGGATAGGTCTTGGCCGAGTGAACCGCGAAGCTGACGCGATCGCCGAGCCTGGCCTCGGCGGCCGCCTTGCGCGCCGCCTCGATCGAACCCTCGTGATAGTCGAAGCCATAGAAGCGGGAGTTCGGAAAGGCCTCCGCCATCAGCCGTGTCGAGACGCCATGTCCGCAGCCGACGTCGGCGACCTTGGCGCCGCGCTTCAGCTTGTCCACGACGCCGTCAAGCGCGGGCAGCCATTCCTGCACCAGGTGATGCATGTAGCCGGTGCGGAAGAAGCGGGCGGTGCCGCAGAACAGGCACTCGCTGCGCCGGTTCCAGCCGACGCCCTTGCCGGACTTGAAGGCGTCGGTGACCTTTGGCTCATCGAGAAAGGCTGCGGCAATGACGTTGCCGACCGCGCCCAGGAACACCGGGCTGTCCTGGTCAGCGAGCGCCATCGCCTGCTCCGGCAGCATGGAGAACTTTCCCGAGCCGGCATCGTATTCGACGTAGCCGGATGCCGCCTGGCTCGCCAGCCATTCGCGGACATAGCGCTCCGCCGTTCCGGTGGCCTTTGCAAGTTCGGCCGAGTTCATCGGTCCCTTTGCGGCAAGAGCGCGATAGAGGCCGAGCTTGTCGCCCAGGAGGACCAGCGATGCGTTCATCGCCGCCCCGACCTCGGTAATCATCTTGCCCATAAAGGCATTCAACCTGTCGGAATTGACCTCCATGACAGCCTCCATCCAATGTCGGGCATTTTCAAAGGTCTGCGCGATCGCGCGTGATCGGACGGCATCGGGCTTTCGCGGTCAAAGCCGCGGCTTCAGCTTGCGCGTCCTTTCAATGGGTCAATCCGGCACCCAGGAGGTTCAAAGCGTCAGGGTCTGGTACCCGATGGCGTGATCAGCGGCATCGCATCACTGGCATTCGCACCTCACCGGGCGTATATTTTGCGCACCATTCTGACGGTTATCTCGATGTCCGGTTTTACTCGTACCTGCGGTCTTACAGCTCTTCTCGCACTGCTCTGCCTTGGCGGCGGACCTGCTCAAGCCCAGGTCGCGCCTGTGCAGTATTGGATTCCGGGCGGGGCTTTCGGCTATGGCGGCAGCACCGAGAGCTACAGCAATGGCTATGATTTCCGTCCCGGCTTTTTCGTCGGAAGCCGGAGCGGCGATCTCGGCCTGAGCGGTTTCACCCATGCTGGATCTTCAGGCAATTTCAGCGCGCTCTCCTACGACAGCACGCAGTTCGGCTACAACATGAAGACCGCGGGCGGCTCGCCCGTGACCTTCTTTGCCGGCTTCGACACGCTGAAATACGGTAACGGCATCGGCAGCTCGGTTGCACCGCTGACCTCCGCCGCCGGTCCCGGCTACGGCGGATTTGCGGGCGTCGAATTCAAGCCGACGTCCAATCTCAGCCTGTCGTTCGGCGCCGGGTTCACCCAGCGCGACTCCGGCCTCATGGACAGCGATATCAGGTCGAACATGCTGCCGGGCGAGTCGCCGGCGCTGGGCCAACTGAGACGCTAGCGGCTGAACTTCGCCACCAGCTCGACATGCGGCGTGTGGCGGAACTGATCGACCGGGACGACATTCTCGATCTTGTAACCGCCATCGATCAGCAGCCGCGCGTCACGGGCGAAGGTCGCGACATTGCAGGACACCGCGATCACCACGGGCACCTTGCTCGCGGCGAGTTTCAGCGCCTGTGCCTGTGCGCCCTGGCGCGGCGGATCGAATATCACGGCATCGAAATCGCGCAGCTCCGGCGGCACCAGCGGACGGCGGAACAGGTCACGCGGCTCGCACCTGATCGGCTTCAGTCCCGGCGTGCGCGCCGCCTTCGTGAGCGCGGCGATCGCGCCGGCGTCGCTGTCATAGGCGGTGACGCGGGCTTTCTCGGCAAGCCTGAGCGCGAACGGGCCGACGCCGCAGAACAGGTCGAGAACCTCCTTCGCCTTGCCGACGCGCTCGGCGACGAGTGAAGCAAGCGTCTCTTCACCGGCCACGGTCGCTTGCAGGAATGAGCCCGGCGGCAGCGTCACCTCGGCACGGCCCATCCGCACCGTTGGCGGCAGGCGTTGCAGCACCAATTCGCCGTGCCGCGTCAGCCGCGCCAGACCATGCTGCTCGGCGACGCGCGACAGCGCGGTGACCAGCGGCGTCGGCAGGGGGCCGGAGCCGCGCACGTCGATGTCGAGGCCGTTGATGGTGGCGGTCACCTGGATGTCGAGCGGTTTGGTCACCGGCATTTTCGACGTCAGCGGCTCGGCGATGGCCCAGGCGGCATCGAGCGCGCCGTCCAGCGCGGGATCGAGGATCGGACAGCGGTCGATCGGGATCACGTCGTGGGAGTTCGTCGCGGAAAAGCCGACCTTGAGCACGTCATGCGTGCCGAACCTTCCGTGCAGCGTGACGCGCCTTCGCCCGGCACCATGCGCATCGACCAGCGGCGCCACCTCGCAAGTCATGCCGGCCTGCCCCAGCGTCTCGACCACGATGTTGCGTTTCCAGGCCTGGTAAGGCTCCGCCGCCCAATGCTGGATCGCACAGCCGCCGCAGACGCCGAAATGCGGACAGAACGGCTCGATGCGCTCGGGGCTGGCGATATCGACCGCCAGCAGCTTGCGACGGTCGGGATGATGGCCGGCAACGTGATCGACCTCGACGCTCTCGCCGCCGAGCGTGTAGGGCACATAGATCGCATCGCCCGTCGTGAGCGAAACGCCGTCGCCGCGATGGCCGACATGATCGATCGTGACGCGTTCAACCACGGCGCGCGCCCAGGAAGAATTCGATATTGCCGTCACCGCCTGATATCGAGGAGGGAAACACCTCGATCTCGGTGCAGCCGAGCGAGGCGGCAAAGGCCGCGATGTCGTCGCAGATCTCCTGATGCACGGCGGCGTCGCGGATGATGCCCTTCTTGTTGTGCTTCCTGTCAGCCTCGAATTGCGGCTTGATCAGCGCCAGCAAGCTCATCGGCGCGGCCGCCAGCGACAGTGCAACGGGAAGTACGGTCTTCAGCGAGATGAAGCTGACGTCGATGACGACGACATCGGGCCGCGCCGGCAGCCGCTTGCCCTCATAGGCACGGATGTCGGTCTCCTCCATCGACACGATTTTGGGATGACCGCGCAGCGAGGCGTGCAACTGGCTGGTGCCGACATCGACAGCGAACACCAGGCTCGCGCCGTTCGCCAGCAGCACCTCCGTAAAACCGCCGGTGGAGGCGCCGACGTCGAGGCAGACATGGTCCTCGATCTCGATTCTGTAGCGCTCCAGCGCGCCGGCGAGCTTGACGCCGCCGCGCGAGACGTAGGGATGCGCCGGCTCGGCCTGGATCACGGCGTCCTCGGCGATCGTCTCCGAGGGTTTTTCGACCTGCTTGTCGTTGGCCGTGACGAGCCCGGCCTCGATTGCCGCGCGCGCCCGCGCTCGGCTCTCGAACAGGCCGCGCTCGACCAGCAGAACATCCGCGCGCTTGCGGGCAGGGGACATCGATCTCTCCAGCGACTTGATCGCTATGTAGCGATCAATCGCGCGGCCGCCATCCGGACGCAAGCCTCGAACGCGGCCAGATCATGCCAGACGTCGACAGGCATTTGCGCCGGCGTCACCAGCGGGCAGCCATGTAGCTCCAGCGCATGGATCATCATCAGGTTATCGACGAGGCCAAAATCCTCGACGGTCAGCCCCTGCGCATCGACCAGCCGTCCGTCCTCGGGGGTGACGGCCATGAAGCGACTGAGGCGGTCGGCATAGGTGGCGGGATCGTTGCAGTAAGCGAGGCAAAACTTGCGGCGGCCGGCCATGTAGCCGAGCTCGTAGACGGTGCCGGGGTCGGCGCCGGCACCGCGGAACGGGGTGAGATTGGCGATGATGGCGTCGGCCCCGTCCATCATCGCCTCATTGCCGCAAAAGATCCGCCGCGAGGCGTCTGAAGCGGTGAGGTCGATGGCGTTGTCGAGGGGATAGAGACCGGTAAGACCGTGGGCGGTGCAGATCGCGGCTTTGCGCCGGCCGATCTCAACCGCATCCGGCAGGAACACGTCGGGACCTGCCAGATAGATTTTCATGGAGATAGAACCAGAAAGTTTGAGGCGAGGTGCAAGCTACAGCTTGCGGTCTGCTCCCTCCCCCGCCTGCGGGGGAAGGGTGGGGAGAGGGTGTCTCTGCAACGGGACAGTCTCCCAGAGGATAGAACTCTCACCCGACGCTTCGCGTCGACCTCTCCCGCAAGCGGGAGAGGTGAACCAGATCAAGCCAGCTTGACCGTCTCGGCCTTCACATCCTTGCCGAGCGCTTCGAACACCTTGGCGACGATGCCCTTGGCGTCGAGGCCGGCCCGGGCGTACATCGCGGCCGGGGTGTCGTGATCCTGGAATACGTCGGGCAGGACCATTGCGCGGAACTTGACCATGCCGGTATCGAGCACGCCCTGATCGGTCAGGAACTGCGCGACATGCGAGCCGAAGCCGCCGATCGAGCCTTCCTCGATCGTGATCAGCACGTCGTGGTCGCGGGCAAGCTTGAGCACCAGCTCGGTGTCGAGCGGCTTCATGAAGCGCGCATCGGCGATCGAGGTGGAGAGGCCGTGGGCGGCGAGCTCGTCGGCCGCCTTCTCGCATTCGGCCAAACGCGTGCCGAACGAGAGTAGGGCGATCTTGTTGCCCTGGCGGATCATGCGGCCCTTGCCGATCTCGAGCGGAATGCCGACCTCGGGCATCTCGATGCCGCGGCCTTCGCCGCGCGGATAGCGCAGCGAGCTCGGACGGTCGTTGATCGCAACCTGGGTCGCCACCATGTGCACGAGCTCGGCTTCATCGGCCGCAGCCATAATCACCATGTTGGGCAGACAGCCGAGATAGGCATTGTCGAACGAGCCGGCATGGGTCGCGCCGTCGGCGCCGACGAGGCCGGCGCGGTCGATGGCGAAGCGCACGGGCAGGTTCTGGATCGCGACGTCATGGACGATCTGGTCATAGCCGCGCTGCAGGAAGGTCGAGTAGATCGCGCAGAATGGCTTGTAGCCTTCGGTCGCAAGACCGGCGGCGAACGTCACCGCGTGCTGCTCGGCAATACCGACGTCGAAGGTGCGGTCCGGGAACGCCTTGTTGAAGATGTCGACGCCGGTACCCGACGGCATCGCCGCGGTGATGGCGACGATCTTGTCGTCCTTCTGCGCTTCCTTGACGAGGCTCTGGCCGAACACGTTCTGGTAGGCCGGCGCATTCGGCTTGGCCTTGGCCTGGGTGCCGGTGGCGACGTCGAACTTGACGACGGCGTGGTACTTGTCGGCGGAGGCTTCCGCCGGGCCGTAGCCCTTGCCCTTCTGCGTCACGACATGGACCAGGATCGGGCCGGTCTCCATGTCGCGGACGTTCTTCAGCACGGGCAGGAGATGGTCGAGATTATGGCCGTCGATCGGGCCGACGTAGTAGAAGCCGAGCTCTTCGAACAGCGTGCCGCCGTCCATCATGAAGCCGCGGGAATATTCCTCGACGCGGTTGGCGCGGTTGGCGAGGATCTTGGGCAGGCGCTTGTTGATCTGCTTGGCCGCATCGCGCAGCGTGCGGTAGGTCTTGCCGGAGTAGAGGCGCGACAGATAGGCGCTCATGGCGCCAACCGGCGGCGCGATCGACATGTCGTTGTCGTTGAGGATCACGATCAGGCGCGAATTCATGGCGCCGGCATTGTTCATGGCCTCATAGGCCATGCCCGCCGACATCGCACCGTCACCGATCACGGCGATAACGTTGTTCTTGCCGCCGGAGAGATCGCGCGCGACGGCCATGCCGAGACCGGCCGAGATTGAGGTCGAGGAATGCGCGGCGCCGAACGGATCGTAATCGCTCTCGCTGCGCTTGGTGAAGCCGGACAGGCCGCCGCCGGTGCGCAGCGTGCGGATGCGGTCGCGGCGACCGGTGAGGATCTTGTGCGGATAGGCCTGATGGCCGACGTCCCAGATCAGCCGGTCACGCGGCGTGTCGAAGACGTAGTGGATCGCGGTGGTGAGCTCGACCACGCCGAGGCCCGCGCCGAAGTGACCGCCGGTCACCGAGACGGCATCGATCGTTTCCTGCCGCAGCTCGTCGGCGACCTGGCGAACCTCCTCGACCTTGAGCTTGCGCAGGTCTTCCGGCGTCCGGATGGTGTCGAGAAGCGGCGTTTTACTGTATGCGTTCACGGCGATTTCCAATTTGTCAGCGCCGGAAAGTCATTCCGGTGCGCGATGGGTTTGCACAATATCGGCGCAGCGCGAGTCCTTAAACCGTCGGAGCCACCTGCATGGGGCAAGGCCCCGTCTTCAAGCTTAGGTGAGCCTAAGTGCGCTCCGGTTCAGTCTGTGTGATCCCTGTCACGTAGATCGGCTTCGTCCGTCCCAGCCAATTCATTAGCGATTTGAGGCACTTGACATCGAAAATCGGTCCCCACGTCAAGGCTAACAAAAAGCCACACTCCGCGCAGCTTTACACCAAAGCTGAGGCCAAAGCCAACCCACAGGGCCGATCACGGGTATGCAGGTGCAACCGGCGGGCCAATTTGGTTAATCGTGGCGCCGGAGGGAAGGTTCCACTCCTGCCCGGTTCCTTGGCAGGATCTTTGCGGAAAGACAGCCTTTTCGGCGGAATTCGCGGGATGGCGAACGCCGAGGCGGAACTCTCAGGCCTTGGCGCCGGCCTTCCCTTCGCCGGCCAAGACGGGGCATGCGAGCTTGAAAAAATTGCAGGCGGCCGATGCGCGAGGCGGCTGGCTGCGCGCCTTACTGCACGTCCAGGGGTGCCGTGCCGGCGGCCTGGCCATTGGCATCTGTGGTGATCTTGTCGACGCGCGCCTCGGCCTGGCGCAACAGCTCCTCGCAGCGCCGTTTCAGGGCTTCGCCGCGTTCGTAGATCGTGACGGATTCCTCGAGCGGCACCTTGCCGTCCTCGAGCCGCTTCACGATCGTTTCGAGTTCCTCGATCGCGCGCTCGAAGGTGAGCCTGGAGACGTCGACTTGGGTATTTTCGGCCATATCCGTTTCCGATTGCCCGATTCGCTACGCTTGCAAAACAGCAGGGTTTTGCGGGCTTAATGTGGCGGGTATCTCAAGCGCCCATCAGGGCGCCGACATGCGCCGTAACAGATTCTTTCAGTCCTTGCAGGTCGTAGCCGCCTTCAAGCACAGAAACAACGCGTCCCCCGGCGGACTTGTCGGCGAGGTCCATCAGCTTGCGCGTCACCCAGGCATAATCCTCCGCGCGCAAGTTCAGCGAGGCCAGCGGATCGCGGTAATGCGCATCGAAGCCCGCGGAGATGATGAGGAGCTCGGGGCTGAATTTCTCCAGCCGCGGCAGGATCAGATTCTCGAACGCGCTGCGGAATTCGGGGCCGCCGTCTTCCGAGGCGAGCGGCGCGTTGACGATGGTGTCGTGATCGCCGCGCTCGCCCTTGGCGCCGGTGCCCGGAAACAGCGGCATCTGGTGGGTCGAGCAGTACATCACTGATGGATCCGACCAGAAGATGTCCTGGGTGCCGTTGCCGTGATGGACGTCGAAATCGACGATGGCGGCGCGCTTGATGCCGTATTTGCGCTGCGCGTGGCGCGCGGCGATGGCGACATTGTCGAAGAAGCAGAAGCCCATCGGCTTGCCGATCTCGGCGTGGTGGCCGGGCGGGCGCACCGCGACGAAGGCGTTGCGGTGCTCGCCGTTCATCACGGCCTCGGTCGCCGCCACCGCGCCGCCGACGCCGCGCATCACCGCTTCCCAAGTACCCGGGGACATCGAGGTGTCGCCGTCGAGATAGATTTGGCCGCTGGTCGGCGCGACGTGGCGCAGCTCGGTGACGTAGTGCTCGTTGTGGCACAGCGTGACGAGATCGAGATCGCCCTCCGGCGCCTGATCGCGCGCCAGGAACTGGAAGCGCTCGACCGACAGCGCTTCCTCCACCGCACGCAGGCGATCCGGGCGCTCGGGGTGTCCCGGCGGCGTGACATGGTCGAGGCAGGCCTTGTGGGAAAGGAGAAGCGTGCTCATCAGGTCGGCCTCACGGGGAACGAACTCTCGACGTCGCTTGGCGCATCCGGCGCCAAAACGCAATGCAAAACCCAATCTAGGCGTTCCGCAGCGAATGGCAAAGGCCCGACCCGTTCCGGCCCGCTTGATCCAGATCAATTGATGCGCAGGATGCGGGTGGGCGGCAACGGGCCGATCGGACCATGCGCCTTGAAGAAGGCAAACAGCGCGTCGGAATCGTAGCCGCCATATTGCGGCGAGGTGCCCTGCTTGGCGACGGTAAAACCGTCGCCGCCGACCGCCAGATAGTCGTTAAGGGTCACGCGATAGAAGCCGGCCGGCTCGATCGGCTTGCCGTTGAGCGTCATCTTGTCGGCCATGATGCGCTCGCCGAATGGCTTTGACGCGTCCCAGCTGTAGCTGAACCCGATCGAGACCTGAAGGATTCGCGGCCGCTTCGGATCGAGCCATTGCTGCTCCAGCATATCCTTGAGCTGACTGCCCGTGAGCGTCATGGTGACGAGGCGGTTGCGGAACGGCTGGCTTGCGAACAGGTCGCCATAGGACACCGCGCCGTTGTCCTTGGGGATGAGATCCGTGCGGATGCCGCCGGGATTGGTCAGCGCGATGACAGCGCTGCCGTCCTTGGCATCCTTCGTCGCGGCGAGCTGGGCATCGGCGATGACGTCACCGAGTGCGCTTTCACCGGCTTCGTTGGGAACGCGCGACAGCGTCTGCGTCACCGATCCGGCCGGCCGGTTGGCGATCGGCGCCGACAGCCTGTCATAGGCGTCGATCAGCGCGGTTTGCTCCGGATCCCTGGCCAGCGAAGCGTTGGCGACGATGACGTTCTCGGCTTTGGCGCCGACAACGTCGCGGGTTGCAGGATCGAGCTTGAGGTCGATCGCCGTAACCAGCGTGCCGTATTTGTCGCCGCTGGTGACGAGCCGCCCATCGATATCGCAAACATAGGCGCGGTGCGTGTGGCCGCTGACGATCACGTCGACGGCAGGGTCGAACTTCTTGACGATGTCGACGATGGGTCCGGTAATGGCAGGGCATTCGTTGTAGTCGCCTGCGGGCTCACCGCCCTGGTGGATCAGCACCATGATCGCCTCGACGCCTTTCGCCTTCAGCTGCGGCACCAGTGCGTTCACCGTCTCGGCCTCATCGCGAAATTCCAGTCCCGCAATGCCCCTGGGCGAGACGATGCCGGCGGTCTCCTTCAAGGTCAGCCCGATGAAGGCGACCGGAATCCCATCGAACTCGCGAATCTCGTAAGGCGGCAGCACGCTCTTGCCGGTCGCGGTCTCCACGGTGGACGCCGCGAGATAGTGGAATTTGGCGCCGGTGAAGGGATGCGGCCCCTGGCAGCCGTCTTCGGGATGGCAGCCGCCATTCTGCATCCTGAGCAGCTCGGTCTTGCCTTCGTCGAATTCGTGGTTGCCGACCGAGGTGATCGCAAGCCCCATCATCGAAAGCGATTCGACCGAGGGCTCGTCGTGAAACATCGCCGACAGGAACGGGCTCGCCCCAATCAGATCGCCGGCGGCGACGAAGATGGTGTTCTTGTGCCCCTCGCTCAGCTGCTTCACCAGCGTCGCCATGTATTCGGCACCGCCGGCGGCCACCATCGCCTTCCTGGTCTTGTCTTCGGGGTCATTGATGCGGATGCCGCCCGGCGGCGGACGGAGGTTGCCGTGGAAATCGTTGATCGCGAGAATCCGCAGCTCGACCGGCGCTGCGGTCTGCGCCGCGGCGGAGAGGGGGAGAAGCGCGAGCGAAAGCGTGGCAAGGATGGATTGGTATCGCATGGAACAAGATTAATCGCTCGGGACGAAGATTTCACGAAAGTTCTCGCTGTCATTCCGGGGCGCGACGAAGTCGCGAGCCCGGAATCCATTCATCCGCTAACTCTGCCGCCCCATGGATTCCGGGCTCGCGCTTCGCGCGCCCCGGAATGACGGCCATTCGCTGGGCGCTGGACAGTCTTACTTCTTCTTCTTCCTGTTCGCGAACGCATTGAACGCGGCAATCGCATCGTTGGACTTCAACCGCTCGCCGAACAGATGGGCCTCCTGGTCGATGCGGCGGGTCAGTTCCTCCGGCGGGGCGCGCAGCAGCTTGCGCGAGATTGCGACCGCCTCGGCCGGAAGCCGGCAGATCTCGCGCGCCACCTTGCGGGCTTCGACCTCGGTATGTCCCGGCGACACCACGGTGTTGACGAAGCCGGCAGCATGGGCCTCGGCGGCCGTGAAGCTGCGGCCCATCACCAGCATGGCGAAGGCGCGCTGGTAACCCATGGTGCTGGGCATCAGGAGGCTGGCGGCACCGACCGGAACGAGCCCGAGATTGATGTAGGGCGCCGAGAAGGTCGCGGCGTTCGAGGCGAGCACATAGTCGCAGTGAAACAGCATTACGGTGCCTATGCCGATCGAGGCACCGTCCACGGCTGCGATGATCGGCTTGACGTTGAGCGCCAGCGAATAGAGGAATTTGGCGCCGTCCGACAACGTCTCCGGACGCGCAGCGTCGGCATGCATGAAGTCGTCGATATCGTCGCCGGCGGTGAACACGCCGGAGCCGCCGGTGATGATCATGCAGCGGATATCGGGATTATTCTGTGCGGTGTCGATCGCCCGGCTCATCTCGCGATACATGTGCTGCGTGATCGCGTTCTTCTTGCCGGGACGGCGCAGGGTGATGACGCGTGTGCCGCGGTCGTCCGTGACGATGATATTGCCGTTCGGCATGAGCACTCCCTGCGCTCGCCGCGGCGCCTGCCGCTCGCGAGTCTTGCACGGCTCAGCCTACATGATCCCGCAGGCGTGCCAATCCTGTGGCTCAATCAATTCGGCAGTGATGCCGCTAAATGGTTGCATGACACCCGCCCGATGGCGTCGGGGGAACGACCCGGCAGCGCGATTTGCGCATTGCAACAATCGGCTACAACGTTTCATTTGAAAAACCGGTGGTTGTGCGTCACGATCAGCCGTTTCGTTCCTCAGGCCGATATTTGACGATGATCGCCGCAACGGAGGTTGACGAGTCCTCGCTGCGCTACCGCGGCTGGCGCGTGGTGCTGGCCTGTTTCCTGATGGCCTTCTTCATGTTCGGCTTTGGCCTCTACGGCCAGGGCGTCTATCTCGCCGAGCTCCAGCGCGCCCATGGCTGGCCGGGCACGCTGGTGTCCTCGGCCAGCACCTTCTCGTTTCTGCTGAGCGCCGTCCTTGTGATCTTTACCGACGATCTGCTCGTCCGCATCGGGCTGCGCGCCCTGATCCTGTGCGGGCTTGCGGCGCTCGGCGCATCGACCGCGCTGCTGGGATTGATGCAATTGCCCTGGCAGCTCTATCTGGCCTATGCCCTGATGTCGGTCGGCTGGACCGGAATGGGCTCGGTGGTGATCGCCACCGTGCTGAACGCCTGGTTCGAGCGACGGCGCGGGCTCGCGCTCAGCCTCGCCTTCAACGGCGCCACCTGCGGCGGCATCATCCTCGTTCCCGTTCTGCTGGCGCTGAGCACCAGCATCGGCTTCCGTTCGGCCATGCTGGCGGCGACCCTCGTGATGGTGGCGCTGGTCTTGCCGGTGGTCGTCGTCTTCACCGGCTGGCCGGCCGCCGTGTCGCTGCATGCAGCGGGACCCGTTTCAAGCGGCGAAGGCGCCGCGCGCCATTCGCGCCGGGCGCTGCTCGCCGCTGCATCATTCTGGACCATGGTGCTGCCGATCGCGATCGCGCTGCTGGCGCAGATGGGATTCATCATTCACCAGGTGACGTTCCTCGAACCATTGATCGGCCGCGCCAGTGCGGGCCTCGCGGTCACCATCATGGCCGCGATGGCGGTGATCGGGCGGCTCACGCTCGGCCTGTTCGTCGACCGGCTCGATCCGCGGCTTGCCTGCGCGGCGTCGATGATGAGCCAGGCGGCGGCCTTGCTCGTGCTCCTGCACAGCCAGAGCCCGATCGTGCTGCTGTTGTGCTGCGCCGTCTACGGCTTCTCGATCGGCAACATGATCACCTTTCCGCCCTTGATCATCCAGCGCGAGATCGGCAGTGCGGCGTTCGCGGCCGCGATGGGGCTGGGTACGTCGATCAGCGGCATCGTCAGCGCCTTCGGTCCCGGCATCGTCGGCCTCGTGCGCAGCGCGAGCGGCGACTACACCATGGCGTTTGCGATGTGCGTGGCGCTCGATGTGATCGCGGCCGGCATCGTGCTATGGCGGCCTGGGAAGCGGGCGGAGGTCGCGGCTTCGTAAGCGCGTAGGGTGGATTAGCGAAGCGTAATCCACCTCTTCTGTTCACGCGGCGGCACAAGCGGTGGGTTACGCCACGCAGATGCGCTCTGCGCATCTGCAGGGCTAACCCACCCTACGCACCGACGCTCGCGGCAAGCAGCTTACCCCAACAGCACCGCATCCGCCGCCGCGACCGACTCCGCGCTTTCCGTCACGGTGCGCTCGAGCGCGCCTGCCTGCACGGTGATGTTCTCGGCGAAGAAGCGCGCGAGCGAGACGTAGCGCGCCGCCTCGGTGTTGCCGTCGGCCTTCGCCGCGAGCGCCTCGGAGGCGAGCAGGCAGCCGCCGAGCGTCGAGCCGAACTGCTGCAGATACGGCGTCGCGCCGGCGAGCGCCTCGTTCGGCGCCGACGTGACGCGTTCGAGCAGCCACTTGCTGCTGCGCCTCAAGGCCTCCAGCGCCTCGCGCAGCTTTGCGCCGGTGGTGCCGAAGGCGGGGTCGTTGGAGGCCTCGACCTGTTTGACCGTGGCCGAGAGCTCCTCAATCAGCGCCCACACCGCCGCGCCGCCGTTGGCGGCAAGCTTGCGCGTCACGAGGTCGATCGCCTGGATGCCGTTGGTGCCCTCGTAAATCGTGGTGATGCGGGCATCGCGATAATGCTGCGCGGCGCCGGTCTCCTCGATGAAGCCCATGCCGCCATGGATCTGCACGCCGAGATAGGCAACCTCGTTGCCGATATCGGTGGAATAACCCTTTGCCATCGGTGTCAGCAGCGCCGCGCGTGCGGCCGCATCGGCGCGGACCTTCGGATCCCTGGCGCGCATGGACACGTCGAGCGCGACCGCTGTCGCATAGCAGATGGTGCGCGCGGCCGCGGTCTGCGCCCGCATCCGCATCAGCATGCGCTTGACGTCGGGGTGCACGAAGATCGCATCCGACCCGTCGCCCTTTTTGCCGACGGCGCGGCCCTGCTTGCGCTCCTGCGCATAGGCGAGCGCCTGCTGATAGGCGCGATCGGCGATGCCGACGCCTTCCAGGCCGACGCCGAGACGGGCCTGGTTCATCATCGTGAACATGCAGCGCATGCCCTGGTTCTCTTCGCCGATCAAAAATCCGATGGCGCCGCCATGGTCGCCCATGGTCATGGTGCAGGTGGGGGAGGCGTGCATGCCGAGCTTGTGCTCGACGCCCGAGGCAAAGATGTCATTGCGTGCGCCGAGCGAGCCGTCGGCGTTGACCATGAATTTCGGCACCAGGAACAGCGAGATGCCCTTGGTGCCCGCGGGGGCATCGGGCAGGCGCGCCAGCACGAAATGCACGATGTTGTCGGTCATGTCGTGCTCGCCATAGGTGATGAAGATCTTCGTCCCCTTGATGCGATAGGTGCCGTCGGCCTGCTTTTCGGCACGGGTGCGCAGCGCACCGACGTCGGAGCCCGCCTGCGCCTCGGTCAGCTGCATCGTGCCGGTCCATTCGCCGGTGACGAGCTTCTCCAGATAGATCTTTTTCAGCTCCTCGCTGCCATGCGCCTCCAGCGCCTCGATCGCCGAGGCCGTCAACAGCGGGCAGAGGCCGAAGGCGATATTCGACGCGCTCCAGATCTCGGTGCAGGCGGCGTTGATCGCCAGCGGCAGGCCCTGGCCGCCAAAGTCCTCGGAGCCCGAGACCGCGTTCCAGCCGCCGTCGATCCAGCGCTTGTAGGCGTCCGGCCAGCCCGGCGCCGTCGTCACCTTGCCGGCATCGAGCTTGATGCCGTGCTCGTCGCCGACCTTGTTCAGCGGCGCCAGCACGTCGGTTGCGAATTTGCCGGCCTCTTCCAGCACGGCGGCGGCAATGTCGGCGTCGAAATCGCCGTAATGGCCGGCCTCCACTGCGGCCTTGAGGCCGGCGCCATGGTTGAGCGACAGCAGCATGTCAGAAATCGGCGCGCGGTAGGTCATGGCAAACTCCCCGTGGACAGGTTTGCCGCCGTATTCCCATGAAATGGCTGAGGCCTCAATGGGTGCGATACGGGACCGCATCGGGCCTTCGCCCCCGCCTATATCAAGGTGTGGTGCGCCCGCGCCCCGGGCGGTGGTATTTTGCCCCTCCAGGCGGTTGAAATGCCGCGCCGCACCCTATAGACCGGCTGCGACCGAAGGGAATCTGCGGGTGCCAGCTCGCCCGGCCTTCCCGAGGTCACCTGATGGGGCGTAGCCAAGCGGTAAGGCAGCGGATTTTGATTCCGCCATTCGGAGGTTCGATCCCTCCCGCCCCAGCCAGCTTCCGAGACCTACTGCACCCGTGCCAGCATCCGGCGGAAACGGGCAAGTGCGGCCGCCAGGAAGATTGCGCCAAGCGCGACAATCGCGACGAGATGCGGCCAGACCTGGTCGATGCCGGCGCCCCGGCACAACACCGACTGCGTGAATTGCACGAAATGCACGGCCGGCGAAACCTGAATCGCGACCTGGAGCGGCTGCGGCATGGCTTCGAGCGGGGAGGCGCCGCCCGACAGCATGTTGAGGATGAGGAATACCGGGATCGCGAGCAGCGCGAACTGCGGCATGGTGTTGGCAATGGTCGCAAGCAGGATGCCGAGCGAGGCGATGGCGAAAAGATAGAGCACCATGCCGGCAACGAATAGCGGGATCGAGCCCGCGATCGGCACGTGCAATACGCCCTTGATCACGATGAGCAGCGACAACGTGCCGAAGAACGCCACCACCAGCGCATTGGCCCAGATCTTTCCGGCGGCGATCTCATGCGCGCGGACCGGCATGACCAGGAGATGTTCGATGGTGCCGCGCTCGCGCTCGCGGATGACCGCTGCGCCGACCAGCAGGATGGTCAGCATGGTCAGGTTCTCCACCAGCGCATTGATCGCCATGTGCCAGAAGCCTTCCAGGTTCGGATTGAAGAAGGCGCGTTCGACGCTGCGCACCGGCAGTTCGCGCGCGATGCCGCGGGAATGCAGATAGTTCGTCGTTTCCTGCTGCAGGATCGAGGACACGTAGCCGGCGCCGACTGCCGCCTGCGTCATGGCCGTGGCGTCGATGTTGAGTTGCACCGCCGGATCGCGCCGGTTCAGCACATCGGCCTGGAACCGTGGTGGATGTCGAGCACGAAGGCGTACTGACCTTCATCCATGAGGCGGTCGACGGCAGAGCGGTCGACCGGGACGGGCCGGCGGAAATAAGGCTGCAGCAGCGCGTCGGCGATGCGGGTGGACAGCACCGAACGATCGGAATCGACGATGGCGACCGGCGCGTTGTTGACGTCGGTCGTGATCCCCGTCGACTCGCTATAGACGCTGAACGAGAAGGAATAGACCACGAAGAAGGCCAGCACCACGTCGCTTGCGAGACTCGCGAGCTCCTTGACGCCGAGGCGGAATACGTTGGAGAGCCACCGGGTCATGTCAGCCGTCCTGCTTGCGCAACAAGAGGCTCGCCGCCACGAGATAGGCAAGTCCGAAGGCGAGCAGCATGAGATGATTCGGATAGAGTTCGACGAAGCCGCGCGCCTTGGTGATGGTGCCCAGCGAAATGTTCTGGAACCAGAGCGAGGGAAAGCTCATGCCGATGAAGCGACCGCTGCCCTGCAGGGCGGCGGCCGGGTAGAGGTAGCCGGAGAAATTGATCGCCGGGACGGTGCTGACGATGGCGGTGACGATGATCGCGGCGACCTGGCTGCGCACGAAGACGGACACCAGAATGCCGAAGGCAGTCGAGGCGAAGACATAGAGCATGCCGCCCAGCGCGAGCGCGGCAACCGAGCCCTTGACGATCACGCCGAAGGCAAGGCTCGCCAGCACCAGCAGGCTGACGAAGCTGGCGCAGCTGAACAGAATGTAGGGCAGCTGCTTGCCGAGCAGGAACTCCGCGACCGTCGCCGGCGAGGCGTAGAGATTGGTGATCGATCCGAGCTCGCGCTCGCGCACCACGCCGAGGGCGGCGAGCATCGACGGGAACAGCACCATGAAGATCATGACCAGTCCGGGCGTGAGCGCGAACACGCTGCGGAAATCCTGGTTGTAGCGAAAGCGCGGCTCGAGCGATGCCGCCAGAAGGTCCGGCACCGCGCCGCGGGTGCGGCGCGCGAGGTCTTCGACATAGGAGAGCACGATGCCGTCCACGTAGTTGCGTGTCGTCTCGGCGTGGAAGGGCGTGGCACCATCGAGGAAGAAGGCAACCTCGGGCTGGCGGCCGGCGACGAGATCGCGGCCGTAGCCGGGCGGGATGTCGATCACCAGGCGCAGGTCGCCAGCGCGCAGACGGCGATCGACCTCCGTCTCGTTGTGCAGGGGCGTCATCTGCCTGAAATAGCGCGAGGCGGCGAAGCTCTCGACCAGTTGCCGGCTGTCGGCACTATGGTCGCGATCGAGCACGGCGAAAGACAGGTTCTCCACGTCGAAGGTAATGCCGTATCCAAAGGTCAGAAGCAGCAGCAGCGGACCGAGCAGCGCAAAGCCCAGCCGCACCCAGTCGCGCTGCAGTTCGCGCATCTCACGGTAGCTGAAGGCCCACATGCGGCGCAGCGATGCAAGCAGGCTGGCCGTCGGCAGCGGACGGGCTGTCGCCGAATTCGTCCAGACGGCGCGCGCCCCTTCCTCCACCGTCCCCTCGGGATCGGCCTCTTCGAGATAGGCGATAAACGCGTCCTCCAGGCTGGCAGTGTCCTTGGCCTGCCGCAGCTCTGCCGGCGTGCCGACAGCAAGCACCTTGCCGGCGTGCATGAGGGAAATGCGGTCGCAGCGCTCGGCCTCGTTCATGAAGTGCGTCGATACGAAGATGGTCACGCCGTCGCGCCGGGACAATTCGCCGAGCAAGCGCCAGAACATGTCGCGCGCGGCGGGATCGACCCCGGAGGTCGGCTCGTCCAGGATCATCACCTCTGGGCGATGCAGGCATGCGGCTGCAAGCTGCAGCCGCTGCCGCATGCCGAGCGGCAGGCTCGGCGGCTTGCTGTTCGCCGCCTCGACCAGGCCGAAACGTTCCAGGGCCCGGTCGACAACTTGCTTCACCTCCGCTTCCGCAATACGATAGAGGCGCGCATCCAGCGCGAGATTTTCGCGGACCGTCAGCTCCTCGTAGAGCGAGAAGCCCTGCGACATGTAGCCGACGCGCAGGCGCGTGGAGAGGTCGCCCGCCTCGACGGGACGTCCGAGCAGTTCGGCGCGTCCCTCGCTGATGTCCAGCAGGCCGGTGAGCATCTTCATCGTCGTGGTCTTGCCGCAGCCGTTGGAGCCGAGGAACCCGAAGATCTCGCCCTGCCGGATGCTGAAGCTGACATGATCGACGGCGACGAAATCGCCGAAGCGGCGCGTCAGCCCCTCGGCCACGATGGCCGGCTTGCCGTCGGCGCTCGGCGGCAAAGGCGCGATGGGCGCCATCTCGGGTGCCACGCTGCCGCCGTGCAGCGCGATATAGGCCTGCTCGAAGTGCTGGGTTCCGGTCTGCTCGAGGAGCTCGGCCGGAGCGCCCTGTGCCAGCACGCGGCCGGCGTCGATGGCGACGACGTGGTCGAAGCGCTCGGCTTCTTCCATATAGGCGGTGGAGACCAACACCGTGAGCTGCGGACGCTGCGCGCGAATGTCGTCGATCAGCCGCCAGAACTGCCGCCGCGACAACGGGTCGACGCCGGTGGTCGGTTCGTCGAGGATGAGCAGGTCGGGATCGTGGATCAGCGTGCAGCACAGCGACAATTTCTGCTTCATGCCGCCCGAGAGATTGCCGGCCGGCCGGTCGAAAAACGGGGCAAGGCCGGTCGCTCTCAACAATTGCTTGATGCGTGCCGCGCGCTCGGCCCCTGACTGGCCGAACAGGCGGCCGAAATAATCGATGTTCTCGGCGACCGATAGGCTCGGATAGAGATTGCGCCCGAGGCCCTGCGGCATGTAGGCGATGCGCGCCATGATGTCGTCGCGGTGCGCGTGCGAGGCGATGTCGCCGCCAAGTGTCCGGATGCTGCCGGCCTGCAAGCGGCGTACGCCGGCGATCAGCGCGAGCAGGGTCGATTTGCCGACGCCGTCAGGCCCGACCAGCGCCGTGGCGTTGCCGGCGCGGACGGACAGCCCGATGTCGGCCAGCGCCGTTACCTCGCCGTAGCGGTGGGCAACCTCGCTGACCTCAACTGCGAAAGGCTCAGCCGGCGACATTGGGCAGCCGGATGGCAAGCCAGGCGGGCCAGGTCGCGTTCGGAATCACCTGGACATAGGCGTTGCCGCTGAGGCCGGCTTTGACATAGTCCCGGTAGGTGTCGAGCAGCTTCGGGTCGATGGCGAGCTTGACGCGGTACATCAGCTTCTGCCGCTCGTTCTGTGTCTCGACCGTCTTCGGCGTGAACTGAGCCTCGGCAGCGACGAAGGAGACGGTGGCGGGGAACACGGCGTTCGGAACCGAGTCGAGCACGATACGCGCCTGCGAGCCGAGTGCGATCCGGCCGCTGTCGCCGGTCGGCAGGAAGACGGTCATGTAGACGTCGGAGAGATCGAGGATCGTGACCACACGACCGCCTGCAGCGACCACTTCGCCGGCCTGCACCAGCTTGTACTCGACACGACCCGACACCGGCGTGTGCAATTCGGAATCGCTGAGCGTCGCCTCGATCTGCGCGACCTGGGCGTCGGCGGCCTCCCTGGCCGCATTGGCTTCGACCATCGCCGCGCGCGCACCCTCGATTTGTGCGGCGGCGACGAGGCTCTGTGCGCGGCGCCGTTCGAGATCGGCCCTGGTTCCGGCGGACGTCTGCTCCAGACGCGTCGCGCGCTGCGTCTCGATCTCGGCGAGGTCGTACTCCGCCTTGCGGATGTTGATGTCGGCCTCGGCATGGGTGGTGGAGGCTGCGGCGCGCTGAACCGCAGCCTTGGCGCCGGCAAGTTGTGCGCGCAGCTCCGTGGTATCGAGCGCGGCGATCAGCTCGCCCTTCTGGACGGCATCACCTTCCTTGACGCGGACTTGCGCCACCCGCCCGGGCAATTTGGAGGCGATGTCGACGCGCGTCACTTCGATGCGGCCGTTGGCGGTCGCAAGCCCGACAGGGGTCTGCACCGCCATCACTTGCGTCCAGTAGATATATCCGCCTGCAGCGAGCGTAAGCAGGGCGGCGATAGCAAATATCGCGGGGCCACGCATGTTGGGCACGATACCTCAATAGTCCGATCGAATGCTTTGAATAGCCCAAGCTCGTCGGAACAAATTGAGTTAGCTCAAGCAGGGCAACTCTTGGCTGGCCTTGCCCTCGGCTTTGGCGACCGATTTGCCCACCGCCCCGCCAGGTGCTCGCTACCCCTCGTATTGATCCGGTCCCATCGCCCACGACGTCTGGTCGTGACTGTGCGCGTAGTTGCGGTTGTTGACGGCGGGATTGCGATTGACCAGCGGCCGCATGAACATCGGGTGCGTCGCGCTGCGCACCTCGTGCTCGACGGTGAAGAGAGGCTTGCCGCTGTCGAGATCGATGATGTCGCAGAAGCGGTACTGATACTGATTGTCCTCGCGCGAGATCAAATCGCGCGCCAGCAGCTTGCGATAGGGGCCCGAGAAATCAGTGATGTACATCTGCACATGGTGGCCGTCATAGCCCGGCTGCGGCCGGTCGGTCTCGCGGAACAAGAGATGCTGGTCGCGGCCGGTCTTCACCGCGGCGACCTTGCCGTCACCGTTGCGCAAGGCCGCGGGCATGCCCATGACCTCAGGATAGAAGGCGCAGATCGCCTGCGCCGATCCCACCGGCACATCGAACGCGACATAGGGAATGCCGAGCGTGATGCGCCCGAAGCGCGCCGCGTCGGGTTCATGGACGCGAATTCGATTGCCCCAGGGGCAGGTCGCCTCGACATAATCATTGTGCTCGGCGTAGCTGAAGGCCGTGCCTTCGAGCTTGCCCTTGACCGAGGCCAGTCGCGCCAGCAGCGCCTCGCGTCCTTCGATGACGAGCCCGGTATGGCCGCGCAGCACCTGCGCCTTGCCGCTAGGCAGATGAAACTGGCTGCGTCCGGCATTGATCCACATGTTGGTGTCCGAGACCATCAGATAGGGATCGCGGGTCAGCCCGAGGCCGGTGACGTAGAACAGTGTGGCGAGGCGCTGATCCGGAACCGTGATGTTGACGTGCTCGAGATGAATGGCGTTGCCGAGATCTTCTGCGGATCGGTCGAATTGTTGCGGCATGGCTGTGTGTTCCCGGCTGGAGGGACTGCTGGCTCCATCCTAGAGCAGAATTTCCGCCAGCCGAAACACTTGCCCGATCACATCTTGCGAGCAAGGCAGGGTGCGGGCTGCCACCTTGCCGCGGCACCCATTCCCTGTAATCTGGCTGGAAAGAGATAAGGAACGAGGTCGATGGGAGGAGTTCTGGAAGGCGTGCGCGTCCTCGATTTCGGGCGCTATATCGCGGGTCCCTATTGCGCGACATTGCTGGCCGAGTTCGGCGCCGAGGTCATCAGGGTCGAGAAGCGCGACGGCAGTGAGGACCGCTTCGTGGCGCCGGTCGGCGAAGGCGGCGAGGGCGCCCTGTTCCTCCAGGTCAACCGCAACAAGAAGTGCATCACGCTCGATCCGATGACGGGCGAGGGGCAGGAGGTGATGCGCAAGCTGATCGCGACGGCCGACGTCGTCGTCGCCAATCTGCCGCCGCAAACGCTCCGCGCGATGCAGCTCGACTATGATTCCCTCAAGGCGATCAAGCCTGACATCATCCTGACGACGGCGACCGCGTTCGGCGGGCCGGGTCCCTGGTCCGATCGCGTCGGCTTCGATGGCGTCGGCCAGGTCATGTCGGGCTCTGTCTACATGACCGGCGCGGGCGATCCGCCATATCGCGCCGCGGTGAACTGGGTCGATTTCGGCACGGCACTGCATTGTGCCTTCGGGACGCTTGCCGCGCTGATCGAGCGCGGCAAATCCGGGCGCGGGCAGATCGTCGAGGGCGCGCTGCTGGCGACCGCTCTGTCCTTCACCAATGCGACGCTGATCGAGCAGGCGGTCATCAACGTCAACCGCGTGCCCACAGGCAATCTCGGCCAGACCGCGGCGCCCGCGGATATCTATCGCACCAAGGATGGCTGGGTGCTGTGCCAGGTCACGGGCCATCCGCTGTTCAAGCGCTGGGCCAAGCTGATGGGCGAGGAGGAGCTTTGGCTGAACGATCCGCGCTTTGCCGACGATATCGGCCGCGGCAACAACGGCCGTGTGATCAGCGAGCGGATGGCGCGCTGGTGCGCGATGCGCACCACACAGGAGGCGGTCGACACGCTCGGCAAGGCGATGATCCCGACCGGGCCGGTGCTGAGCCCGCAACAGGCGCTGGATCATCCACACATTCGCGCCGCCGGCTTCTTGCAGGACGTCGACTATCCCGGCTTGCCGAGGCAGGCCCCGGTCGCGCGCGCCGCCGTCAGGCTCTCGGAAACGCCCGGTGCGATCGCATCGCGCCCGCCGACGCTCGGCGAGCACACTGATTCCGTGCTGGCGGAACTGGGCTATGACAAGGCCGCGATCGCAGCGCTGCGGCAGAGCGGCATCATTTAGCCGAGACCTGATCACAGGAGTGGAAATAGGCCGGCGCGTCTGCTAGACGACTGGCGGCTCATCCTCGCGCATTGTGCGTTGGCCGGCGACCTCTGCGTCGCACGAGGTTTTTCGGAGAGGCGCATGTTCGTGCGCCCCATCCCATGTGCATGACCATTCGCAGCCGAATCATCATGAGCTCGGTGGCGGCTGGCATTGACGACCGCCCAAGACGACCGCCCAAGACGACTGCCCAAGACGACTGCCTAAGACGACTGCCTAAGACGAGAAACGGATTCACGTGCGTCATTCCAAGACATTCCGGCCCGCCAAGAACGCAGCAATCAAGAAAGCGGCAGTCAAGACTTCGCCCGGAAAGCGCGCGCTCGCAAACAGCCGGACAAGCAGGCGCCCGCCAGGCAAGGCTTCGCCGAAGCCGAGCAAGGGCGCGCAGCGCGCCACGATCTCCTCGTCGTCGCCGCTGGGCATGATGGCGCTGCATCTGCTGGCGCAGTGGAAAGAGTCTGGCCGCAGCGGTCTTGTGTTCCTCGCCGAGAGCGAGAACAGGGCGGAGCGGCTTGGCAGCGTCATTCACGCGCTGGACCCGACTTGCGAGGTGCTGGTGTTTCCGCGGCTGAACACCCTGCCGTTCGATCAGTTGGAACCATCGCGCGAGATCGCGGGCCGCAGAGCCTCGGTGTTGCGGCGTCTGGCGAAAGCCAAACAGCCGATCTTTCTCATCTCCACAGCTGAAGCCGTGATGGAGCGCCTGCCGGCGCCAGCGAGCCTGTTGCGCATGAACCTCAGCTTGAAGGTCGGCGGCCCCTTCTCCGAGAGCGAGCTTCGCGCCCGCCTGGAAGAGCTGGGCTATGATCTCGACGACGAGCCGGATTATCCGGGCGGCGCGCTGTTTCACGGCCAGACCTTCGAGATATTTCCCGCGGGCGCGCTGGGGCCGTTCCGGGTGGAGCATTCCGGGCGCACCATCAAGCGGATCGTGGCGTTCGACCCGCAACAGCACGACATCATTTTCGAGACAAAAGAGCTTCTCGTCGATCCCATGTCGGAGCGAACAGCCCTGTCAGGCGCGCGCGCCAGGCGTGCGACGCTGTTCGACTATTGCGGCAAGGCCAGGTGGATCGCGGATGCCGGCGTGCCTGATCATGCCGGTGCCTGGCTGAGCACGATCGAGGAGGCCGCAGGCCGCGCCGACAGGGAACGCGAATATCTCGGGCGAAGCGACTGGAAGCAGGCGACCCGCGGCATGAAGGTGCTGCCGCGCACCTCTCCGTTCCAGCCGACGCC
Organism: Bradyrhizobium sp. BR 10261; assembly: GCF_019455395.1. Classification (NCBI taxonomy): domain Bacteria; kingdom Pseudomonadati; phylum Pseudomonadota; class Alphaproteobacteria; order Hyphomicrobiales; family Nitrobacteraceae; genus Bradyrhizobium; species Bradyrhizobium sp. BR 10261. The sequence continues at coordinate 155,962 of NZ_JACOFQ010000001.1, forward strand.
GGAATTCTCGAAGCTGTCGTCCGCCAGGAAAGCCCTGCGCGCCTATGTCGAAGAGACCAGGCGCGCCGGCTCGCGCTTCATCTTCGTCGCCGCGCAGGAAGAGGATCTGCGCGTGATGGAGCGGATGAGCGGCGTCAGGACGGAGCGCATCGCCGATTGGGCGGCGGCCGAGGGCGCGCGCCATCGCGACGTGGCGCTGCTCGCCGATCTCGATGGCGGCTTCGTCATGCCAGGCAGGAAGCCTGCCGTGGTTCTGACCGCGACCGACGTGCTCGGCAGCCGCGCGCATCATCCGCAGCCGATGGCGCGAAGCTGGAGCGCGGCATTCGATCATGCCGACGTGCCGGAGCAGGGCACGGTGGTCGTGCATCTCCAGCGCGGCATCGGCGTGCTCGATGGCCTGCAGACCATAAACACCGGCGGCGGCGCCATGCGCGAGATGGTCAGGTTGTCGTTCGCCGGCGACGATGCGGTGCTCGTGCCGCCGTCTGACCTCGCGTTGATGTGGCCGTATTCTACCGAGCGCGGCAAGCTCGCGCTCGACAAGGCCGACGGCAGCACATGGTGGGCGCGCCGCAGCGCGGCCGAGCAGGAAATCCAGGCCGCCGGCAAGGTGCTTGCCAAGCACATCAGCCAGCGCAAGCGGCGCAAGGCGGCAAAGCTGGTGCCGCCGGGGGCGCCTTACGAAAAATTCGTCGCGCGCTTTCCCTATTTCACCACCATCGATCAGGCCAAGGCGATCCACGACGTGCTGGACGACCTCGCCTCCGGCCATCCCATGGACCGGGTGATCTGCGGCGACGTCGGCTTCGGCAAGACCGAGGTGGCGCTGCGCGCGGCGGCGGCCGTGGTGCTCTCGGGCAAGCAGGTCGCTATTGCGGTGCCGACCACCGTGCTGGCGCGGCAGCACGTCGCGACCTTCCGCAAGCGCTTTGCGCCTGTTGATATCGAGGTCGGCAGCCTGTCGCGCGCCACCTCGGGCGCGGAGGTCAGGGAGACCAGGGAGGGCCTGCGCAGCGGCCGGATCAAGGTCGTGGTCGGCACGCAGGCGCTGACGTCGAAGGACGTGAAGTTCGATGATCTCGGCCTCGTCATCATCGACGAGGAGCAGCATTTCGGTGCTGCCGAGAAGGCGAAGCTCTCGGGGCTTGCCAGGAATGCCCATACGCTCTGGATGAGCGCCACGCCGATCCCGCGCACGCTCGCGGCCGGCCTTGCCGGTTTCAGGGATCTCAGCGTCATTGCCTCGCCGCCGGTGCATCGCTTGCCGGTCGCGACCAAGATCGCGCCGCTGTCGGATGCTGCCATCGCCTCGGCCCTGCTGCGCGAGCAGCGGCGGCACGGGCAGAGCTTTTTGATCTGCCCGCGCATCCAGGACCTGGAGCCGATGCTGGCGCGGGTGCAGGCGGTCGCGCCCGATCTCAAGATCGTCTGCCTCCACGGCAAACTGCCGGCCGACGAGATCGACGAGCGCATGATGACCTTCGTCGAAGGCAAGGCCGACGTGCTGCTGGCCACCAACATCGTCGAGAGCGGCCTCGACATCCCGCGCGCCAACACCATCGTGGTGTGCTGGCCGGAGAATTTTGGTCTGGCCCAGCTGCACCAGCTGCGCGGGCGTGTCGGCCGCGGCGGCATCCGCGCCTTCGCCTATCTCCTGACCGAGTCGGCCTCGGGGCAATCAGAAAAGCGGCTCGCGGTGCTGGAGGAGTTCAGCCGCCCGGGCGCCGGCTTTGCCATCAGCGAGCGCGACCTTGATCTGCGCGGCGCGGGCGATCTGTTCTCGGAGCAGCAATCCGGCCATGTCCAGGTGTTCGGCCCGGTGCTCTACAGCCACCTCCTCAAGATGGCCTCGGAGAAGGTCGACGACGGCATGTCCGTGGTGTGGGTGCCCGATCTCAACCTGCCGATCGCCGATATGCTGCCCCCGAGCTACGTGCAATCGGCGCCTGTGCGGCTCGAGCTCTATGCCCGCGCCGCGCGCTGCGCCAGCGAGGACGATCTCGACGATCTCGAAGAGGAGACCTCGCGCCGCTTCGGACCCTTGCCGCAGGCCGCCCGCGATTTCTTTGCAGCAGCGCGGCTGCGGCTGGACTGCAAGCGCCGCGGCATCATTCGCCTCGACGTCGGGCAAAGCGCGGTGGCCGCGACGTTCCTGCCGGGACGGCTGCGGAAGTCCAAGGGCAAATCGCTGCAGCGCGACGGCGATCGCGTCGTCTATCACAGCCCGATGCGCGATGCCCCGTTCGAGCGGGTCGAAGAGTTGCTGGAGCTTCTCGACGAGTCGTGAGCGCCGCCCGAGTTGTCTATATGCGATGCTTCAACGTAGGTATTCTTGGTTGAACTCTGCAATGAACTCCAGCTCTGCACGTTGCAGCAACTCTAGCGTTTGGCCTTGCCAGTCAATCAGGCGGCGGCGACGGAGTTCTTGAATTGTGCAGTTGATGTGCACTGTCGAAAGGCCGCAAGCATCGGCAAGGTCAGCTTGAGTGAATGGCAAATTCATTTTGCCATTCTCCGCCAGCCCGACTCTTTGCAGTCGTGTTGAGAGTTCGCAGAGCAAGTGGGCAACTCGCGGAAGTGCAGCGCGTGCGCCGAGGTTCTCGACCCATTCTCGATAAATTGCCGCCTGTATAACCGACTCTCCCCAAAGGGCATAGGTTAGCCCAGGGAAATCCCGCAACACCTGTCTGAGCGCAACGTGGCCGACAGTGGCGATGATGGAGGGACCGGTGCTGCACAGGTCGTGATCCATCATTGGCACATGCAAGCAGTGGAGGTTCGGGATGTCTCCGGGTACGTAGAAGGCGGATATCTGATTTCGTTCTGAAATCACCCGCTGCCGAGACAAGAAACCGCTCATTAACACCGTGCAGCCGGAGGGGCGTTCACCCTGATGCACAGCAATGTCTCCGTCCGCCAGATTGCGCACGGCATAGGGCAATCCAGCTAACGCTTTCTGCTCCGCCTCCGACAGCCTGCTAACTGCAAGCAAACGTCTAATGAGATTTTGGTGCGGCATGACGGCGCTCCCTTGAAATGCAGGCGGGAGCTCGCTCGGTCTCTCAGCCACCGACGCCTACGGGACAGAGCCTCGGCCAGTGATCGTGAAACAATACGCCAGCACAACCGGAGGGCACATTTAGCTATGTTAACATTAGGCTCGGCTTCCTCTCTCGAAAGAGGCCTCCCACCCGTGGCGGCCTCTTTCGGCGCTGCTCAATAAACTCAAGGCTATTGCCGGATCGTTCGGCATGGCAGTGCTTCTGAAGAGACGGGGTAGCTGTGAGCTACGCTTACGCGTGATCGGGGCGGTCGCAGCTTCGGCGGCTCGGGCAGGCATTCCGCTGGCGTTACGATAGACGAGGCGGCTGATCCTGGCTATTAGCTGGCGGCCGGAGCTCTTGCGAACTAACGCGGCGCGCTATCTCTCTATTCTCGGGAGGGAATGCCTCTTGAGTCTTGCGACCTAAAAACGTGTTTGGCGGTGGGGCCTCGCGGAGCAGCTCGATCGATCGAGCCGCAGCGGCCCGGGCCTGTGCGATTTGCCTGGACAGATAAATGCGCGAATGCGCGTGGTGGTCCGCCATGACGGCGCTCCTTCGCTTGGTAGGCGGGAGCGCTGCTATCGGTCTCTCAGCCACCGACGCCTACGGGCAGAGCCACGGCCGGTGATCTGGTGACGGTGGCCTAATTCGGCTGGAAAGCGAGTCCTTTATTTCCGATGCGAAACGGAACGCTTCGTCTTGGACTGGAACGACCCGTCCCCAGAAAATTGCACGCTGGTTAAGGACATCTGGTCGAATGGCGTCCGCGATAACAACAATCGCGAAGGCCGTGATTGATCAACTCAAAAGAGAGCGCTACATCTTGTGCGAGCCGATCAGTCCGCCGAGTCCGCGGATCATTGACGCGATGTCGATCGGCTTCTCCCAGAGCGTCACGTCCTGGAATTGGGGTGCGATGCTCACCGGGTCGTAGCCTGTCGTGAACACGAACGGCACGTGGCGTGTCCTGAGCTCTTGCGCAATGGGATAAATCGTCTCGCTGCGAAGGTTCACGTCGAGCACCGCGCCGTCGATCATCGAGCCGTCGTGGAGGATGCGCAGCGCATCCTCGACTTCGCCAACCGGTCCGGCGACCTCGGCGCCGGCCGATCGCAGGGCACGGCCGATATCGTCAGCGAGGTAATATTCGTCCTCGACGACGAGGACTCGGCGTCCCGATAGCGGCCCGCGCTCATGCGACGACGTTGGCATCATCGGCAGGTTTTCCTCCGCTGCCCGAAAGACATTGGAACATACGGCCAAGGGCCGCCTTGGTGCAAACGAAGCAGGAGATGGCGGGTTCCCGATGAGCAACCGCGACATCATTGTCATCGGTGGCTCCGCCGGCGCCACCGCCCCGTTGAAGCAGATCTTGGCCGGGCTTCCGCACGACTTGCCGGCCGCCATCTTCATCGTGCTGCACATTCCCGCGCAGGGTATCGGCATCCTGTCGACCGTGGCCGCCGCTGCGGGGAGGCTGCCGGTTCATCAGGCGGTTGACGGCATGGCCTTCGAGCGCGGCCATGTCTATCTGGCTGCACCCGACCACCACCTTCTGCTGTCGGGAACGCACATCCGGCTTGGGTGTGGCCCGCGCGAGAACATGGTCCGTCCGGCGATCGACGCCCTGTTCCGCTCCGCGGCCGTGCACCACGGTCCCCGCGTCATCGGGATTGTCCTCAGCGGCCTGCTCTCGGACGGCGCTGCCGGGCTCCATGCCATCAAACGCTGCGGCGGAATGGCGCTGATCCAGGACCCCGCCGACGCGATTTCGCCGGAAATGCCGCAGCGCGCGCTGGGGGCGACGCGACCATCGCCGATCTCTGCGTTCCGGCTGCAAGACTCAGCGATATCCTGTCCGATCTCGCGCAGGAGGCGCCGGGGACCGCGCTGCCGGTGGCTCCCGACATCCGCCTGGAGGTCGAAATCGCGGCCGGCGAAAGAATCGGGGCAGGAAGCCTCACCAAGATTGCGGATCCTGCAGCGCTGACCTGTCCGAGCTGCGGCGGGGTTTTATCCCTGTTGAAAGGTGGCCGGCCCATGCGCTTTCGCTGTCAGGTCGGCCATGCCTATACCGCCGACGCGCTCGCCAAGGAGCAGGAGGGAGAGGTTGACGAGGCACTGCGTGTGGCGCTGCGGATCATCGAAGAGCGCGCCGAGCTGGTGCAGCGCATGGCGGACGATGGAAGGCGCAGCGGTCGGCCCGCGGTCGCCGAAATGTACGATCTGCGCGCCGCCGAATATCGCGAATATGCCGACATGATCCGGCGGGTCGTGCTACAATCGTTCGATCCGGCGATCCGCCCGCGACAGACTTAAGGCGCGACATGGCGATCTCCCTTGCCGAGCGGACCGAGCAACTCCACGCCGAGCAGCGCCTTCTCGTGAAGGCGGATGCCGACATCGACGAAGGTTGGCTGCGGATTCGCAACCAGGAGGATCTGGTGCGCAAGCTGCGGGCCGGGGGGCACGACTCGCGCCATGCGGAAAGACTGGTCGATCTGTTGAAGCAGACCCTCGTCGAATGGGAGCGGCACCGCGCCCTGATCGTCCAGCGGGTCAACTACCTCCAAAGTGAGGTCGATTCCGCGCCACCGCCGGCCCGCTGATCGCCTCGATTTTCAGGGCAGCCGATCAGCCTCTCCCCCTTGTCTTATGATCCCCTCCAGGCGGAACACGAAGCTATTTCCGCCATTTGGCTGTTGGGATAGGCTGATTTTCTGATATCTGCGGACGGCTGAATTGCCTGGATCCCGAGAACGAGAGTAACGGCCATTATGAATGAAGTTGCCACTGCGTCGGGCGATGGAGAGCGGCAGGGCAAGGCGCCACTGATTATCGGGGTTGGTGCCTCCACCGGCGCCATCGACAGCATCGAACGCTTCTTCGCAAAGCTTGCTCTTGGGGACGACCAGACGGTCGTGCTCGTGCTTCAGCACCGCGAGGCGCTCGCGGACGAGCGGCTCAGGGCCCTGATTCAGCGCGCGGAGGGAGTCCGGCTTTCCGAGCCCCGCGACGGGGCGGCGATCGAAGGCGGAACGATCTACCTCAGCCCGGTTGCCATGATTACCACGATCCAGGGCGGTCGTTTTGCCGTGCGCAAGGCGGAGCAGGGGCCCGGCGAGCGGGCCACCATCGACAGCTTTTTGGTGGCGCTTGCGGAAGAGCGCGCCGAGCAATCCATTGGTGTGCTGCTGCACGGGACCGACGGCGACGGCACGCTGGGTGCGGCCACCCTGAAGGACCATGGCGGCTTGGCGATCGCCGAAAAAGTGGCCGACGACGATTCCGAGCATCTCGTCGACAGCAACAGACCAGCCGCTATCGCCGATTATGTGCTGCCGCCGGAAGACATTCCGGAGCATATCCAGATCTATGCGCGCCATCTGCGGCGCCTGGAGGAGAAGCACGGCTTTGACGAGGTGCTGGCGGCCGCCGCGACCTCGCTGTCGCGTATTGCCGACATTCTGCGCAACAAGACCGGCAACGACTTCCATGGCTACAAGCAGAACACCTTCCTGCGCCGCGTCCAGCGCCGCATGCAAGTCGTGCAGATCGAGGAGATCGGCTCCTATGTCGATTTCCTCAGGAACGACAAGGATGAGGCCCAGCATCTCTTCAACGATCTTCTGATCGGCGTCACCGAGTTCTTTCGCGACAAGCGGGAGTTCGAGGTGCTGGAATCCCAGATCATTCCAAATGATCTTCCAGAACAAGGCCGCCGGGCAACAGGTTCGCGTCTGGGTGCTCGGCTGCGCGACCGGCGAAGAGGCCTATTCGATCGGCATCCTGCTGCGGGAGCATATGGCGACGCTGGAGGCCGCCCCGCAGGTCCAGATCTTCGCGACCGACATCGACGGACGGGCGCTGGCGACCGCGCGCGTCGGCCGCTACCGCACCAATATCGAGCATGACATGAGCGCCGAGCGCCTGGTGCGCTGGTTCGTGCGCGAGGGCGACACCTATTGCGTGGTCAAGGAGCTCAGGGAGATGTGCATCTTCTCCCAGCACAACGTGATCAAGGACGCGCCGTTCTCCAAGCTCGATCTGGTATCCTGCCGCAACCTCCTGATCTATCTCAACGCCGAGCTGCAGAACCGCGTCATCCCCCTGTTTCACTTTGCGCTGCTGCCTGAGCGCTATCTGTTCCTCGGCAATTCCGAGAACGTGACGCGGCATCCGAAACTGTTCGCGCCGGTCGACCGTCGCGCCCGTATCTTCAAGAAGCTGGATACCGGCACGCGGCTGCCGCCGGAATTCCCCATCTCGACCACCGCGGGCCGCGTTCCGGTCGAGTTGCCAGCGGTTCGTTCGTTCGGACCTGACGTCGGGCTGGAGCGCCGCGCCCAGCGCATCGCCGAGCGTTACGCGCCGGCCTATGTGATCACGGACGATAATTTCCAGATCCTGCATTTTTCCGGTCGCACCGGCCGCTATATCGAGCCGACGGCGGGGGCTGCCTCGCTCGACCTGCTCCAGCTTGTGCATCGCGACCTCAGGCTGGAGCTCCGCACGGCGCTCAGCCGCGCCACCGAGACCCGGTGAATCCGCCCACGCCGAACAGGTCCAGCTCGGCGTCAACGGCCACCGTGTTCTCGTCGACATCACCGTGGAGCCGTTCCAGGATGGCCCGGACGGCCACCGTAGTTTCGTCGTGCTGTTCAAGGATGGACCGGCGCGCGGACTGGAAGCAAGCGACAGCAGTCCGGGCAGTCTGGTGCGAACCGAGCATGTCGAGCGGCTTGAGAGCGATTTGCGCGCCACGCGCGAGCGCCTCCAGGCGACCATCGAAGAGCTTGAAAGCACCAACGAGGAGCTGAAATCCTCCAACGAGGAGTACCAGTCGCTCAACGAGGAGCTGCAATCGGCGAACGAAGAGCTCGAAACCTCGCGGGAGGAATTGCAGTCGGTCAATGAAGAGCTGACCACGGTCAATGGCGAACTCGCCCACCGCGTCCAGGAGTTGACCCGCGCCACCAGCGATCTGAAGAATTTCCTCGAAAGCACGCAGATCGCGACCGTCTTCCTGGACAACGATCTGCGCGTGATGAACTTCACGCCGGCGATCACCCAGATCCTGCATTTGGTCGAGACCGATGTCGGCCGTCCCATCGCGCACATCAAGGCCCGTATTCCGATCGAGGAGCTCTACGACGATGTCCGTCGCGTGCTGCGCACGCTCGCCAGCGCCGAGCGCGAGCTGACCGCGCCGGACAGCGGCACGCGCTATATCGTCCGGATCCTGCCCTATCGCAGCATCGACAATTTCATCGCCGGCGTGGTCATCACCTTCATCGACGTCACCGCGATCACGCGCGCGGAAGAGCGACAGCGGCTGCTGCTGGCCGAGCTGCAGCACCGCGTCCGCAACACGCTCGGCGTTGTCAGGTCGATCGCCCGTCGTTCGGCCGAGACCAGCTCCACCGTCGAGGAATATTCCGCGCATCTCGACGGCCGGCTGAACGCCTTTGCGCGAACGCAAGCGCTGGTAACCCGCGATCCCGAGGGCGGTGTCGATCTCGAATATCTCGTCGTCGAGGAGTTGCTTGCCTATAATGCCCGCGAGGGTGAGCAGATGCGCGTGTCCGGCCCTGCGGTTCGTTTCCAACCCAAGGCCGCCGAAACCTTCGCGCTGGCGATCCACGAGCTTGCGACCAATGCGCTCAAATACGGCGCGCTCGGCCACCCCATGGGCCGCCTCGAAATCTCCTGGCGCATCGATGAAGCCGCCGACCCTGCGCAGTTGCTGTTCGAATGGCGCGAGCGAGGCGGACCGCCGGTGGCCCAGCCAATGCGGAAAGGCTTTGGCTCGGAGCTGCTGGAGCGGACGCTGGCGTTCGAGCTGAAGGGGCAGACGATGATGGCCTTCAACGCCGCAGGCTTCGTGTGCCAGATTGCAATTCCCCTGACCAAGCGAACCTTTCACACGCCTTCGATGGACGGCTGATGCGCTCCCACGGCAACGAAGGAGGATTGGCACAGGCGGCCGTTCGCCGCCTCAACATGTTGCGGCCCTTGTCGGAGGACGCTGTTGCGGCACTCGAGCAAGCCATTTTCGAGGGTCTGTTCCGGGCCGGTGCGGGAGAAGATCTGGTCGCAGAGGGCGATCCGATCGACAGCGTCAGGGTGGTGCTCTCGGGCTGGCTGTTCCGGCACAAGACGCTCGAGGACGGTCGTCGCCAGATCGTCAACTTCATCCTGCCCGGCGAGACCTGCGACGCGCACGCCTACCTTCTGCCTGCCATCGACCATTCGATTACGACGGCGACGCCGGTTGCCTATGCCGAGATCAAACGTCCCCGCTTCGAAAAGCTGATGGCAAGCGAGCGCACGCTTGCCGAAGCGTTCATGTGCGAGACCGTTCTGAACAACGCGATCCAGCGCGAATGGGCGATCAATCTCGGGCGGCGCGTGGCCCTGGAAAAAGTCGCTCATTTGTTCTGCGAGATTTACGAGCGGCTTCGCCCCGTCGGCCTGGTCGACGGCAATTCGTGCAGCTTTCCCGTGACCCAGCTGGATTTGGCGGACGCGACCGGGCTTTCGGTTGTCCACCTCAACCGCACGATCCAGGAGCTCAGGGCAGCTAGGCTGATCACGCTGCGAGAGCGGACACTCACGATCCCGGATCTCGATGCGCTCAAGAGCGCGGCGCTGTTCTCCCCCGGGTATCTGCAGGTCTACCGGGGCGACTGAGCAGGCATCAGCTTACGTCCTGCGCTTGCCCGCCGCTGTCGAGGCGGTGGGAAGGACTACAATCCGCCGCTTGCCCCGACTGCGCATTAAAGCAGGTGAATCCCGGCGCCCGCGTCGTGCGCTCAAAAATTCCCACCCGTTAACCTATGAAAATGCCGGAACCGGTCTCGCGCTCGAAGCTGCAAACCCTGCCGGTTCAGTTGGTTCTCGGCGGGCAAGGTAGGGGCCCCGGCGCAAGACCTCCTCGCCGGGGCCAGCTCGTTCGATGATCTGTCTCGTAGGTGTTCGATGACGGCCAAACGTAACCGAAGGAAACAAACGCAATCGCTCCAGGAACGATTGATGGCATTCGCAAATAGCGCCAAGGAGCGCGCCCGCCACATGCCGCCCGGCAAGGAGCGCAAGATTCTGCTGGAGCGTGCCAAGCAGAACGAGGTGGCCTCTGATCTGACCAATTGGCTGAGCGCGCCAGGTTATAGAAGGCCAAGCTACAGACGGCACGGAGGGGCATGATGCAATCCGTCAAGCACTATCGCGCCTTCCAGATCGATCCCGACGGTCACGTGTTCGGCTGCATCAATCTCGTTTGCGGTGATGACGAGGATGCCAGGCGCCAGGCCGCGGCTCTCGTGCTGGTCCACCGCATCGAGCTGTGGCGTCTGGACAAACGAATCGCGCGGTTCGACCAGCCCGGCGAGTTCGGGCCGCCACCGGTCCTCAGCTAGACATGATCCGGAAAAGCGCGAAGCGGATTTCCGAAAAGATCATGCTCAAACAAGGCGCCAAAGCGCGATGACGAATCAACCCAATCTCATGGCGCTTTGGCGCGTTTCCGAGGCCGGCGCCACGCGGCATCGCGCGTGCGCCTACTCGGCGCTGCGCTTCCAGGCACCGGTGCCGAGCTTGCCTGTGATCACGGCGAGCGCGTCGTGGATCTCATAGAAGCCGCCATCGCTGTAGCCTGACAGGCCCCTGGTTGCGCGCAGGGTCCAGCGGCCGTTCGCGGCCGTGATCGTGCCTTCATGCGCACGCGCCGAGCGCTGCGGCTCGGCATGGAATCTGTAGGTGCCGTCGCCCATGATCTGCCAGATCCAGCGCGACTGGCCGCGGCCGCTCGACACCACGATCTCCCAGGTGCCGACCAGCGCGGGATCGATCGTCGGCGACGTCGGTGCAGGCGACACCGCCGCCGGAAGCGGGCTCGGCGGCGGTGCCTGCTCGCGACCATCAGCCGGCCGGCCGGCGAGATAGATCGCCTTGCGCGACAGCGAGCCATAGACGAACGGCTGCTGTGCGTTGCGCGTCGCCTCCATCACGTCGTCGCGGACGTTGCGGAACATGAAGGTGACCTCGACGCCCGGCGCCTCGATGTTGCGCAGCAGTGCCGCGGCAAACGGGCTGTTGCGCGCATCGCCGTCGAGCGCCGTGGTGCCGTCGCGCGCGGCATAGGCGACGAGAACGTTGCCGACGGGCTCGATGCGGCCGAGCCCGCTCACGGGAGCGGCGCGCGTCGCGATCGACCTGTTCATCTTGGCCGCAAACGGATTGTTGCGGCAGGCGTCGAGAATGACGAGGCCGAGGCTCGTGGTGTTCGACACCTGCAACATCACGCTTTGCAGATTGATGGCTTCATTCGCCGCGTCGGTGTCCCGCTTCAGCTCGGCATCAACAGGGATCAGCCAGTTCTCGCCATTGATCTCCATGCCATGGCCGGCGAAATACACGGCCGCCATGTCGGCGCCGGCGGCCTCGCGCCCGAGCGCGATCAGGCCGCGCCGCATCTCGTCGAAGCTCGCATTCGTTGCCAGGGAGACCGTGAAGCCGAGCCGCCTCAACGCCGCGGCGAGGTCGTTCGCGTCGTTCGGCGGATTGAGCAGCGCGGGCACGTTCCTGTAGGCGCCATTGCCGATGACGAGCGCGACGCGCTTTGCTTCAGCGGCTTCAGCCAAAGGCGCTACGTTCGCGAATGCTGACGCCGCAGCCAATCCTGGGACGAATTCGCGCCGGTTCATCCTGATCTCGCTGGATCGAATCCGTTTCGATCCTAGCGCATCCGGCCCAAGGGAGCCACGGGGCCGCCTCTCAGTTCGCCGCCAGCGCGGTCTTGGCGACTTCGGCCATCCAGCCCGATGCCACCGGGAGAATCGCGTCGTTGAAATCGTAGCGCGGACCGTGCAGCTCGGCGCCGTCGCGCAGGGGCCCGTTACCGATCCACACGAACGCGCCGGGCCGTTGCGCGAGATAGTGGGCGAAATCCTCGCCGGCCATGCTCGGCGCGAGATCGCGCCGCACGGGCGCCCCTACCTTGTCCGCGGCCATGCGCGCAAGGCCCGCTTCCGCCGGCGAATTGATCGTCACGCCGACGCCCATGACAATGTCGGGCGTGACCTTGACGTCAAAACTCGTGGCGATGCCGGCGCAGATCTCGGCGATCCGCGCCAGAATGATGTCCTTCACGCCATTGCGATGATGCCGCAGCGTGCCGCGGATCGTGACTTTCCCCGCGATCTGGTTGGGCGCAGTGCCGCCCTCGATCGTCGACAGCGAGAGCACGGCAGTGTCGAGCGGATCGATGCCGCGCGAGACGATCGACTGCATTGCCACGATCAGATGGCCGGCGGCCATCACGGGATCGCGGGTGAGATGCGGCATGCCGGCGTGGCCTGCATGGCCCTCGATGGTGATGGTGAGGCGTCCGCCCGAGGCCATCACCGCGCCGTCATGAACCGCGATGGTTCCGGCCTCGAGACCCGGCCAGTTGTGGAAGCCGAACACGCGCTGCATCGGGAAGCGCTCGAACAGCCCGGCCGCGACCATCGCGCGCGAGCCGCCAAAACCTTCCTCGGCCGGCTGGAAGATGAAATCGACGGTGCCGCTCCAGTCGGTGTCGGCGGCGAGCAGCGCGGCCGCGCCGAGCAGCGAGACGGTGTGCCCGTCATGGCCGCAGGCATGCATCACGCCCGGATGTTTCGAGGCGTAGCTGAGCCCCGTATCCTCGGTGATCGGCAGCGCGTCCATGTCGGCGCGCAGGCCGACGCGCCCCTCGGCCGACCCGCGCGTCAGCGTCGCGACGATGCCGTGGCCGCCGATGCCTGACACGAAGGGAATGCCGAGCTCGGTGAGCCGCTCCTGCACGAAGGCGGCGGTCGCCTTTTCCTGGAGGGATAGCTCGGGATGGGCATGCAGATGCTGGCGCCACGCGGTCAGTTTTTGATGCAGCTCGGGGGTCAAAATGCGGCTCTCTCTGATGGTGTCAGCTGTCACCACTCTAATCGATTATCCGCACTTCGCATCAAGCCCGTTGGAATGCCTCGCGTGCAGCAACGCGTTCCTACGCCGCCAGCTTCGCCAGCCCGGTCCAGTCGAAGCCGATGCCGTGGCCCGGGCGGTCCGGGGCCAGCGCCCTGCCGTCCTCGAGCACCAGCGGATGCTCGATATATTTGTCCAGCCCGAAACCGTGCGCCTCGAGGTAAGAGCGGTTCGGGCAGGCCGCGAGCAGATGCACGGTGACGTCGTGCGCGCCGTGGCTGGTGACGGGCAAATTGAAGGCCTCCGCCAGCCGCGCGATCTTCATGAAGGCGGAAACGCCGCCGCAATTGGTGACGTCGGGTTCGGGATAGGACACCGCGCCTGCCGCGATGTAGTTCTTGAACTCCCACAGCGAGCGCAGATTCTCGCCCGCTGCGATCGGGACGCCGCCGGCCCGCATGATGCGCGCGTGGCCTGCGACGTCGTCGGGAATGACAGGCTCCTCGAGCCAGGTGAGGTCGTAAGGCACCAGGGCGCGGGCGGCGCGGATCGCTTCCTCCACCGTCCATTTCATGTTGGCGTCCGCCATCAGCGGAAAGCCCTCGCCGAGATGCTGTCGCATCGCCGCGACGCGCGCGACGTCGGATTTGAGATCGGGCCGGCCCACCTTCATCTTGATGGCGCGAAAGCCCTTGGCGAGATTGCCGTCGGTCTGCTTGAGCAGCGCCTCGACCGAGAGATCGAGATCGATGCCGCCGGCGTAGCACGGCACGCGTGCATCGAAGCCGCCGAGCAGCTGATACAGCGGCAAATTCGCGCGCCGCGCCTTCATGTCCCAGAGCGCAATGTCCAGCGCGGACAGCGCCAGCACCGTCGGCCCGCCGCGCCCGCCATAATGCAGGCCCCACCAGACGTGGTGCCAGATCGCTTCGGTGTCCTCGGCCTCGCGCCCACCGACCAGCGGTGGAATCTCGCGCTTGAGGATATCGGCGACAGCGCCGCCATTGCGTCCGACCGTGTAGGTGTAGCCGACGCCTTCGGCGCCATCGGCATCGCGGATGCGGCAGGTGATCAGCTCGAACGCCGACATGTCGCCATGGGTGGAGTCGGACAGCGTGACGGGGAGGGGAATCCGGTAGAGTCCGGTCTCGATATCAGCGATGCGCGGCATGTGGCCTCCCTGTTTTTTTTCTTTTGCAGGGTGGGTTAGCCGAAGGCGTAACCCACCACTTCTGTCTCTGCGGTGACAAACAGCGGTGGGTTACGCCCTGCAGATGCGCTTCGCGCAGCTGCAGCGCTAACCCACCCTACGGATCTCTCTAGCGCGTCGTCGCCAGCTGCACGGCCAGCGCACAGGCCCGGTCGTATTCGTCCAGATTGATCCACTCGTCGATCGTGTGCGCCTCGTTCTGGCCGGCGCCGAACGTCACGGTCGGAATGCCGTGGCGGACCATCCAGTTGGCATCCAGGCCGCCATTGGCGGCGCGGACGTTGGGCGTGCCGCCGACGGCAGACACGGCCTCGATCGCGCGCTTCACCACCGGCAGGTTCTCCTTCATGCGGAACGGATAATAGTCGGTCTCGGCCTTGAACTTGACCTTGCCGGACTTGCCCTGCGCATTGGTGACCTTCTTGGCCGCCTTCTCGAACGCGGCCTTGTAGGCCTTGGTGATCTCCTTGAAGAATTTACCGTCATGGCTGCGGCATTCGCCGCGCACATGCACATAGTCGGTGACGACGTTGGTGGCATCGCCCGCAGGCCGGCCGTCGCCGCCGGTGACCGGGCCGACATTGCTGGTGCCCATCCGCGCGCTCGCGCCCTTGCCCTTCACCACCTTGCCGAACCAGCCGCCGGCCTTCACCTCGGCAAGCGCCAGCGCCATGATCATGGTCGCGGAGATGCCGCGTTCCGGCGCGACGCCGGCATGCGAGGCGCGGCCGAAGATCTCGACGGTCCAGCGGTCGGCGCCGACAGCGCCGATCACGACATTGGAAGCCGAGCCGCCGTCATAGTTGAACGCCATCACCGGCGAGCCGAGCTCGTCCAGCTTGACGTGGCGCGCGCCATAGAGCCCGCTTTCCTCGCGCACGCAGAACAACAGCGTGATCGGCGGATGGTCGAGCTTCTGCTTCTCAAGCTCGGCCGCCAGCGTCACCAGCACGCCGCAGCCGCATCTGTTGTCGCCGCCGAGCGCGGTCCTGGCCTCGTTGACGATCTTGCGCCCCGATTTCTTCGGTTTGGCGCCGGCGCAGAGCGGCACCGTGTCCATATGCGTCATGAACATGATGCGCGGCTGGTTGTGCAGCGCGCCGCGGCCGGGCAGGTCGACGATGAGGTTGCCGGTTTCGGTCGGCACGGGAATGCGGCTGTTGGCGTCATCGAGCCGGATCGCCTTGGCAGGCACGCCGACCTCCTTCAGCGCAGCGGTGAGCTCACGCCCGATCGCCGCCTCCTGTCCGGTGACGCCTTCCACGGAAAGGAAGCGCATGAGACGGTCGGTGGCGGCTTTGGTGTCGACAGGCATGATGCATTCCTTCAATGCGCGGACTGTAGGGTGGGCTAGCCCCGGGCTGCGCGAAGCGCAGTCCCTTGGCGTAACCCACCACTCTGGCTTCCGCAGTGACAGAAGTGGCGGGTTACGCCAAGCAGATGCGCTTTGCGCATCTGCAGGGCTAACCCACCCTACGAACTCGCCGAGGTGTAAGTCAAAAAGATCATCACGCCGATGAACAGCATCGCGGCCATGAACAGCAGCACCGCCGGCAGTCCCGCGACCGCCGCGACGGCGCCTGACATCGACTGCATCAGCGCGGTGCCGAGGAAGAAGGCGAGGTTCACCGCCGCCAGCGCCTTGCCCGCGACTTGCGCGTCGACCAGCTGCCGGCACATGCCGAACAGCAGCGGCTGGGCGGAGGTCGCTAGCCCAATCAGCACGAACAGCACGAGATCATATTGCGGCGGCATGACCTCGACGCCGAACAGCCATGCCACCGCATAATGCGGCGCGCCGAGCGCCATCAGCGCCACCAGCGTCGCCGCGAGACTGTGCGTGCCGGCCACCAGCTCGCGGCGGCGGCCGACCTTGCGGTCGAGCATGCCCATCAGCAGCGGTCCCGCGATCATCGCCAGCGTGTAGGCGCCGAGCTGGTTGCCGGCCTCGACCCGCGACAGGCCCTTGACCTGCATCAGCCACGGCCCGCCCCACAGGCCGCGCAGCACCAGCGAGGTCGCGAGCGACACCAGCGCCAGCGCGATCAATCCGCGCAAGGGCCGCGACAAGCCGAGCCTCAGCACCTCGATCATCTGCGACAACGGTGACGAATCGTCCTTGTGCTCGGCCGGCTGGTTCGGCACCAGCACGAACACCGCGAGCGCCACCGCGATGCCGCCGGCTGCGGCGATCCAGAACCCGGCGCGCCAGCCGTAAGTGTCGACCACGAAGGCGAGCGGGCTCGCCGACAGCAGCATGCCGATATTGCCAATCGACAGGATCGCGCCCGACCACAGCCCGAAGCGCGCCGCCGACAATTGCTTGGCCGCCAGCGTCATCGGGCACATCAGCATGCCCGATGTGGCGACGCCCAGCAGCAATTGCCCGAACGCAAAACTCTCAGGTCCCGTCGCCAGGCCCGATGCGGTCGCGCCGATCACGGTGCCCGCAAGCAGGCTCAGCGACACCGGCCGCACGCCAAAGCGGTCCATTGCCGCGCCCACCGGGATCTGCGAGGCCGCGAAGGCAAAATGATAGACCGAGCTGAGGCTCGCGAGCGCCTGCGGCTGCACGTGGAAATCCGCCGCCATCAGATCGAGGCTGAGTGCCGGGATGGTGCGCAGCAGCGTGGACAGCATGTGCCCGCAGGCCAGCGCCACCAGCGCAAAGATCAGCGCGCGAGTGCCGTGCCCCGCGTCGTCATTGGCAATCGCATCCATCCGCGTCCCGTCCCGGCAAGGTTTTTGTCGGGTTACATGATTGGAGAGGGCGTGCCAATGGCGCGAGGGGGCAGCTTATCGCATGGCCCGCCAGCGGTAGCGGCACGACGCTCCGGCGCCGCGCTCGATTGGAGCGTGCGCGTGATGCCGCAATCGATGATAAGCATGTGGCGGGAATATCATATCGATCAGGGGGCAAAAGTGATCGCAAGGCTCGGACGGATCGTTCTTCTCGGTGCATTCGCGGCGTTCGCCATGTTTGGCACCGCTCACGCTGCAACCGTCGTCGCCCTTGGCGCCAGCAACACGTTTGGCAAGGGCGTCTCGCGCAGCCAGGCCTATCCCGCACAGCTGGAAGCGCTGCTCCGTGCGAGGGGGCTTAACGTCCGCGTCATCAATGCCGGCATCAACGGTGACACCACGGGAGGCATGCTGGCCCGGCTCGATCGAGTCGTTCCCAAGGGAACGAGCGTGGTGATCCTCCAACCCGGCGGAAACGACCGGAGAAAGCTGGCCGCCGACAACACGCCCGAAATCCAGAGCCGGCTCGGCGCGATGGGAATCAAGGTGGTCATGCTGCCGAACGGGATGCTGCACGGACTGCCGCATCAACCCGACGGGCAGCATCTCACGCCCGAGGGCTATCACATGCTGGCAGAGCAGCTGGCCGGCCAGGTCGCCGCGGCGCTGGGCAAATAGCGTTAGATCGTCTGTTGAGATCAAGCAGCTCAAGTCGGAACGGCTAGGCCGTTCGACTTGAGCGAAGCTCGGCTCGTTGCTGGTAGTCGCCGTTCAAGGCTTCGAAGCCGTTTGCATCTCGTGCCCCGGGCTGAAGCTGGATGCTCCCGGCTGCCCGGAGGGCGGGCTTGAAGTCGCCGCCTGCATCTCGTGCCCCGGGCTGAAGCTGGATGCTCCCGGCTGCCCGGAGGGCGTGCTTGAAGTCGCCGCTTGCATCTCATGTCCCGGGCTGAAGCTGGATGCGCCCGGATGCCCGGAGGGCGGGCTTGACGTTGCCGCCTGCATCTCGTGTCCCGGGCTGAAGCTGGATGCGCCGGAATGCCCGGCATGGCCTGGTGAACCGTGATGTCCGGTATGCGAGTGCGAGCTCGAAAACACCGCTGAAAACGCCGCCTGTATTGCGTGTCCCAGGTGTCCCGGGCTGAAGCCTGACGCGCCGTGATTCGTTCCATGCGAGTGCGAGCTCGAAGACGCTGCTTGCATCGCGTGCCCTGGAGCTGACGCCGAACTGCCGTGGCCGCCTCCTCCCACTCCGCCATGCCCTGCACCCACGCCGCCGCCATGTCCCCCACCCATGCCAACGCCGGCTCCGACGCCGCCGCCTCCGCCAACTCCCCCGCCGGCGCCGCCGCCGCCACCACCGCCGCCGCCCCCGCCGCCACCACCCCCACCACCGCCTCCAGCGAGCAGCGGTCCAGACGTTGCGATCAACAAGGCCGGTATGGCGGTTATTGCAAGCAGCTTGGCGAGCTTCGTCACGATGATCTCCTCTTCGCCATCAATTCTGCGCGGCTAACCCAGGGCAACACGACGCGTGTCGATGGTGGTTGAAAGTCGAGCGCTCGATCGAATGTTCCGCACAAAGGGTGATTGATTAAGGCGAGCAGGTGCGCACGCCATTTCTGGCGCGGACTGTTACCCGAACGGCACATATTTCACTCCGTACAGGAGTGCTCGGGGCATTGCTCTCCTCCGGCGAGCATTGCGCGCAGGTAAAGCAGGCGGCGAGGGGCCCGCAGGTACCTCCTGATCACGCGAGGCCGGTGATTCTCTTTGGCCGATGCAATTGCCCGGTGAAATCCGGTGACTTGCACCGTTTGCCCATAAAAGCCGCTGTCCTCGAGCGCAGTCTCGAAGGTGCCCTCGATGCGGCCTTCCGCATCGCTGATGATGCGCAAGATCGAGCCGAATTGATTTCGCCAAGCACCAACCCATGACGTGCCGACCCATGCCATGCCTGATCTCCCGAAGTCATTTGCCCGGCGCGATGCGCAACGAACGCAACCGATGCAACTCCTTTGCTGCATCCTGCATCAGCCCGCGGGCCGCCTCGCGTTCCTGGCCGACGATGAAGCCCGAGGCGAAAGCCTGGGCGCGCCGGTTCGCCGGCGGGGCGTTCAGCGCGGCCTCTGTTGCCAGCTCGCGATGCGCCATGAAGTCGTTGAGCGATCCCAGCGCGGATTGAATCCGCTTCAGCCGGGACGAAAGCTCTGCAAGCTCGTTCTGGTCGCGCTCGCGATAGAGGCTCCCGAAGAAGTCGATGGCATAGCGGATCTTCTTGATCCTGATGCGCAGCTTGTGGCGCTGGTCCGGAGCGAGCTCGCCGAGCCGTTTGCCCTGCTTGCGCGCCTTGTCGATGCGCCGGC
The DNA here is from genome assembly GCF_019455395.1 of Bradyrhizobium sp. BR 10261. Lineage (NCBI taxonomy): Bacteria > Pseudomonadati > Pseudomonadota > Alphaproteobacteria > Hyphomicrobiales > Nitrobacteraceae > Bradyrhizobium > Bradyrhizobium sp. BR 10261. The sequence goes on from NZ_JACOFQ010000001.1 coordinate 175,266, forward strand.
CAAGCACCTCTTCTGCGTAGGCAGGGATCCCCACGTCATCATCGGGGCGGGGGCGCAGCGTTTCGATCCATTCGAGCACGTCGATCAGCAGACGGCGGTAGCGCGCCGACCCAACCGCCTCGCCGGCGCGGCTGAACGCCGCCTTCCGCTCTGCGGAGAACTTGTCGCGGAGCGCGCGTGCGCCCCGCTTCGGCACGCCCCGGTCGGCGATCGGTCGAACGCTCTCGTTCACGAACACGTCGATCTCGCGCGCCGGCGCAAGCTCGCCGGTGAGCCATTTGAGCTCGGCCTTGATCCGCGCCGTCTGCGCGCGCGGCAGGACATCGCCAAACAGCGAGATCGCCGCCCGCAGCCGCCGCAGGCCCACCCGCATCTGGTGGACCCCTTCCGAATCCATCTTCCGGACCGGATCGGCATTGGCCGTGATCTGCCGCAGCGTCGAATGGGCGATGGCGCGGAATGCATGGAGGGGCGACATCTCGTGATCGAGCTGGATCGGCTCGGCGTGCTGTGCGCCGTCGCGCGCGCCGGTGGCAAGCCGGTAACCCCGCTCGGCCTTCGAACGCAGATCGAGCTCGGCGCCGGTTTTGCGCGCGATGGTTCGCGCCATCTGGAACAGATCGCCGACACGGCCGGATTTCAATTCCAGCTCGAGCTCCGCGATCGGCTGCGCGCGGCGTTTGGCGCCGATCCGGCCGCGGTCGACCGCAAGCTCGACCCGGCTGTTTCTGATACGACGCGCCTGCGCGGTGCGATGAACAAGGGTTTGAAAAACCGGCCTCAGCTTGCGCGAAAGCTTCTTGCTCGCGAGCTTGTCGAGCGGCGTATCCCTTGTCTTCTCGAGATCGGGCTTTTCGCCGGCGACGTCCTGTTCCCACTCGCCGCGGGTCAGGCCTCCCGCTCCGCCCGCCTTCACGGTCTGGACGTAGCGGCCCTCGACCTTGCGCACCCGAAGCGTCAGCCCGTGCCGTCGCAGCTTGTGCTTGCTCGTGTCGTAATAGGTCGAAACGAGCGTCTTCTCCGACCGGTCGCCTCGCTTGCTGCCGTGCAGGGCCGACGACAGTTTTCGGGGCGCAACGCGGAATTTCAGTTCCGTTTCGGCATTCATCGGCCATGCCTCCGTTGCGGGATTCAAAGTGACGCAGCAACGGGAAGTTCCGTGGAAACTTCGCGGAACGTGGCGTGTCAGCGCAACGTGCTGCTGAACGGGTCCATCGCGATTGGCGTCTTGAGCCCGTTCATCTCAGTGCCATCCCGGTCTCGATGCATCTCACTCGGCCGGCTGGATCAACCATCTCCGGAAGAATGCGAGCACGCCCGCGTTGAACTCGGCATGGAATGCGCCGCGGTCGAAGCCGGGCGCATCCGCGCAGAGTTCGGGCCGCTCTTTGACCAGCGCCGGCGGACACAGGAAGAACGCGAAATGGCCGGCGTTCGAAACGACGCGATATTCGTGTCGGGCCGGCAGGTTTGCGTCCACACCGGCGACATCGTGGGGCAGCACGCCGTCCCCACCGCGTTCCGATGCCCAGAGTTGAACCGGCGCCTTGAGAGGCGCCAAACTCTCGGCAGAGAAGAAGATGGCCAGAGGATCGGCGAGCACCGCGGCCTTGATCCGCGGATCGTGCGTCAGGGGCTCCGAAGGATATGTCCTGCCGAGGATCTGTTGGCAGAACAGCGACTGCCCTCGGCGGCAATAGTTCGTGGCCGCACCGGTCCAATCCGGATTGGCGCCGAGCAGCACAAGTCCGGTATAGCCGCCGCGCGAGAAGCCGAAGAAGCCGATTCTGTGTTGATCGATTTTCGCGGCGAACGGCGATGTCCCGATCATGAAGTCGATCAGGCGCTTGATGTCGGTGGGCCGCTCGACGAAGACCGAGAGATCGCCGGAACGGCCTGGATCCAGCGCGGTATCGCCTGGGTGGTTGATAGCTGCAACGACGAAGCCGCTGTCGGCGAGCGCCTCGGCGGTGTCGCGATTGCCGAGAAACGAGGCGCGCCGTCCATGGGAAGCGGCGATCAGCGGCAGGTGGTCTCCTGCGAGCGGGCAATTCTTCACGCCTGGCAGGACGAAGCTGCCGATACGAAGCTCTCCCGGCGGTTCGGCGCAGGGATACCAGACCATGCCGTGAATCGCCGGACCATCGGCGTCGGCGGGAATATCAATCGATCGCAGGCCAGCAGCTTGCGCCAACGTCGACGTGAGGCAGAAGCCGATGGCGGCGAGGAATCTGCAAGCGTTGACGGAAGCGGACATCGACGTCTCCTTCGTGTTGCGCTGAGGCTGATTGCGCGGCTATGGCACGCGCTTGATCTCACCTGAGCCCGACACGTGCGAATTGACCCGCGCCACGGTGCCGTGCAGCTTCACGACGGCGCTGCCGGAGACCGCGATATCGGCATCCTCTCGCGGCGCGAGGTCCACGTTGCCGCTGCCGTGGATTTTCGCGCTGGCTTGTTCGGTGATCAGTCCGCCGAGATCGGCGCGGCTGGAGCCGGCAGATTCGAGCGACACTTCGTGGGCCGTTCCGTTGGCGGTTATGGTGCTGCTGCCGCTCATGACGACGCGCAGCATGTCCTGCTTGACATCGGCGAGCTTGAGCTTCGCGCTGCCCGACATGTTGATGCTGGTTTTTTGCGCGACGAGCCGGCCGAAATCGGCTCGTCCGGAGCCGGCGGCATCGAACCACAACTCCTTGGCTTCGCCGCTTGCCGTCACAATGGCGCTGCCGTGCAAGGTGAGGCGCAGCACATCCTGCTTGATGTCGGAGAGGGTGAGTTCGCCCGAGCCGTTCAGCGTCCAGGCCGTGACCGCAGGGCCGGAGAGCTGGACGACGAGATCGCTCGCCGGAAAGCAATCAACCAGGCGGTCCCACTCCACCGTGTCCCATTCCAGCGTGCCGTCGTGAAGGCGCACATGGCTGACCAGCTCGGCGTCGCCGCTGACGCTGGCCTGTGGCTTCGGGCCGGGACGATAATGCACCTGCGCCGGAATTCTGATCCTGACGGCATCGCTGCCGGCCCATGCGAGATCGACGGTGCGGCGCTCGCTTGCGCCGGCCGGTTTCGCCGCAGCACAGTTTCGCAACGTTCCTGCCCAGGATCGGTGGTCGCCGTCCATCCATTCCGTTGCCGAGGTCAGAACCGCGATGACCCCGCACCCCGCCGCAATGCCCAGCGACACCATTGCGGTCCCTAACAGACGTCTGCGCATGGCGCACCTCCTATCAAGCCGGATCTTGTTCTGGTTTGAGCAGCCGGTAGTGCAGCCGGGCGTAATTCCCGAGCAACTTCACGGCGCCGTCGAGCGCCAGCAGCAGCAGTGCGCCGCATCCGACACCTGCCGAGATCAGCCCGATGCCGGCTACCGCGCGCAGCAGGATCGCGGCGATCGAGGCAAAGTGCCCGATCTTCACGAGGCTCAGCAGCAATCCGAGCCCGACGATGCCGAGCGCGAAGACGACGAGGCCGATCACCAGCATGATCAGGGCTACAGCGAACAGCAGCGGCAGCAGGAACAGAATATCGACCGTGGCCAGTCCCCCCAGCGCGAGCAGGGCGGCGGCGGAGTTGCCCGGCGTGCGGCGATTTTCCCAATGACGCAGCCCGGTCTCGGCGCGCAGCTCGCGCGCCAGCCGCCTGGGGTCACCGAGCGCCGCTGCCACATCGGCCTCGCTTCGCCCGGCTGCCTCGGCTTCGTCGAAATAAGACATGTAGTCGGCGAGGATGTCGTCGATCTCCCGCGCTGGAAGTCCGGCGAGCCCGTCATTGAGAATGGTCAAGAAGGCGACGCGGTTCATTCAGCGTTCTCCCAGCAACTGGTTGACGGCATCCGTGAACGTCCGCCACTCGCGCTTCTGCGCCGCGAAGGCAGCGCGGCCGGCGGGGGTGAGCCGATAATATTTGCGAGGCGGGCCGCTGTTCGATTCGGCGAGGCGCGTGTCGACGAGCCCGTCGTCCTGCATGCGCCGCATCAGCGGGTAGATCGTTCCTTCTCCCATGCCGACGCCGGAAGCGAGCGCGCTGGCAATCTCATAGGCATAGCTTTCGCCGCGCGCCAACAGCGCCAGCACGCACAGTTCGAGTGCACCTTTCTTGAGCTGGACCTGGTTCTGTTCGGTCATGGCAACTGCGCGGTTGAGCGTGCCAGAGAATATATAACAAGGTACCTTTTAATGCAAGGTACAGGTTTATGAAGGTAGTGCCCGCCGGCCGCGAGCGCGGCCGGCGGTTTCCCTGCGGAGCATCCTTCGAGACGCGTGCCTCTGGCGGCCCCTCAGGATAGAGAGGAGTGCGTGGCAGCAGTTTAAGCGGACATCGATGCCGCTTAGCCTCATCCTGGGGAGGCGAAGCGGTCGCCTCGAAGGACGAGGCGTGCGCGCAACTCGCTCAACGAATCCATAAGCGATAGCCCTGCGCATCAACCTGACGGGCAGCATCTCGCGCCGACGCCGGCAAACCGCTTCTATCGGCCAGCTTCCTCCAGCAGCGTTGTCGCGTAGACCGGCTTGGCGAGGAATGTCGCACCAGCCGGCAGGGGACGCGGCAGCGGACGGCCCGAGATCACGATGATCCGCATGTTGGCGTTCTGCTGCTGGGCGAAGTACGCCAGAGCCACGCCGTCCATCTTCCCGACCAGATTGATGTCGGTGACCATCAGGGAAGGGTGCCGTGCTTTCAGCGCCAGCGCCGCGGTCTCGGCATCCTCGCACTGAAGCACCTCGAAATTGCTCTCTTCGAGCAGAAGCGCCAGCATCTCGCGTTGAATGTCGTCATCTTCGACGACGAGCGCGGTCGGCCGGATCGGCTTTGATTGGCCCATGGCGCACCTCATCTTCTAACATTTGTTAATCGCGGAGGAGGGAATCTGTTCCCTCCTAGTTCATCCGGCTTCGCTCTCGTCTGGGTTGCGAATTGTTTCCGGACGCGTGAGCAATTTGCGCAGCAGATCTTCAGATTCGATCAGCACGGTGCGAACAAGCTTGCGCTCCCCGATCGCCTCGCTGGTGAAGTAGCCGTGCTTGAGGGCATTGCTGTTTCCACCAGGCGCGCCGGATCCCCATGCGCCGCCGTGCATGCGGCAGCGCATCCTGCCGCGCAGCGCCGGCGCGCGGCAGGCGTCACCATTGCGTGTTTGCGCGCCGCAACGCCGGCTCGTTCGCATCGCGCAGGTGTTGCGGGCGTGGCTCATGCGGGGAGGGCCGCCGCATCCACAAAGCCGGGCTGCGCAGCGATCAGGTTTGCGTGCTGCGTGAAGTTGCCGACCACGGCCTTGCCGCCGTCCTGAACCGAGAGATTCTGCACCGTGATCGCACAGGCGCCGTTGCTGCGGTGACGGTTCAGCGCCTCGATCTGCGCGGCGAAGGTGCGTGACAGCCGGGTCAGGGCGCGCGTGAGGCTCTCCTGCTGCTGCACATCGTCGGTGCAGGCGAGGCGACAGGCGCAGCGCATGGTCGCGACCTGAATGCTCACCATCTGCGCCGCCAGCATGGATTCGAGCGAATCCCTCGGCGCGATGCTCTTCAGTGTCGAGACCATGAAGGCGAGGTTGCCCTGGTCGGGCTTGCGCGCGACGACGCTGGCCTTCACCAGCTGGCTCAACAGTCCATGCAGCGCGTCGCGGTCGGCGGCGCCGAGCGCCTCGGCCAGCAGCGCTTCGCCGGCCTTCGTATCAGGGTGTTCGATCACGATGCGCCTGCGACGGAGTTTTACTTTCGGGCTGGCGATGATCGCGGCGCGATCGCTGGCTGCGATGGCCGTCGTTTCGGCAGATGTCAGGGATGTGGTCATGAGATGTGTCCTTTGCCGGCGCAGGCGCGCGGCCTCGCTGCAAGCGAAGCCGATCGCGCGTCTACTGATGCGGCGGTTGAGATTTTTCAGGTGGTGATGAGACGTTGTCGCGCAGCCGGGTCGAGCGCGCCGCCTCGTTGGGCGGAGCTGGACAGAGCCTGATAGCGCGATGATGCCACTATACTCCTGTTTTGCCCGACGGGTCAAAGCGATTTTCTGAAAATCAGTAGTCGCTGGCGCGCAAGCTCTTGATCTGGCGGGCGCCGGCTACTGTGCATGGGGTTGTTTTCGACAGGCCGGGATGCCGGCGCTTGTCGATGGCCTCCGCAAGGTTCCGTGCCGATGAAGCGCCCCGGGCCTGGTCCGGGAAAAACTGGAACCTCGCTTCTTAGCGCAGGTTAATAGCCAACTTCAGGACCAAAGGGAGAGAACCATGATCCGCCTGTTGGCAACCACCGCATTGGGACTTGTGCTGGCGAACGCCGCCTTTGCGCAAGCGCCGAACGCGAACACGACCTCGCAGCAATCCGCACCATCGCAAGACAAATCCGCGACGCCGTCCACCACCACGCCATCGGGGACGGCTCAGTCGCAGCAGACCACCTCGCAGCCGCAGCAGCCCTCGACGTCGGGACCGTCGGCACAGAATAACCAGAGTACCGCGCCATCTTCCACGTCCCCCGGTTCCGGGACCAACGCGGCCAACAGCGCGGATAATTCGTCACGGCCGCAGAGCGGCACGGCGAGCTCGAGCCAGACCAATCCGCCCGCGACCCAACAGGGCGCCAACCCGCCGGCGACGAACACGAACCAGGCGCAGGATCGCAGTCAGCCGCCCGCCAACACCAACCAGGCGCAGCAGGCGCCCGGCGCGACCGGCACCAACCAGGCTCAACAGGCGCCGACCAACAACCAGGCTCAGCAGGCGCCGACCAGCAACCAGGCGCAGGGCGCGCGCACCGAGACCAATTCGCAGATGGCTGCGCGAACCGACGTCAAGCTCGACCGGCAGCAGGAGACCAAGATCAGCGCCTCGATCTCGCACCTCAACGTGCGGCCACTGACCAACGTGAATTTCTCGCTGAACGTCGGCACGGTGGTGCCGCGCGACGTGCAGCTGGCGACGCTGCCACCTGACGTCGTGGAGATCGTGCCGCAATATCGCGGCTACAGCTTTGCACTGGTCAAGGACGAGATCGTCATCGTCGATCCCGCCACCTACAAGATCGTAACGGTGCTGCCGTACTCAGGGCAATCCACCGCGACGACGACGACGACGCGCGAGCGCAGCGCCAGCAAGTTCTCGGATAGGGATCGCGAGGTCATCCGCAAGCATGTCAAGGCGCGCCCCGAGCGGAGCGAGGTGCGGACCACCGGCAGCACCGCGCGCACCGAGATCCATGTCGGCGATCGCGTTCCTGACAGTGTCGAGGTCGAGGAGTTCCCGAGCACCGTCTATCAGGACGCGCCGGGTCTGCGGGACTACCGCTACATCCATCGCGACACGCGGACCTATGTCGTCGAGCCTCACGAGCGTCGCGTGATCGAGGAGGTCGAGTAGCCGCAGCAAGGAAGCCGCTCCATCGAGCGGCTTCCTGATCTATGGATCAGCCCGAGGAGCGCTCGCGCGCCGCCACGCGGACGGCGTGGGCCTTCGCCCCCTTCGCTCCCCCCTTGGCGCGGGCCGCGATCATGCTGCGCGCCTTGCCGCGGGCCGCGCCGCCCTTGCGGAGCAGGGACACGAGATGCTTGCGGGCGCGATTGGCCGCGAGCCGCGCCGCCAGCTGCTCGGCCTTGCGAATGATGCTGGCCGTCGAGGGCGTGAGGCTCGCGGGCACCCAGGCAACGTCCCGGATCTTGGAGAGGCTGCCGACGCCTTCGCACGGCGCCTCGCGCGGCAGGTCGATCCGGATCGCCAGCGCATCCGAACGCTCGATCCAGTCTTCGGCTTTGGTGCCGGTTATGATGCGGACATAGTCGCGCGTCTCGCGCGGCAGGTCACTCTCCCTGGCGAGCCATTTCTGGATGCGGCCGGGGCCGGCATTGTAGGCGGCCGCGGCGAGGCCGAGATTGCCGAAATCATCGCGGAGCTTGCGCAGGAATCTTGCCGATGCGGGCAGCGCCTTCATGGGATCGAAGGGATCGTCGAGCCCGACCTCGGCTGCGGTTTCCGGCATGAATTGTGCCACACCTTGCGCGCCGGCCTGGCTGACCTCGTTGGACTTGAAGCGGCTCTCCTGCCAGAGCAGGCGGGCAAAGAACGGCACGGGAATGCCGCTCTCCTCGGCCGCTTGCTTCAGCGCGCGACAGAATTGTTCGGTCGGGGACGGCGGAGTCTCCGCGGCAGCTTCGACTGCGGGCTCCGGCTCGATCGTCTCCTCGTAGGACGCACGCGCATTGGCAAGTTCAATGGCCTGTACGCTGGCGAGGAAGAGGTCGACGAGCGGCACCAGGGAGGGCGCGCGATCGGACTTCGGCGTGGCCTGGTCGACATGTGAGATCTGCCATGTCGGCTCCGGGCTGATGTCGCACATCAGAAGCAGGAACGCAGCGCAAGCCGCGACGAGAAATCGCATCTCGGTAAGAGTCCTCGAACTGTGGGGAACGACCAGCGAGCGCTGGTGACAAGGACTTCTTAACCGTAATTGCGGCGAAGCTGCGATTCCGCGGGACCACCGGTGTTAGTACGGTGTTCCCGTCGCAGGAACGCCGGCGGCCGCTCCCGCCGTTCCACAGCAGCTCAGGATCAGCCGGCGATGAAGGCGATCAGGGTGCCGTTGGCCTTGGCCGGGGGCACGATGATTGCCGCTCCGCTGCGGACGCCTGCCGGGCCGAGTGCCTTCTCGGTCGCTGCGAGATCGCCGCTGACGAGCACCAGCGCGGCGCCGCCGCGCCCCGAGAGGCCAGCGAGCGGCACGCCGGGATAGCGCTTGCCGAGCTGCTCCAGCGTCAGATAGACGAAGTCGGCGCGGTCGCCGCCTGAGGGCACTGTCACTGCGCCGTCAGCTCCTGCCTTCGGCTCGCGATCGATCAGCCGCGCCAGATGAGCGGCTTCCGCTGCGGGCTCGGGCGCCGCGATCAGCACCTGGCTGATCCGCTTCGCCGCGTTGGCGTGCTTCATCAGCTCGGGAATCCACACCGTCTCGCGGGTCTTGTGCTGACAGGCGAAGATGCGCACGCCGCCGGGCGCTTCGGCGGTCGGCCACATGAACGTGCGGAATTTGGCGGCCGAGACCGTGCCATCAGGTAGTGTGACCGGCCGCTCGAAATCGGTCGGACCGATCGGCGTGAAGCCGCGTGCGCGGATTTCCTCGGCACCGGCTGTGGAATCGATCGCGGTGAAGGCGATGCGCTCGATGCCTTCACCCTGTCGCTCGACAAAGGCGCGCGCCGGCGCATTGTGCTCGGTTGCGACCAGCACGCCGAGCAGCTCCATATAATCGGGGTCGAACATGATGGTGTAGTTGCCGGTGCCCATATGCGCGCTGTGGGTGCCCCGCGGCGACAGCGTGAAGCCAAGCTGGCGATAGTTCTCGGCAGCCTTGTCGAGGTCCTTCACCATGACCACGGCGTGGTCGATACCGATGACGTTCTTGAGGGCCACTGTGATTTCCCCGGCAATTGCGAACTGACTCTGGACGGCCTGCGGCCGCCGGTCCTGTCTACGCCGGATAAGCGCCCAAGTCATTTTCAAATCGGCGGGGAGATCCGGATTTTCATTCCGCGAAACGCGGCATCGACGCGCAGTGATCAGCGATCCTGCTCGCCGATATAGGCGGCGAGGACCGCGCGCTCCTCGCTGGTCATTTCGGTGATATTGCCCGGCGGCATCGCATTGGACCAGGCCGCGACGCGCCCGATCAGGCGGATGTTGCGATGGATGTGCTCGGGTGCATCGAGCAGGATGCCCTTCGGCGCGGTGACGATGCCGGCCCAGACCGGCTCCGCAGCATGGCACATGCTGCAGCGGGACATCACGATCTCCTCGACATTGGCGAGTGTCGGCTGCGTCGACAGCGCGCCGGTCTTGACCTCGCGCGGGCCAGCTGCGGAGAGAAAAAGGATCGCGATCGCGCCAACTGCCGCCACGCCCCATACCCACCATGGCGATTTGCGTCCGGCATGGCCCTCGTTGAAGAAGTGGCGGATCACCGGTCCCAGCGCCAGCACGATCGCGACGATGATCCAGTTGAAGCGCGTGGCGTAGAGCAGGGGATAGTGATTGCTGATCATCAGCACGACGACCGGCAGGGTCAGATAGTTGTTGTGGACCGAGCGCTCCTTGCTGGTCTTGCCGAGCTTCGGATCGGGCGCCTTGCCTGCGATCAGGCTAGCCACGATCTTCTTCTGGTTCGGAATGATCACCGCGAACACGTTGGCGACCATGATGGTGCCGATCAGCGCGCCGATCTGGTTGAAGGCGCCGCGGCCGCTGAGCACATGGGTGAAGGCGTAGGTCAGCGCGACCAGGAACAGATAGCCGCCGAGGGCGAAGGGCAGCTCGCGCTGCGCAAGCCCGGTGCGGCAGGCGGCCTCGTAAAGCAGCCACGCCAGTGCAAGGCTGCCGAAGCTGAACAACCCGGCCTGGAAAGGCGTGAGATCGAGGATCGACTTGTCGACAAGGAACAGGTCGGCGTCGAGATAATACACCACCACCATCAGCGCGAAGCCGGACAGCCAGGTGGTGTAGGCCTCCCATTTGAACCAGGTCAGCTCGTCCGGCATCTGGGCGGGAGCCACCAGATATTTCATGATCCGGTAGAAGCCGCCGCCATGGACCTGCCAGGCCTCGCCCTGCACGCCGTCAGGCAAATCGCTTCTGGGCTTGAGACCGAGGTCGAGGGCGATGAAATAGAACGAGCTGCCGATCCAGGCGATCGCGGCCACCACGTGCAGCCAGCGCAGCAAGAGGCCCGCCCATTCCGATACGATCGATCCCCACATGATCACCCCATCAATCGCGACACCGATGCCGCAGCTTTGATGACCGCAACCTGCGGCCGTGCCCTTACAATCTGTTGCACCGATCCGCGCCGTTTTCCAGTACGATGGATCACACCATCTGCACATCGTGCGGGCATGAGCTGACGTGGGATTTGGCAGATAAGTCCGGGAGGAAGGTGGCGTGAAGATTCATGTTTCTCACATGATGCTGTTCGCGTGGCTGTTGATGGCCTGCACCGTTGCACAAGGCGAACCCGTGCTGCAGGGCAAGGATGCCTATGGTAGCTGGCAGGCCGACAAGCCCGGTACCGTCAGGCTGATGCGCCCGCAGGATCTGGCCAAGCCCGGAGCCTCGCCCTCGGTCTCCAATCCCACGCGCGTGACCGCGCGCGGCAGCGCGACACCTGACGTGCCTGACGGATTCAAGATCGAGCTATTGGCTGACGGCCTCTCCGACCCTCGCGTGCTGCGCGCCGCGCCCAATGGCGATATCTTCGTTGCCGAGACCGGGCCGGGGCGCATTCGCGTGTTGCGTCTCGGAGAGGGCGGCAAGGCTGCGAGCAACGAGGTCTTTGCCAGCGGGCTCACCCGACCGTTCGGCATCGCCTTCTTCCCGAATGGCGACAATCCGCAATGGGTCTATGTCGCCAATTCCGGCAATGTCGTCCGCTTTGCCTATCATGCCGGCGACCTGAAGGCCTCGGGCAAGGCCGATGTGGTGGTGGCCAACCTGGCGCATGGATCGGGCCATTCCACCCGCGCCATCGTGTTTACGCCTGACGGCAAGCGCATGCTGGTGTCGGTCGGCTCCGCCAGCAATGTCGCCGAGGGCATGGGCAGCCCGCCCGGCGGGCTCGAGGCCTGGGCGCGCACCCAGGCGCTCGGCGCGTCCTGGGGCTATGAGGCGGAGCGGGCCGCGGTGCTCTCGTTCACCCCCGAAGGCAAAGACCGCAAGCTTTACGCCACCGGCATCCGCAACTGCGTCGGCCTTGCGATCCAGCCGCAGACCGGCATGCCCTGGTGCTCGACCAATGAGCGCGACGGACTCGGCGACGATCTCGTGCCCGACTATGTCACCAGCGTGAAGGAGGGCGCCTTCTACGGCTGGCCCTGGTTCTACATCGGCAACAACGAAGACCCGCGTCATGCCGGCGCGCGGCCGGACCTCAAGGACAAGGTGACGGTCCCGGATGTGCTGATCCAGCCGCATTCAGCCTCGCTTGGCATGACCTTCTACCACGGCACGCAGTTTCCGTCCGAATATCAGGGCGACGCCTTCGCCGCTGAGCACGGCTCCTGGAACCGCTCGAAGCGCACCGGCTACAAGGTGATCCGCATCAGGATGAAGGACGGCAAGCCGACTGGCGAGTACGAGGATTTTGTCACGGGCTTTGTCGTGAATGACAGCCAGGTGTGGGGGCGGCCGGTGGGGATAGCGGTGGCCAAGGATGGATCGCTGCTGATTTCGGAAGATACTGGCGGCACGATCTGGCGGGTGACAAGCGCGCCGCGATGATCGTGCTTGCCGCCCTCATCCCCGCCGCACACTCGCTCCGCCATCCACCGGCAGCGTGACGCCGGTGATGAAATTCGCCTCATCCGACGCCAGGAACAGCGCGGCATTCGCGACGTCCCAGCCAGTGCCCATCTTCTTGCGCAGCGGTACCTTGCTGTCGCGCTCGGCTTCGACCTCGGCGCGGGTCCTGTGCCATTCGCGGGCGCGGGTATCGACAGCCATCGGCGTGTTCATCAGGCCGGGCAGGATGACGTTGGCGCGGATACCGTATTCGGCGTTCTGGTAGGCGAGCTGCTCGGTGAAGGCGATCATCGCCGATTTCGTCGCCTTGTAGGCGACGTAGGGATAGGTGGTGATCGCTGCCATCGACGAGATGTTGATGATGGCTCCGCTCTTCTGCGCGCGCATGATCGGGACCACTTCCTTGGCCGCGAGGATGCAGCTCTTCAGATTGATGGCGACGACGCGATCGAACGCTTCCTCGGTGATTTGCAGCAGCTCGGCGTCGCCGCCGGCGAGGCTGACGCCGACATTGTTGTGCAGCACGTCGATCCGGCCCCAGCGCGATATGGCGTCCGCTACCATCGCCTTGATATCGGCGGACTTGGTCACGTCGGCCTTGAAGGCCGCGGCGGTCCCGCCTTTTGCGGTGATTATCGCAACCGTTTCCTGCGCCGATTCCAGGTCGTGATCGACGCACAGCACCTTCGCGCCCTCGCGCGCGAAGGTGAGCGCGGTGGCGCGTCCGTTGCCGATGCCTTCGCCGGGGCTCTGGCCGGCGCCGACCACGATCGCAACCTTGTCTTTGAGGCGCATCTCACTTCGCTCCCTGGATCGATACATCGAATTATTTTCGTGCACATTAGCAATCGATCCGACCTGAGAGAAGAGCGCGGCTCCTGCGTTCATGTCATTGACATCACATGGAATTGCATGCTGCGGCCGGCTCATCGGGCTTGGTTGCCCCTTGTGTTCAGGAACCGTTCCGACGCCGGCGCGTTTGTTGCGGAGCCTTTTCCGCGCTAGGCTCTCTTCCGGGGCTTCCCAATCGCCAGTGGCATGCCGATGAATCTGCTCGATCCACAAGGGCCGGTGGCTGCCGCCAACAGCACCATCCTGGTCGATTCCGTCTTCATCATGCTCGCGATCGTGGTGCCGACCATTGTCGCGATCGTCGCTTTTGCGTTCTGGTTTCGCGCCTCGAACACGAGAGCACGCTTCCAGCCGGACTTCGTCTATTCCGGCCGCGTCGAGATGGTGGTGTGGTCCATACCTGCGCTGACCGTTATCCTGCTCGGCGGCGTCGCCTGGATCGGCTCGCACCAGCTCGATCCCAGGGCACCCGTGCCAGGCACCGGCAGCCCGGTGCGCATCCAGGCAGTGTCGCTCGACTGGAAATGGCTCTTCATCTATCCCGACCAGCGCATTGCGACCGTCAACAGTTTGACAATTCCCGCAGGCGCCGAACTGAATTTCCAGCTGACATCGTCGAGCGTGATGAACGTGTTCTTCATCCCGCAGCTCGGCAGCATGATCTACACCATGAATGGCATGGTGACGAACTTGAACCTGCGTGCCGACAATGAGGGCAAGCTGCAAGGCCTCTCGGCGCATTTCTCCGGCGACGGCTTTCCCGACATGATGTTCGACGTCAACGTGGTCTCGCCGCTCTCATTTCCGGACTGGGTTGCTACCACCGCGAAGACCGATGCCGTGCTGAACGAGGACAGCTACAAGAAGCTGATGCAGCAGGGCATCGAGAAGGGCAGGCCGACCTATCGGCTCGACGATCCCCGCCTGTTCGACCTGATCGCAACCCAGCACATTCCGCCAGGGCCGGGGCCGGAGCTCGTCTCCGATGCCGGCCGTCCTCACACTGGAGGCGTTGATGCTCGGTAAGCTCGACTGGTCCGCCATTCCGTTCGATCAACCTATTCCCCTGATCGCGGGTGGCGTGGTGCTGGTTGCGATCCTGGCAGTGCTGATCTGGGTCGTCGTGAAAGGGCATCTGCCCTATCTCTGGCACGAATGGATCACCAGCGTCGATCACAAGCGGATCGGCGTCATGTACATCCTGCTCGCCTCGGTGATGCTGCTGCGTGGCGGCAGCGACGCCATCATGATGCGGATTCAGCAGGCGATCGCCTATCAGTCGCAAGGCTATCTGCCGCCGGAGCACTATAACCAGATCTTTTCTGCGCACGGCACCATCATGATCTTCTTCGTGGCGATGCCGTTCGTGATCGGACTGATGAACCTCGTCGTGCCGCTTCAGCTCGGCGTCCGCGATGTCGCGTTTCCGACGCTCAATTCGGTCGGCTTCTGGCTCACCGCGACAGGTGCCCTGCTGGTCAATCTGTCGCTCGTGATCGGCGAGTTCGCCCGCACCGGCTGGCTCGCCTTTCCGCCGCTGTCGGGGCTGTCTTATTCGCCCGGTGTCGGCGTCGACTATTACGCCTGGTCGCTCCAGATCTCCGGTGTCGGGACGCTGGTCGCCGGAATCAATCTTGTCACGACAGTGCTGAAGCTGCGGACCAAGGGCATGAACTATCTGCGCATGCCGATGTTCTGCTGGACCACGCTGGCCTCGAACCTCCTCATCGTCGCGGCGTTCCCGATCCTCACCGCGACGCTCGCGATGCTGCTGCTCGACCGTTACCTCGGCTTTCATTTCTTCACCAATGAAGCCGGCGGCAACGTCATGATGTTCATGAATCTGATCTGGGCCTGGGGGCATCCGGAGGTCTACATCCTGGTGCTGCCGGCCTTCGGCATCTTCTCCGAGGTGGTCTCGACCTTCTCCGGCAAGGCGCTGTTCGGCTACCGCTCCATGGTGCTTGCGACCATGGCGATCTGCGTCATCTCCTTCATGGTCTGGCTGCATCACTTCTTCACCATGGGCGCCGGCCCCGACGTCAATGCCATCTTCGGCATCGCCAGCATGATCATCGCGGTGCCGACGGGCGTGAAGATCTACAATTGGCTGTTCACGATGTATGGCGGCCGCATCCGCTTTGCGACGCCGATGCTGTGGGCGGTCGGGTTCATGGTCACCTTCATCATCGGCGGATTGACCGGAGTGCTGGTCGCGGTACCGCCGGCGGACTTCATGCTCCACAACAGCATGTTCCTGGTGGCTCATTTCCACAACGTCATCATCGGCGGCGTGCTGTTCGGCGCCTTTGCCGGCTTCGAATACTGGTTTCCCAAGGCATTCGGCTTCCGCCTCGACGAGCGCTGGGGCAAGCTGGCGTTCTGGTTCACCTTCTCAGGCTTCTGGATCACCTTCGTGCCGCTCTATGTCGCCGGCATGCTCGGCATGACGCGGCGCTTGCAGCATTATAATGTCGCGGAGTGGCGGCCGTGGATGATCGTGGCGGCCATCGGCATGGCCGTGCTGTCGATCGGCGTGATCTGCCAGATCATGCAGCTCGTGGTCAGCATTCGCAACCGCGAGGCCTTGCGCGACCGCACCGGCGATCCCTGGGACGGCCGCTCGCTGGAATGGGCGACCTCGTCGCCGCCGCCGGTGTTCAACTTCGCCTTCCATCCCGATGTCCGCGGCGAGGATGCCTATTGGGACATGAAGATCGCGGCCCAGCAGCAATCGCTCGAGCATGACGTGCCCGAATATCAGGACATCGAAATGCCCCGGAATTCGCCGACCGGCTTCGTCTGCGCGTTCTTCGCCACGATCATGGGCTTTGCGCTGATCTGGCACATCTGGTGGATGGTGATTTTGGGCGGCATCGGCGCCTTCGCGACCTTCGTCGTGTTCGCCTGGCGCGACCATGACGAATACGTGATTCCGGCAGCCGAAGTCGCCGCCATCGACCGCGTCAATCTCGAGGAGCGGCGCAGCCTCGTCAGCATGGCGGGGGCGATCTGATGTCGATGACTGCGACCGCCGGCCGCGCCCATGCCGATCCCCATCACATCGGTCTTGTCATCGAGCATCCCGGGCCCGCGCCAAAGCGGACCGTGACCGCCTATGGCTTCTGGGTGTTCCTGCTCTCCGACATCGTGATGTTCTCCTGCTTCTTTGCGGCTTACGCCGTGCTGGTCAACCAGACCGCTGACGGCCCCAAGGGCTCGGAGATTTTTGAGCAGCGTAACGTCGCTATCGAAACGGTTTGCCTGCTGCTGTCGAGCTTTACCTGCGGCATGGCCAGCATCGCCGCCGACGTCCGCAACCGGTTCTGGTTCTATCTCGGCATGGCCGTGACCTGCGTGCTCGGGCTGATCTTCCTCGCCATCGAGTTCAGGGAGTTCGCCGACCTCGTCTCCCGCGGCTATGGGCCATCACGCAGCGCCTTCCTGAGCGCGTTCTTCTCGCTGGTCGGCTGCCACGGCCTGCATGTCTCGGCCGGCGTGCTCTGGCTGCTCACCATGATGGCGCAGGTCTTCGCCAAGGGCTTTCGCGCCGACGTGCTGCGCCGGATGATGTGCTTTGCGCTGTTCTGGCATGCGCTCGACATCATCTGGGTCGGGGTGTTTTCCGTCGTCTACCTGCTAGGGGGTGGCGCATGAGCGATCAGACGCATATGCCGGCCGGACATGATCTCGCGCCGGGCGACGAACAGCAACACAGTGTCGGCGAGCGGGTGCTTGGCTATGTCGTCGGTCTTGGGCTGGCGCTAATCCTCACGGCGACCTCGTTCTTCATCGCGGGCACCGATCTGGTTTGGCAGCCATCGATCCCCGTCGCGCTGATCGTGCTCGCGATCGCGCAGATGGGCGTGCATCTGGTGTTCTTCCTGCACATCACCACGGGCCCAGACAACACCAACAACGTGCTGGCGCTGGCCTTCGGGCTGCTGGTCGTTTTCCTGGTGGTCGGAGGCACCGTCTGGATCATGTCGCATCTCAACCAGAACATGCCGCCGATGGATCAGTTCATCCGGATGCACAGCTAGCGCGCGTGTGTAACAGCAGAACGGGACGTTCGCTCTGATGCATTGACGTCTCCACATCGTCATGGCCGGGCTTGACCCTGCCATCCACGTCTTGCAGCGTGGCACGAAGAACGTGGATGCCCGGGTCAAGCCCGGGCATGACGGACAGAGCCGATGCTCACGACCGCACAAAAAAGAAGAGCCGCTTGTGCGTGACAAGCGGCCCAAGTCTAGGGAGGAAACGCCCGAGCAAGGACAATCCGATGAGGATCGTCTGCCAAGGAAACGCCCGCGCAAAGCGCGTGCGTACACATATAGGTGCAGCAACTCCCGTTTCAGTTCAATTCCGGATCATTACTGTCTCGGCCCACCACTCACGGCTGCGTGAACCCATTTTTTACTTTGGCCGGCGGCAATTATAGGCCTTGCGGAAGCCCGAAGCCTGGGCGTCGTCCTCCGAGCAGAACCAGCGGTCCGGCTTGGTCGTCGCGGCATAGCTCGGGCAGCCCCTGAGGTGATAGATGCCGATATTGCCGGTGACGCGGGCGCGCACTGCGAGCTTGCCCTTGATGGCGCAGCTCGGCGGCGCCGTCAGCTCCTCCGGAAACAGTACCGCCCGAATCTCCTTGTCGCGGTCGGGGCGGCAGGCGGCGCCGAGCAGGGCACCGTCCTTCTTCCCGGTGCGGAATTCTTGCGGTGCAACAAAGCAGCCCTTCCAGATGCCTGATGACGCGGTCCTGGCCTCGGCCGCCGCCGGCTTGACATTGGCCTTGAGCGGCTCGCGGGCGATGGCAAAGCCCAGCCTGACCAGTTCCTCGTTCAACGAAACCTTCTCGCCCTCGACCGTGCAGATCGCGCGGTGGCGCTTGCCGAATTTCTTCTCGGGACCGACGTCGTCACAGCGCACCGGCTTGCCACCGATCAACTTGGTGAGCTGGTCGCGGGCCTCGATGCCGCAGGTCCAGGAATCAGCGTGGTCGTCGATGCAGACCTGGTCGAGCTCGGGCGCGTCGACGCCGTCGAGCCGGTAGGTGACGTCGCCGAGCTGGATCGAATTGGCATCCCGGATCGTCGCAGCCGCAGTCAGCGCGGCGGCAGGATTGGACCCCAAGAATCCGGACAGAGCGAGAAATAAGACAAGGACGAAGGCGCGGGCGGCGGCCGATGAATTTTCGAAGGACATAATTTCTCGCTGTCGATTGCTCTGGCTGCTCGTTCCTAGCATCCGGTCATCGCCAGACCAATGGTCTGCGTTGTGCGAAGTGCGACATTCGCCAGCCAGCCTTTACTCGCCGGCCGGTCTACCCCTATCGTTCTGCGGCCTTGTAAGCCGTGATGGCCGAATCGCCCGGGAAGTGGCGAGGGCGGGAGGAAGACTTTTCGATGAAAGACCCCGTGGACGTCCTGATCATCGGCGCCGGCGCTTCTGGCGCGGCGGTGGCGTGGTCGCTGGCCGAGACCAAGATGCACATTCTCTGCCTGGAGCAGGGCGGCTGGATGAACCCGGCGGAATATCCGAGCACGGGCCGGGATTGGGAGGCCAGGTTCTTCGGCGAATGGTCGTCGAGCCCCAATATCCGCGGTCGGCCCGAGGACTATCCTGTTAACGACGACAATTCGCCGATCAAGGTCGTGAACTATAACGCCGTCGGAGGCTCGACGGTGATGTACACCGCGCACTGGCCGCGGCTGCATCCGTCCGATTTCAAGGTGAAGACGCTCGACGGCGTCGCCGACGACTGGCCGATCGACTATGACGCGCTGACGCCGTTCTTTGAAGAGAACGACCGCATGATGGGCACGTCCGGCCTGTCAGGCGATCCGCTCTCTCCGCTGACGCATCCGCCGATGCCGCAACAGCCGATGGGATTGTCCGGCGCCATCGTCGCCAAGGCCATGAACAAGCTCGGCTGGCACTGGTGGCCGTCGGACACGACGGTCGCGACCATGGACTACGAAGGCCGGGCGCGCTGCATCAATCTCGGCCATTGTACGCCGGCCTGCGCACAAGGCGCAAAATCCTCGACCGACATCACCTATTGGCCGCATGCAATCCGCGCCGGTGTCGAGCTGCGCACGCATTGCCGCGTGCGCGAGATCACCACCGACGAGAACGGCATGGCTTCGGGCGTGGTCTATTACGACAAGGACGGCATCGAGCAGTTCCAGCCCGCGCATGTCGTGATCATCGCCTGCAATGGCGTCGGCACGCCGCGGCTGCTGCTCAACTCGAAATCCGACCGCTTTCCGAACGGCCTTGCCAATTCGTCGGGCCTCGTCGGCAAGAACCTGATGTTCCATCCCTATGCGCAGATCTACGGCTACGTGAAGGAGCCGACCGACTCGAACCGCGCACCGCCGACCTGCCTGTGGAGCAAGCAGTGGTACGACACGGACCTCTCGCGCGGCTTCGTGCGCGGCTATGGCGTTCAGTTCGTGCGCGGGGCAGGTCCCGTATTCGAGGCCGTGGTCAGCGAGCAGAAGGGCATTCTGCCGTGGGGCGCGGATCACCACCGCGTCTTCCGCAAGCTCAATGGACATCGCTTGGGCTTCTCGGCGATCTGCGAGGATCTGCCGGAGGAGCACAACCAGGTCACGCTCGATCCCGTGCTGAAGGACAGCCACGGCATTCCCGCGCCGAAGATCGACTACACGATCTCCGAGAACAGCCGGAGGATGATGGACCATGCGCTCGCCCGCGGCCGCGAGGTCCTGGAGATGGCCGGCGCGACCGACATCTGCGTCAACTCCCCGATCCCCTGGGGCGGCTGGCACCTGCTCGGCACGGCGCGGATGGGGACTGACCCCAAGCGCTCCGTCGTCAACGAATGGGGCCGCACGCATGACGTGAAGAACCTCTTCATCGTCGACGGCAGCATTTTCGTCACCTCGGGCGGCGTGAATCCGACCTCCACCATCCAGGCCCTTGCGCTCTACATCGCCGACCAGATGAAGCAGCGCCTCGCCAATTTGTTCGATTGAGGCCGTCATGACCGCTGACAACCAACTCACGCGCGCTCAGCGCGACGACCTCCGCACCATCGCCGCGATGATCGTGCCCGCCAGTGACGAGTACAAGGTGCCAGGCGCCGACGATGCCGCGATCCAGGCCGACATGCTGGCGACGCTCGGCCGCGACACCAAGATGGTGTCGGCGGCGCTGGACCATCTGGCGCGGCTGGCCGGCGGGCCGCTCGCCGAGATCGACGCGACGCAGCGCGATGCCGTGGCGCAGGAGTTTCGCAAGAACGGCGGCGCGGCTGCGGCAACGCTCGTTCGCGTCGTGCTGCAATGCTACTACCGCGACGACCGCGTGCTGCGCTCGCTTGGACTGGAGTTGCGCGCGCCATTTCCCAAGGGCCACGTGCTCCCCGACGGCGACTGGTCGCTGCTCGATCCGGTCAAGGCGAGGGGCGGCACGCTGCGGCGCGCGCCCTAGCCATCTGGGCAGTTCAGTCCCGCGCCCCAGGCGGGTCCCTTGCGCGGCAGGGAACAGGCCACCATCTGTGTGAGCTTCAAGGACTCTTGCCATGCTGGATTTCACCTCAGATATCGTCGATGACGCAGCGTCATCGCGAACGACAGAATCTGCCCCGGTCGATGACCGGGCCCTGTTGGACGCCTATTCCAACGCCGTTATCGATGTGACCGACCGCGTCGGTCCTGCCGTCGTGCGCGTTGAGACCGGACCAAAAACGCCGAATGGCCGCGAGCGTGGCGGGCTTGGCTCGGGCATCGTGATTTCGCCCGATGGCCTCGTGCTCACCAACAGCCATGTGGTCGGCTCGGCCAAGGAGATCCGGCTACGCGATGTCGAGGGCCATGTCGGCGATGCCCGGGTGCTCGGCGTCGATCCGGACACCGATCTGGCGCTGTTGCGCGCCAACGGCGTGCGCGACTTGCCGTATGCCGCGCTTGGCAATTCCAAGACGCTGCGGCGCGGCCAGCTCGTGATCGCGATCGGCAATCCGCTCGGCTTCGAATCGACCGTCACCGCCGGCGTGGTCTCGGCGCTCGGGCGCTCGATCCGATCTGTGAGCGGCCGCACCATCGAGGACGTGATCCAGACCGATGCCGCGCTCAACCCCGGCAATTCCGGCGGGCCGCTGGTGTCGTCGAATGCCGAGGTGATCGGCATCAACACGGCCATCATCAATGGGGCGCAAGGCATCTGCTTTGCGGTCGCCAGCAACACCGCGCAATTCGTGCTGTCGGAAATCATCCGTCACGGCTATGTCCGCCGCGCCTATATCGGTGTTGCCGGGCAGACCGCGCCGGTGCCGCGGCGGCACGCGGTGCTCGCCGGCGTCGAGAACAAGATGGGTGCGCTCTTGATGCAGATCGAGCCGGATGGACCGGCGGCGAAGGCCGGCCTGTTGCCCGGCGACGTCGTGATCAGGCTTGACGGCGTCGAGATCAACGGCGTCGACGATCTGATCCGCGTGCTCGATCGCGACCGGATCGGCCGCCGCCTCGCGATGGACGTGCTGCGGCTCGGCCGGCTGCGGGCGATCGATATCGATCCGATCGAGCGGAAGCCGCAGCGCTAGCCGCGGGACGGCGGGCGGGGTATGACGGCGTCATGCCTCGCCTCCGGATCCCGGCCGCATGATGCCTGTGCATGAGACCTACGACGTCATTGTCATCGGCGCGGGTGCCGGCGGCATGACGGCTGCGGCCGTCGCCGCAGCCGAAGGCCTGCGCGTGCTGGTGATCGAGAAGACCGCCTTCGTCGGCGGTACCACGGCGTGGTCCGACGGCATGGTCTGGATCCCCGCCAATGCCAAGATGAAGGAGACAGGGCTCGCCGACAGCATCGCGGATGCAGTCCAGTATCTGTCGAGTACGGTGCCCGAGCCCGCCAACGCGGGCCTGCGCGCTGCCTTTCTCGCGCGCGGCCCGGAGGCGATCGCCTATCTCGAAGCCAGGACCGAGGTGCAGCTTCGGCCGGTGAAAGCCTGCCCGGACCATTATCCGGAGCGGCTAGGCGCGACATATGGCGGGCGGGTGCTGCAGCCCGTTACTTTCGACGGAACATGGCTAGGCGAAGCTTTCGCGCGGCTGCGCCCACCGCTGCCGGAGTTCATGCTTTTCGGCGGGATGATGGTCGATTGTCTCGACATTCCACATCTATGCCGCGTCGGAAAATCGTTGCGGTCAACCCTGCGCGTCGCACGGCTCGTTTCCCAATACGCGCTGCAACGGCTGCGCTGGTCCCGCGGGACGACGCTGCATCTCGGCAACGCGCTCGCCGCGCGGCTCTACGCCTCGCTGCTGGCGCGACGGGTGGAGATCCTCTTCAGTGCCGACGTCGAGGATCTGTCGATGCAGGGTGACCGTGTCAGCGGTGTGGTCATTCGTCATGGCGCGCGCGATCGCCTGATCACCGCGCGGCGCGGCGTGGTCCTGGCGACGGGCGGCTTCTCGCATGATGCCATCCTGCGCAAACGTTTCTTCCCTGCGGCAGCCGGGTTGGTCTCGGCGACCGACACCTCGACCACGGGCGATGGAATTCGCCTTGCGACGACGGCTGGCGCTGCGCTCAACAGGGAGGCGACGAGCCCGGCCTATTGGGTGCCGGCCTCGCTCTTCCGGCGCGCCGACGGCAGAAACGGTGTGTTTCCCCACATGGTGACCGACCGCGCCAAGCCCGGCGTGATTGCCGTCAACGCCGCCGGTCGCCGTTTCGTCAATGAAGCGCTGCCGTACCATGAGTTCGCTCTCGCCATGCTGCGCGATGCCAATGGCGAGCGGGACCGGCCGTTCTACCTGGTCTGCGACCGCCCGTTCCTGTGGAGCTACGGTCTCGGCCGCATCAGGCCGTTCACGCGCAACGTGCGGCGATATGTGGCCGGCGGCGAACTGATCGAGGCGCCTGACATCGCGGAGCTCGCGGCCAAGATCGGCATCAAGCCGGCTGTGCTCACGGCGACAATCGCGAGCTATAATGCCGATGCGAAGGAGGGCCGCGATCCCGAATTCGGCCGTGGCAGCACCATCTACCAACGGCACCACGGCGATGCCGCGCACAAGCCCAATCCTTGCGTCGCGCCGATCGTTGGCGCGCCGTTCTTTGCAATGCGGATCTATCCCGCCGATCTCGGCACGGCGATCGGCATGAAGGTCGATGCGCAGGCGCGCGTGCTGCGCGAGGACGGCACGCCGATCGCGGGGCTCTATGCCTGCGGCAACGACATGGGCTCGATCACGAACGGGAATTGTCCGGCCCCGGGCATCATGCTCGGCCCGGCACTGACGTTCGGCTATATTGCCGGGCGGCATCTGGCGGAGGGGGCTGCAATGGCTATCGGAACGGCAGCAGCCTCAGCCTCAGTCTAGCCATCTCCACCGCTGTCATGCCGCGCGAAAGCGGGGCATCCAGTACGCCGC
Source organism: Bradyrhizobium sp. BR 10261 (assembly GCF_019455395.1). Taxonomy (NCBI): domain Bacteria; kingdom Pseudomonadati; phylum Pseudomonadota; class Alphaproteobacteria; order Hyphomicrobiales; family Nitrobacteraceae; genus Bradyrhizobium; species Bradyrhizobium sp. BR 10261. Next base: position 198,801 of record NZ_JACOFQ010000001.1, read on the forward strand.
GGCTCATCGATTCAATCACAACCGTCTCGGCGTACTGGATCGCCCGGTCGAGCCGGGCGATGACACTGAGTGTGTGGCAACGCTACTCCGCCGCGGCTGCAAAGCGGCTGTTCTCCAGCTCCGCTTCCAGCCGCGCTTTCTCGGCCGCGGCCAGCTTGATGTTAGCTTCCTTGACGTGGCCGAATCCGCGGATGGTCTCTGGGACGCGGGCAAGACGGGCCAGCAGTGGAATCTGCTCCGCCTTCAGCCCGGCGATCCGCTGATCGATCATGGCGAGATAATCCGTGATCAGCTTCCGCTCGGTCCTGCGCTCCTCGGTGCGGGCGAACGGATCGAACGGACTGCCGCGCAGGAATTTCAGCTTCGCCAGCACGCGGAAGGCGTGGATCATCCAGCCGCCGAATTCCTGCTTCTGAAGCCGTCCCGTCGTCTTGTCGCGCTTGGCGAAGATCGGCGGTGCCAAATGGTACTTCAGCGTGAAGTTGCCGTCGAACTTCTCCGACACCTTTTCGGCAAAGCTGCCATCTGTGTAGAGACGCGCGACCTCGTATTCGTCCTTGTAGGACATCAGCTTGAACAGGTTCTTTGCCACGGCCTCGGTCAGCTCCGAAGACCGGGGCGAAGCGGCCATCTCTGCCTTGCGCACCTTCGCAACCGCCGCAACATAGCGGTCGGCGTAGGCCTTGTCCTGATAGCCCGTCAGGAACTCCGCGCGGGTTGCGATGACATCGTCGAGCGACTTGGTCGCGGCGGAGTCGCGGCTCTTGAACTGCAGCACGCTGCGCACGCGTGACATGTCGTGAGCGGCGAGGCGGCCCCAGGTAAAGGCGAGCTTGTTCATCTCGATCGCGGCGCCGTTGATTTCGATGGCGCGGAGCAGGGCGTCCAGCGACAGCGGGATTGCGCCCTTCTGGAAGGCGAAGCCCAGCATGAAGGGATTGGTCGCGATGCTGTCGCCCATCAGTGCCGCGGCAATGCCTGTCGCGTCGATGATCTCAAGGTTCTTGTCGCCGACGGCGTCGCGCAGCACGGTCTGCATCGTGCCCATCTCGAAATCGATATCGGGGTTTTGCACGAAGCTCGCGGTCGGCTGCAGGTCGGCGTTGATATAGGCCTTGGTCGCGCCGCGCTCGGCACGGCTCAGCGCGGTGGGGCCGGCCGAGACGATCATGTCGCACCCGAGGATGACGTCGGCGCCGCCGGTGGTGATGCGGACGGCCGAGATATCCTCCGGCCTCCGTGCGATGCGGACATGGCTCATCACGGCGCCGTTCTTCTGTGACAGACCGGTGAAGTCGAGCGCCGAGCAGCCGCGGCCATCGACATGAGCGGCCATGCCGAGCAGCGCGCCGATGGTGATGACGCCGGTGCCGCCGATGCCGGTGACGAGGATGTTGTAGGGACCGTCCAGCTCGCGCGCGGGCGGCAGCGGCAGATCGGCGAACAACTGGCCGGAATCGACCGCCGAGGTCTTCATGCGCTTCAGCGAGCCGCCATGCACGGTGACAAAGCTCGGGCAAAAGCCTTCGACGCAGGAAAAGTCCTTGTTGCAGTTGGACTGGTCGATCTGGCGCTTGCGGCCGAACTCGGTCTCGAGCGGCTGCACCGAGACGCAGTTGGAGGCCTGCGAGCAATCGCCGCAGCCTTCACAGACCAGCTCATTGATAAAGGCGCGCTTGGCCGGATCGGGATAGAGGCCGCGCTTGCGGCGGCGGCGCTTTTCGGCGGCGCAGGTCTGGTCGTAGATGATGACCGTGAGGCCCCTGATGTCGCGCAGCTCGCGCTGCACGGCATCGAGCTCGCGGCGATGATGGATGGTGGCGCCTTGTGGGAAGTAGTTCCCCTCAGGATATTTGCCGGGATCGTCGGAGACGATCGCGAGCCGCTTGACGCCCTCAGCCCAGACCTGATGCGCGATTTGCGCAACGTTGAAGGCACCTTCGGCCGGCTGGCCGCCGGTCATCGCGACGGCGTCGTTGTACAGGATCTTGTAGGTGATGTTGATGCCGGCCGCTGAGGCGGCGCGCAGCGCCAGCAAGCCGGAATGGGTATAGGTGCCGTCACCCAGATTCTGGAAGATGTGCTTCTCGGTGGTGAAGGGCGCTTGTCCAATCCAATTCACGCCCTCGGCGCCCATATGCGAGATCAGGTCGGTGCGGCGGGTCGGCATGCTCAGGGCCATGCCGTGGCAGCCGATGCCGGCCATGGCGCGGCTGCCTTCGGGCACCCGCGTCGAGGTGTTGTGCGGGCAGCCCGAGCAGAAGAACGGCGTGCGCGCGAGCTTGATCTGCGAACTGGTCGTGACGGGATTGTCGAACGCCTCGAGCCGCGCGAGGCGCTGCTCCAGCACCGGGCTGTGGTGGCCGAGCTTGCGCAAGCGCGCGACCAGCGCGCCCGCAACGATGGTCGGCGTCAGTTCGCCTTCGCTCGGCAGCAGCGGCGCGCCGCGCTCATCGCGCTTGCCGGTGATAGTCGGGCGCTTCGACGCGTCGATGTTGTAGAGGATGCGCATCAGCTGATCTTCGATGAAGCCGCGCTTCTCCTCGACCACGAGCACGTCCTGCAGCCCTTCGGCAAAGCGCTTCGCGCCGCTTTCCTCCAGCGGCCAGGTCAGCGCGACCTTGTAGATGCGCAAGCCGAGATCCTGCGCGTCCTTGTCGGTAATGCCGAGGTCGGCCAACGCCTGGCGCAGATCGAGATAGGCCTTGCCGGTCGCGATGATGCCGAGCCGGGCGGGCTTGGAATCGAGCACGATGCGATCGAGCCGGTTGGCGCGGGCGAAGGCCTGCACCGCGGCCATCTTTGGGCCGAACAGGCGCTTCTCGGCTTCCAGCGGCGGATCGGGCCAGCGGATGTTGAGGCCGCCGGGCGGCATCTCGAAATCATCGGGAAGTGCGATCTTGATGCGTTCAGGATCGCTGTAGATGGACGCCGAGCTCTCGACCGTCTCGCTGATCGCCTTGGAGCCGACCCAGCAGCCGGAGAAGCGCGACAGCGCAAAGCCGTAGAGGCCAAGATCCAGATAATCCTGCAGCGTGGCCGGATTGATCACGGGGATCAGCGCCGCCGCGAACACCTGCTCGCTCTGATGCGCCAGCGTCGAGGACTGGCAGCCATGATCGTCGCCGGCAAGCGCCAGCACGCCACCGTTGAGCGAGGTGCCGGCCGCGTTGGCGTGCTTGAGCGCATCGACCGAGCGATCGACGCCGGGACCCTTGCCGTACCAGATGCCGAACACGCCATCGACCTTGGCGCCGGGAAACAGGCCGACCTGCTGGCTGCCCCAGACCGCGGTCGCCGCCAGGTCCTCGTTCAGGCCGGGGACGAAGGCGATATCGTGCTGCTGCAGATGCGACTTCGCGCGCCACAGCGCGTGGTCGTACATACCAAGCGGGGAACCGCGATAGCCGGAGATGAAACCGCCGGTGTTGAGCCCCTGGAGCCGGTCGCGTTCGCGCTGCAACATGGGCAAGCGGACCAGGGCCTGAGTGCCGGACAGGAAGATCCGCTTCGATTCGAGCCGGTATTTATCGTCCAGCTCGACCTGCAACAGCGTCATTTCAGCAGTCCTCGTCGTTGTATCAGGTGGGAATTTTGCGCCGCGGAAAGATTGGCGACTTGCGAAGCGGATGCGGCAGTCAAAAGCATGGAGCATCGAAGTCAATATCGCTGGCCGCATCCGTGGCGGGCCTGCTAGTCATGGCTGCCTGTGGAGGAACCGATGACAGCGAACGCGTTCAATACCGAGATCACCGAAACCGCCGAGGCTCTGATCGGGCCGTGGCGTCAGCCGCGCCAGATGCTGCACGCCCAGGTTTACGACGCGCATGCCTCCATCCACGACGACGCCACCGCGCAGAAGCTCGGCTTCAAGGGCGGCACCATCGAGGGCCCCACGCATTTCAGCCAGTTCGCGCCGCTCGGCGCGCGGCTGTGGAGCCGGGCGTGGTTCGAGAGTGGTTGTCTCTCTGCGCACTATCGCAACGCCTGTTTCGAAGGCGAGGACGTGCAGGCGATCCTGTCAAAGCCTTTGCCTGGAACGAGCCAGTGCCAGATCCAGATGATAAAGCGCGACGGCACCGAGGTGCTGCGCGGCACGGCGTCAGTCGGCGATCCCCACGCTGCGACAGCGCTGGAGACGCGCCTGACAGAGCTCAAGCCGCTCGCCGATCCGGTGATCCTGCGCGACGTGAAGGTGGCGCAGACGAGCAAGCGGCAGCCGGTGCGGATGGCGTTCGACCAGAACATGGGCGACCTCTATCCGTTCTCCCTCAGGCAGAAGCTCGCAGTCATCACCGAAAGCTCGCCTTACTATTCGAGCGCCGACAATCCGTGGCGGAAGGCGATCATCCCGATGGAAATGCTGAGCGTGCTGTTCCAGTACCGTTCCAAGGACGATCCGCTGCCGGCGAAGGGACCGGCCGTCGGCCTGTTCGCTGACCAGGAGATCCGGCTGGTGAAGGGGCCGCTCTTCGTTGACGATGAGTACGAAGTCGAACGCGAGGTGGTCGCGCTGTCCGGCAGCCGTCGGACCGAAAGCGCCTGGGTCAAGACGCGGGTGTTCGACAAGGCTGGCGCGATGGTCGCGACCATGCTGCTCAACATGGCGACGCTGAAGGATTCGTACGCGCCCTATGAGGAGGAGTATCGGCGGCTGTATGGAGCGGGGCGGTAACACCACCCTCGTCATTCCGGGGCATGCGTAGCGCGAGCTACGATGCGCAATTGCGCATCTGAGAATCCATTTCGCCTCATGTTTTGCTGTTTCCGGGTTCGACGCTTGCGCGTCGCCCCGGAATGACGACGGAGGCCGCTCATCCTTTAAGCAAATGCACGTCGCAAAGCCGTCGCACAGGGAATAAGCAGACGTCGACGTCTGACGTAACCTTCTGAGCGTGCATCGATTTTCGTTGCAACTCGCACGTCGGCGCAATTGTACACAATGGCATGGTGCTTGCAGAACTCACCTCGAAGAGAGTTCTCGCGGGAGCCTGCGTCATGTTGAACTCAGCCAAGCCGACACTGGGCGTCATCAGTGCCGAGCCCGAGCCGATCAGGCTCGACTGGTCGTCGACGGCTCTCGTGATCATCGACATGCAGCGCGACTTCATGGAGCCCGGTGGTTTCGGCGAGACGCTTGGCAATGATGTCAGCCAGCTTGCGCGCGCGGTGAAGCCGATCGGCGCGGTGCTGCAGGCCGCACGCGACACTGGCATGCTGGTGATCCACACCCGCGAAGGCCATCTGCCTGATCTGTCCGATGCGCCACCGGCGAAAGTCGAGCGCGGCGCGCCGTCGTTGCGGATCGGCGATCCCGGCCCGATGGGCCGCATCCTCATTCGTGGCGAGGCCGGCCACGACATTATCCCCGAGCTCTATCCGCTCGACAGCGAGGTCGTGATCGACAAGCCCGGCAAGGGCGCGTTCTACGCCACCGAGCTGACCGATGTGCTGGAGAAATATGGCATCGAGAATCTGCTCGTGTGCGGCGTCACCACCGAGGTGTGCGTCAACACCACCGTGCGCGAGGCCAATGACCGCGGCTATCGCTGCGTCGTCATCTCGGACGGCTGCGCATCCTATTTCCCCGAGTTTCACGAGATGGGCCTGAAGATGATCAAGGCCCAGGGCGGCATCTTCGGCTGGGTCGCTAGCTCAGCCGCAGTACTGGAGGCGATGACGATTTCGACCACATAGGGGGTATTCTCATGAGCACATTGACGGGAACGGCCGGCAAATCTGAAAGCAATACGTCCGAATTCAAACCGGCGTTATGGACATCGGGCGACTGGAACGCGTTTTTCGGCTTCGGCACCAACATCCTCGTCAACATGCTGGTGCTCACGGGCCTGCTTCGTTTCGTCTTGAAGATGCCTGATAGTCTCGTGTTCGGCCGCATCCTGCCCGCGCTCGGGCTGATGATGTGCCTCTCCACCTTCTACTACGCCTTCCTCGCCTATCGGCTCGCGCAGAAGACCGGCCGCAACGACGTCTGCGCGCTGCCGTCGGGCGTCAGCGTACCGCACATGTTCATCGTCACCTTCGTGATCATGCTGCCGATCACCTTGAAGACCGGCGATCCGCTCAAGGGCTGGTCAGCCGGCCTGGTCTGGGTGTTCTTCCAGAGCTTCATCCTGATGATCGGCGGCTTCATCGCGCCGTTCATCCGCAAGATCACGCCGCGCGCGGCACTGCTCGGCACGCTTGCCGGCGTCTCCGTTACCTTCATCTCGATGCGGCCTGCGCTGGAGATGTATATGACGCCGCAGATCGGTCTCGTCTGCTTCGCCATCATCCTGGTGAGCTGGTTCGGCGGCGTGAAATACTGGCGCGGCATTCCCGCAGGCCTCGTGGCGATTGCGGCCGGCATGATCATCGCCTGGGGCTCGAACCTGTTCGGGCTCGGCCTTGGCGGGTTGAGTCTCACAGGCGTGGGCGCAGCCTTCGCAAACTTCGGCTTCTCGGTGCCAATCCCGGCGGTGGGCTATGTCTTCTCCGGCTTCGAGTTCCTCGGCATCATCCTGGTCACTGCCATTCCGTTCGGCATCTATGACCTCGTCGAGGCCATGGACAATGTCGAGAGCGCGGAAGCAGCCGGTGACGAATATCCCACCACGCGGGTGCTGACCGCCGACGGCGTCGTCAGCCTGATCGGCTGCCTGATGGGCAATCCCTTCATCAACGCGGTCTATATCGGCCATCCCGGCTGGAAGGCGATGGGCGGCCGCATCGGCTATTCGGCGGCGACCGGCATCATGGTGGTGGTGCTGGCCTGGTTCGGCATCATCTCGGTGCTGCTGGCGCTCGTGCCCGTGGTCGCGATCTCGCCGATCCTGCTCTACATCGGCATGCTGATCGGCGCGCAGGCGTTCCAGACCACGCCGATCAAGCATGCGCCCGCGATCGTGCTGGCGCTGACGCCGCATCTTGCCGCCTGGGCCAAGCTCCAGATCGACACGATGCTGGCCTCGACCATGACGGCGGCCGCGACCGTCGGCGGCATGGCGGCCGACAAAGCCGACGCAGTGAAGACCGCGGCGGTCGCCGCTCTGCCGCAGCAGGGTGTGTTCTATCACGGGCTGGAAGTGATGGGCGGTGGCTCCATCCTTGGCGGCCTCATCCTCGGCGCGATCGGCGTCTTCATCATCGAGCGTGACTTCGAAAAGGCGTCGGCCTTCGCGCTTGTCGGTGCGGTGCTGACCTATTTCGGCTTCATGCATGGTGAAGCCGTCGGCATCGGCGGCGGCCTTGGTGTCACGCCCGCCGTGGCCTTCTCCTACGCCGTGATGGCTGCCGGCCTGTTTGCGGCCAGCAAGCTTGGAGCCAGCGAGCACTACGCCGCGCATCCGGAGATGCACGCGGCTCCGGCGGAGTAGGGCCCGTCCGCTATAAAAGGCCGGGTGACATCGTGTCATCCGGCCGCTTTTTTCAGACGACGCCCAGGTCGGACAGGATATCGGCCCCGGCGCGAACCTCGTGGCTGGATCCTTCAAAATCGTCGCCGACCGGCTCACACGCTCCGCCCAGATGCCGTGCAAAGAACGCCTCGGCAATTGCGAGATGCGAGAGCTGATTGGGCGGCCTCTGGAATCCATGACCCTCGTCGGGATAGACGACGTAGGTCACCGGAATGTTCCTGGCCTGCATAGCGGCGGCGATGGTGTCGCTTTCGGCGATCTTGCAGCGAACGTCGTTGGCGCCATGAAAGATCAGCATCGGCTTCTTGATGTTGTCGACCTTGTTGATCGGTGAGCGTTCGGCGAGCAGCCTGCGGCCTTCCTCGGTACGGGGATCTCCGTAGCTGCGATACATGAATTCGGCGAAGCCAGCCCAGTACGGCGGCATCGATTCCAGTAATGTCTGCAGGTTGGAGATGCCGACGACCGGTACAGAACAACAGAACACCTCCGGTGTGAAGGTCGCGCCGACGAACGAGGCGAGTCCACCGTAGGACATGCCAAAAATCGCGACCTTGTCCTTTTGCGCGATACCCTCGGCGACCGCCCAATCGACCATGTCGATGAGGTCGTCATGCATCTTGCGCGCATGCTCTTTCTCGCTGGCGGCAACGAACGCCTTGCCGAAGCCCGTCGATCCCCGATAGTTGACCGAAAGCACGGCATAGCCACGGTCGGCCAGCCATTGGTGGTCTCTGCGATAGCCATAGATGTCGCGGCCCCACGGACCGCCGTGGACGATGAGAACCATCGGCAACGGGCGGGGTGGCCGATCGCCTTCGATATCCGCCGGCAGCGTCAGATAGGAGACAAGCGTCAGTCCATCGCGCGACTTGCCCTGCACTTCCTGCATCCGCGCCAGGCGGTACGGCTTCAGCTCGGGCCGCGCCGTGAACAGCTCGGTGATGGTCTGCCTGTCGCGGTCAAGCAGATGATAGGTGACGGGTTGATCTGGCGCGTGGCTCGCCACGATCCATCGGCGGCCATCGTCACTCTGGCTCTCGACGTGAAACGCATGATTCGGAAGTTGCGCCCTGATGAGATCAAGCTCGCCTGCAATGGCGGGCGTTAACGCCGTCCATTCCTGCTGGCCCGGGTCGATGCACACCGCTTCCGGTTCGAAGGTCCTGGCATTGAACATGGCGCCGGTCACGTCGGCGCGATCGCTTTGATACAGCAGGCGCTCTTCGCCGGTTGCCCAGTTCATCCGCAGCAGCGCCGACTTGTCGTGCTCCAGGCTCGAGCTCATGTGGAGGTAGCTGCATCCGGCATCGAACGTCCAGAGCCGCGTGCTGATGTAGGCCTCGTAGGGGACGTCGCGCCAATGCGTGACCTTGCCGCCGTCAATACGCCAGAGCCGCGTGCCTCCATCGGGCGCATTGCTCTGCGCGTAGCGGGGCTTCAACTGCCAATCGAGGCCGACGTAGTGAAACTCCTGGCGATTTTCCCAAACCAGCGTGCGCTCACCGGTCGCGACGTCGAGCACGTATACATCATGCCATCGTGCGTCACGATCGTTGAGGTTGATCGCTATCTTGCCCGGAACGATGTGGGACCAGTAGGTCGGCATCGCGCGGACATTGGCAAAGGGCGTGAGGTCCCGCAGTTCCTGCGTGTGGGGATCAACGACGAACAAATGCAGGTTTTCATCCCCATTCTCGTCGTTGAGAAACATGATGTAGCGACCGTCCGGGCTCCAGCTCTGCCAGTTGATCGGCCGGCCTTTGGTGCGCGTCACGGGCTGTCCGGCTGCTAGGCTGTCGATCGGCGAGACCCAGATGTTGAGGACATCATCGACAGGGGCGAGCCAGGACAGGAATCGACCATCCGGCGATAGTTTGGCGCCAACGTAAGTCGGATTACCAAACAGTTTTCGGCGCGGGATCAGAGGACTAGCTGACATTTGGCGTCTCGCAGGCGGGCTTCGTCGCGACCGGAAGTGCTACGATATGTAACATATGTGCGCGCAGGCGTTACGTCAACTCCAAGTAGAGCGAGGCGCCATCGTGGCATGGAAGCGCGCAAGTGCGCGCCCTCCGAACAATCGAGAATGAGGTGACTACCCGCCCTTGACGGCCCCTGCCGTCAGTCCTGCCACGATCTGCCGCTGCGCGAACACCGTCAGCAGCAGCACAGGCAGCGTGACGATCAGTGCGGCCGCGGCGAGCGGGCCCCAGCTGAGCTGGTCGAACGAGATCATGTTGTAGACGGCGACGGGCAGGGTGCGGGTCTCACGTCCCGCCAGCACGATGCCGAACACAAAGTTATTCCAGGAGAAGATCACCGCGAGAATGAAGGCGACCGCGATACCGGGCTTGGCGATCGGCAGCGCGACGTGGCGAAACACCTGCCAGCGGCCGGCACCATCAATCAACGCGGCCTCTTCCAACTCCAGTGGTGTCGTCTCGAAATAGCCGATCATGATCCAGATCACGATCGGCACCGTCACGACCAGATGGATGATGATCTGCGGCACCAGCGTGCCGAGCAGGCCGAGCCATTGGAACAGCAGGAACAGTGGGATCAGATAGGACAGGCCGGGCGTGATGCGGGCGATCAGGATCACGATCGCCGATTTGTGCGCGGCCATGCGCGCAATGCCGTAGCCGGCGGGGACGCCCACCATCAGCGCAAGCGCCGTCGCGCTGCCTGTGACGATCAGGCTGTTGAAGAAATAGGTGACGAAGCGGTTGGAGGCGAGCACGTCCGCATAGTTCTTCCAGGCGAAATGCTCGGGGATGAAGACCGGCGGGTAGGCGGCGTTGTCGACCTCGAATTTGAGCGAGAGCGACAGCATCCAGAGAAAGAACAGGATGGCCGGCGACACGATGACGAGCACCGCGAACCACAGGCTGATCTTGCCGATGATTTGCTTCGGAGTCATGCGTCGCTCGCGATCTCGGTCCATAGCATGCGCTGGCGGGCGTAGAGCATCACCGCTGCAAGCAGGACAATCAGCAGGAAGAACACCACCGCGATCGCCGAGCCGTAGCCGAGGTCGTAATAAACGAACGCGACGCTGTAGAGGTAGAGGTTAATGGTCTCCGACGCAGATCCCGGTCCGCCCTGCGTGATCGCGAAGATGACGTCAAAGCTCTTCACCGCGTCGATCATGCGGATCATGCCGGCGATGAACAGGAACGGCATGATCAGCGGCAGGGTGATGAAGCGGAACACCTGCCACAGGCTGGCGCCATCGATCTGCGCGCTCTCATAGGGTTCGGTCGGGATCGCAGCGAGCCCGCCGAGCACGATCAGCATCACCAGCGGCGTCCATTGCCAGGTCTCGACCAGCACCAGCGAGGGGATCACCGTTGCCGGATGAAACACCCAGAGCTGCGCGGGAATCCCGACCAGCGACAGCAAATAGTTGAGCACGCCGAGCTGCGGGTGGAACATCATGGTCCAGACCAGCGCGATCGCGACGGGCGTAGCCATCATCGGCATGATGAATATGCCGCGCAGAAAACCGCGGCCGGCGAATTTCTGGTGAAACACCACGGCCGCGAACGTCCCGAACACAAGCGGCAGCAGCACGGACAGCACGGTGTAGACCAGCGTATGTCCGATCGCCTCGATGAAACGCGGATCACCTGTCAGGCGCAAATAGTTGGAGAAGCCAACGAAGGTGGTCGGCGAGCCGACCTTCCATTCGTTCAGGCTCATCCAGATCGTGAACACCCATGGGAAAATGATGATCGCGAGCACGACGACCAGCGCCGGCACCACGAACGGCCAATAGGACGGCGGCCGCAACTCCTTCTCCGGCGCGGCATCAGACTGTGCCGCGCGCGGAGCAGATTGTATCAACGTACTCACGCCTTTTCGCTACGCTCCAGGATCGGCCGGAACTGGTCGTGGGCCTTCTTCAGCTCTGTTGCGGGATCGGAGCCGGCCAGGGTCGCGGTGACAGCGGCGCCGACGAGATCGCGGAATTCGGCGACCGGGATGATCACCGGCAGGCCGAGCTTGCTGATCTTGGCGGAATCGATCACCGACTGCAGCCACTCCTTGGGCATCTTCACGCCCTTCTGGACCTCAGCATCGTTCAGGATCGAATTACGGAACGGCACGCCGCCGCCGGCCTGCAACAGCCGTGCGCCCTGCGCCTTGGAGACCGCCCACTGACACAGCAGATAAGCCGCTTCCTTGTTCTTGCTCGCCGCGGCAATGCCGAGGCCGTCGCCGTAGGTGGCCGAATATTGGCCCTTCGGTCCGGCAGGCACGACAGTGTAGCCGACCTTGCCGACCACGCGCGAGGCGGCCGGATCCTCCAGGGGCGGCGCCCAGCCGACGCCGTCGATCCACATTGCCGATTTGCCTTGCGTGAACGAGGCCATCGACTCCATCCAGTTGAAGCCGGCAACGCCGGGCGGGGCCATCTTCGTCAGCAGGGTCTGGTAGAGCTTGGTCGCTGCGACGGCCTCCGGACCGTCGGTCAGGATGTTGCCCTTGGCATCAAGGAATTCGCCGCCATAATCGAGGAAGAAATTCGTCCACAACGTCATGTTGGCGTTGCGCAGGCCTCGGCCCACGAAGCCATAGGTGCCGTCCTTGGCATCAGTGAGCTTTTCGGCGGCTGCAACCATGTCATCCAGCGTCTTCGGCACCGCGACGCCCTTCTTCTGGAACAGCTCCTTGTTGTAGTAGAGGATGAAATAGTCGACCGACCACGGCAGGGACAGCATCTGCCCCTTGTCGTTCTTGCAGTACTGCAGACCTGCGGCCGAGAAATCGCTCTCGACCAGGTCAGGCGCGGTCAGCGTCGGGTCCTTCATATAGGGCGTCAGATCGGCGAGCCAGCCGGCCTTTTCGAACTGCCGCTTCTGCACGTGATAGCTGAGATGCACGACGTCGAAGCTCGGTCGGCCCGAAGTGAGCTCGATGACGCACTTCTGGCGCTGCTGCTGCTCGGGAATCTGTTCCGATTCCACCTGAATTCCGGTGAGATCGGTGAACTCCTTGATGTTCTTTTGCAGGTTGTCGCCGCGCGGCCCCTTGGCGAGGATCACCTCCAGCTTGGTGCCCGCATATTTCTTCCAGTTGACCTCGGCGCGCGCCGGCAATCCCGTCAGGCTGAGCGCGCCAGCTGCGGCGGTGCCCGTCAACAGCGTACGGCGCGAGATCTTATGGTCAGCCACTTTAGTCCCTCCCTCTGATTCAATTCTTTGGGAGGGATACTAGCGACCGTTCCACGCCTGCCTAGTCCTAATTTGGGCGTTACGGTCGCACGGCTGGCGTTTCCATCGGCATTCCGCGGGCCCGCGACATCAGATAGAGCTCGAGAGCGACCAATTCGGGCGCGCCGTAGTCATAAGCCTGGGCGCGCACGCCGGCTATGCAATTGCGCAGGCGCCGCTCCAGGGATCCCAGCGTCTGCCATTCCAACCGATAGAGCGGATAGCCGGTCGGTTGCCCTTGGGTGATCGGCGAGCCCGCAAGGTGCTTGTCAAAGTTGTCGTCATGGCAGTTGGTGCAGGCCAGGTTGAGCTGCCCCTCGCGCTGCATGAAGAGGCTGCGCCCCTGTTCGACGAAAGGTTTTAGCTGTGGATCGTCGCCCGCGGTGATCGCAACGCCGCGCGACTGATGAGCAACGAAGGCGGACAGCGCCAGGATGTCGCGACTCTCGTAAGGCAGGGGGCTCGCCTGCTGATGATTGGCACGGCAGAGGTTGATGCGCTGGTCGAGGGTAACGGGGCGCCCCAGCGTCTTGTCGAAGGTGGGATAGCGCGCCGCGACGCCTTTCATGCTGCTTCGCGCATCGCCGTGACAGTCTGCGCACGCTTTATCGGCGCCGCCGGCCTTCTTGCTCCACAGCGCCTCACCGTCGAGCACAAACAGCATGCCTGGATTGGAGGTATCGTCATCCTGCATGGCGCGGGTGTCGGCACCCATGAAGGAATAGCCGGAGCGGCGCGCATCGGCCGGGATCTCACCGGCGAGCAGGGCAGAGGTCGTAGCGACAAGCGTCGCCACTGCTATCGCGCGCCATGAGATCATTCGACCGTGATCGATGCCGATGCGGTGGACGAATAGCCGTTGTCGCCGATCCATTCGAACTCGAGCTTGCCGCTCTCTTTGGCGATCGTAAAGAAGGACAAGTACGGGTTGGCGGCGATCGCCGGAAACAGATCGGCGCGAAAGATCTCGGTGCCATTGTAGCGGCAGGTGAAGCTCGTGATGATATCGCGCGGTACCAGCGCGCCATCCATGGTGTGGCGGAAGCCGGTTTCCATGATGTGCGAGGTCAGCGCGCGGATCTCGATGACGTCGCCGCGCTTGGCCTTTGAGGGGACGTTGATGAGCGCGGCCATCAGTTCACCTCCTCGGTGCAGGCGGCGAGAGTCACGACAACATCCGCCGTGACCTGCCAGAAGCTATCGTCGGAGAGGCGGGCGATCGCAACCACTTTCTGGGTGTCGGCTAGCCGGATCCGCGTCGAGATTTGCGCGCGGCCGCAGGACGGGCTCAGGTAGAAAGTTCCGATGTTGGGCTGCGGGTTCTTCTCGTTGAAGACGTGGATGCTCTTGACGTAGTCGTCCGCCGTCATCGGACTTGTGACGCTGACCGTCATCGGCACCGTGTTGCCGTTCTCGACCAGCGGCGGAATGTCGAGCTTGACCTTGCCGGCGCGAATGGGGGCTTCGCCGATGATGTTCCGGATCGCACTGTCGAGCATCGCAGGCGTTGCTTCGACCGGCCGCAGCGTGACGATCGGAATGACCGTAACGCCGGCCAGGCTCAAAAATTGTCGTCGCGTCGTTGGCATAAGCGGTCCTAGTCGCGAAGGGTTGCGAGAAAAGCCACGATGTCCTCGATCTCTGCGGCCGACAGTATCGGCTTGCCGGTGAAATTGCGTCCGACGCGGACGAGGCCGTCCGCACGGTAGTAGGACGGCATCAGGGTGGCCGGGTTGAAACGCGAGGCGTCAACCAGACGAAGCCGCAACTGGCTCATTGTCCAGCGGTTCCCCGTGCCGGTGAGATCGGGCGCCAGGTCGCCTTGGAACCGCGCTTCCGGGAAAGGACCGGAATGGCAGAGGATGCAGGTCGTCGTGCGTGTCGCGACCAGCGTGCGTCCCCGCGCGGCGTCGCCGGTGGCGCCGGTGGCGCCGGTCAGCGATTCCGGAATGCCGTCGCCGACGATCTTGTAGGGCGCGAGTCCTTCGGCTTTCGCGCACGCGATGACTGCGAGACCGGCGGCAATCAACGTGGCCATATGGGCGATCGACCTAGCCAAAGGTGTCCGCCGTGATGGTTTGAAACCAGCGCTCTGCCTCCGCCGCTTCCCGGCTGCGCAGCTCACGCGGCGCATCGACCGGGCTCGTAGTCCCGCCTTCGACCTCGGCAAAGATGTCGCCCTTTGGCTGGTAATTGCCCGCGAGCGAGAAGCCATAGCCTGGTGCGACGATGTTGTAGCAGACGCCGGGCAAGCGCGGCGCTTCCGGCGCACGATCAGCGAGCAGGTTGACGATGGCGGCGGCGCACGCCTTGCCTTGCGCGCTCGCGGCCGCTGCTGATTTGGGGATGCCGCCGCCGAGACAGGCGTCGCCGATGACGTGAATATTCTTGACGAGCTTTGACTCGAAGGTGACAGGGTCGATCGGGCACCAGCCGGTGGCGTCCGCAGCGCCTGCGATTTCGGCAATGCGCCCAGCGCGCTGCGGCGGGATGACATTGGCAACGTCAGGGGTGTAATTGCCGAATTCGGTGACGATGGTCTTGGTGGCGGGATCGACCGAGGTGACGCGACCGCCTTGTGACAGGCCGATCCGCTCGATCATGTCGCCGTACAGCTCTTTCCACGCCGCCTCGAACAGCCGTTGCTGTGAGAAATTGTCCTTGGCATCGAGGATCAGCACTTTCGAGCGCGGCTTCTTCGTCTTCAGATAATGCGCGATCAGGCTGGCGCGCTCGTAGGGCGCCGGCGGACAGCGCGAAGGGTTGGCAGGAATCGCGATGACGACCGTGCCGCCATCGTCCATCGCCTCCAACTGCCTGCGCAGCAACAGCGTCTGCGCGCCAGCCTTCCACCCGTGCGGCATTATGTGCGATGCGGCCTCGTCATAGCCGGGCAAGGCTTCGAAATGGAAGTCGATGCCGGGCGAGAGCACGAGGCGATCATAGGGCAGCGCGACGCCGTCGGCGGTCATGACGCTGCGTTGCCGCGGCTCGATAGCGGTCACCGCATGGCCGATCACGGTGATGCCCTCGGCAGCGAGCTTGTCGTAGTCAAACTGCTGCGCTTCGATGTCGCGCAGGCCTGCGATCACCTCGTTGCTGAAAGGACAGGCGGTGAAGACCGCATTGGGCTCGATCAGGATGACTTGCAAGTCTCCTTGCGCCCGCTTGAGCGCGCGGGCGCAGGCAGCTCCCCCGAAGCCGCCGCCGACCACGACGACGCGGCCTGTCGATTGCGCACATAATAGCGATGGCCGCGCCAATGTCGCGGCCGCGGCGGTGATGCCGAGCACGGCAGTTCGCCGTGTCATTGGTCGCGCGGTCATCAGGATCATCCAGGCAAAATGCCGCGGCGGCCATCATGGCCGCCGCGGTGCTTCCTTAGGCAAAGGTGATGTTGTGGTCGCGCAGCGGCACGGAACGGATGCGTTTGCCGGTCGCCGCGAAATAGGCGTTGAGCACCGCCGGTCCCGCAACGCCGATGGTCGGCTCGCCGACACCGCCCCAGAAACCGCCACTCGGCATCACGATCGATTCCACCTTCGGCATCACTGCGATACGCATCGAATCGTAGGTATCGAAGTTTGTCTGTTCGACGGCACCATCCTTGACCGTAATGCCGCCATAGAACAGTCCGCTCAGGCCGTAGACGAACGACCCGGCAATCTGCCGTTCGATCTGGGCCGGGTTGACGGCATAGCCGGGGTCGGTCGCCGCGACGATGCGATGCACCTTGATCTTGGTACCGTCGGTGACGGAGATTTCCGCCGCCGCCGCGACGTAACTCCCGTAGGAGGCGAAGTGCGCAAGTCCGCGGTAGATGCCTTGCGGCGGCGTGGCGCCCCAACCGATCTTCTCGGCTACGGCCTCCAGCACCGCAAGATGCTTCGGGTGGTCCTTCATCAACTTGCGCCGGAACTCGAGCGGGTCCTGGCCCGCCGCGTGTGCCAGCTCATCCATGAAGCATTCGACATAGATGGCATTCTGGTTCACGTTCACCCCGCGCCAGAAGCCCGGGATGATGTGCGGGTTGCGCATCGAATGCTCGATCAGGAGATTGGGCACCGAATATCCAAACGGTGCATCGCCCTTGGCGTTGAGGCCGGCGAAGGTCGCCGGGTCCATGCCGTTGACCAACGCCTCCGGCCGCAGGCTCGCCAGGATCGACTGGCCGGAGATCCGCATATGGAATGCCGTCAGATTGTTGTCGGCATCGAAGCCCGCGGTCAGCTTGCATTGCGTGACCGGATGGTAGCGGCCGTGCGTCATGTCCTCTTCGCGCGTCCACAGCAGCTTGATCGGCGTGCCCGGCATCTGCTTGGCGATCAGCACGGCCTGCCGCACATAATCGGTCTGGCCGCGCCGGCCGAAGCCGCCTCCGAGCAGCAACTTGTTGACGTCGCATTTCTCGGCCGGAAGTTCTGACGCTTCCAGCACGGCGGCGAAGGCCGCCTCGCCATTCTGCGTGCCGCACCAGACCTCGCATTTGTCGGCCGTATAGAGCGCGGTGGCGTTCATCGGCTCCATGGTGGCGTGGTTCTGGTAGGGATAATTATAGACGGCCTCGACCGTCTTCGCCGCACCGGCGAGTGCAGCTTTGGCATCGCCATTGGAATTGCCGACATAGGCCGGACCACCATCGAGGCCTTCGGCCAGCCACTTTGCGATCGAGGCGCTGGAGACCTTGGCGTTCTCGCCTTCGTCCCAGACAATCGGCAGCGCATCGAGCGCGGTCTTGGCGTGCCAGAACGTGTCGGCCACGACCGCAACCGCGGTATCGCCTACCTTCACCACTTTCTTCACACCCTTCATGCCGGCGATCTTGGCTTCGTCATAGCTCTTCAGCTTGCCGCCGGTCACAGGGCAATCCTTGATCGCGGCATTGAGCATGCCGGGCAGCTTGACGTCGATGCCGTAGACGGTGGTGCCGGTGACTTTGTCCGGCGTGTCGAGCCGTTTCACGCCCTTGCCGACGAGCTGCCAATCCCTGGGGTCCTTCAGCTTGACGTCGGCCGGGGGCGTCAGCCTGGCCGCGGCTTCGGCGACCTTGCCGTAGGTCGTCGTCTTGCCTGACGGGGTGTGGGTGATGATGCTGTTGGCGGCCGTGCATTCGGAGACGGGCACTTTCCAATCATTGGCCGCGGCCTGGATCAGCATCATGCGCGCGGTGGCGCCGCCTTTGCGTACATAATCGTGCGAGGCGCGGATGCCGCGGCTGCCGCCGGTCGAGTAATCGCCCCAGACGCGCTTGCGGGCGACGTTCTGGCCCGGCGAGGGAAATTCGGTGGCGACCTTGGTCCAGTCGCATTCGAGTTCCTCTGCGACGAGTTGGGCAAGGCCAGTCAGCGAGCCCTGACCCATCTCGGAGCGGGCGATGCGGATCACCACGGTGTCGTCGGGTCGGATCACGACCCAGGCATTGACCTCGGGCGAGCCGTCAGCCGCGCGAACCACGGTAGGACCGCCGAACGGCAGGTCGAAGCCGATCGCGAGGCCGGTGCCCACAGCGGCGGTGCCGATCACGAAGGCGCGGCGGTTCATCTTGGGAGCAACGTGCTTGTTCATGGGCCGGCTCCCTTACGCGCTTGCGATCGTGTGGATCGCCTCGCGCACCTGCTGGAAGGTGCCGCAGCGGCAGATATTGGTGATGGCCTCGTCGATGTCGGCGTCGGTCGGCTTCGGCTTCTCGCTCAGCAGCGCCGCCACCGCCATGATCATGCCGCTCTGGCAATAGCCGCATTGCGGAACGTCCTGAGCGATCCAGGCCTCCTGCACCTTGTGCAGCGTGGCGCCAGAGGCGAGCCCTTCGATCGTGGTGATCTTCTTGCCCTCGGCCTCTGCAACCGAGATCCCGCAGGAGCGAGTGGCGACGCCGTCCATGTGCACGGTGCAGGCGCCGCATTGCGCAATGCCGCAGCCATATTTGGTGCCGGTCAGGCCGGCATTCTCGCGGATCGCCCAGAGCAGCGGCGTATCTGGCTCGACGTCGAGCGTGAAGTTTTTTCCGTTGATTGTTAGGTTTGCCATCGCAAGTCCCTTGATTGGCCCATCCACCGATGGACTCAGAGGCGCAATGTGTCCGGCAAACTGGAACCTTTCAAATCAACAGTCTGAGGGGTCGCCACGAAGATTTCCGCGGTGGCGGGAAGATTATCGATCGTGCGGTGTTGTGCGCGCTTTGGGATGGCCCACGAAGGCTCGCGCCGGATGAGCAATTGCTGGTTCCGGTCGTTGCCGCCGGAGCGGCCGCAGCGCAAAATCAGGCCTGGCTTCCTCCGAAATTCAGGGCTGCGACTGTGTGCCGCTCGCTTGACAGCGGAACAACCTGGGGGTGATCGTTTCCGGGACAACAGCGGGGCGCCATCGATTGCGGCGATCAAGATCGGCATTGCGACGAGAATAGCTTTTTCGGGGGTGCGGCATGTCAAGGAAGGTGATCGGCTGGTCGGTCGCGGCGTTCGTCGCGATTGTTCTTGTCTTCAACTATCTGCCCTCGCTAGTCGCCGACTCCATCTACAAGAATGTCGACGACATCACCGATGGCGAGATGCCCGCCACCGTCACCTCCTTTGACGCGGGACCGGATATCGTCAGCACGATTGGTGGCAGCGGGGAGGGGTTGAATTGCAGCCTTCCTGCCCTGACCAACGTCTTCTTCGATGGAAGCAGGGATTCCAGGGGCAAGCGTCATCTCGTCCTGCAGCGCTTCCGGCAGGCCTGCGTGTTCCATGACCTCTGCTACCGCCACGGCCTCGCGACCTATGGCTATAACCAGAACGATTGCGACCGCATCCTGCAAAATGCGGCGTTCCGGCTGTGCACCTATATTCGCAACGGCAGCGGGACCGGCAGCGCTGCGCGCTGCCAGACCGATTCGAAGATGGTCCTCGCAGGCGTCAGCATGGGTGGCTACAACGCCTTTCGCGGCTGGGATCGATCGACCTATTTCGAGTTCGAATCCGATCCGTTCCGCTCGAACGGATTCCAGGCGAGCCGCGTCGTGGATCATCCGTTCAAGGCCGTGGATCCGGTCAAATATCGCGACGATCCGGACCAAGTCATCCTGTCGTTCGAGAACGTTCGATCCGACATCGCCGTAACCTGCATGACTTGCGGACAACTTCCGGTGTTCGAATACACGCAGGATCCGAACGAGGTCGACGCCGAGCTGCGCTCGGTCGGCGTGACGAAACTGCCCGAGGCATTGCTCAAGCGCGAGCCGATGCTGTCGGAGACGGTGCCGATCTGGCTGCCGCCGCGCCGTCATCATGCCGCGCCGCATTTGCTGGTGGACAGTGCGGGCAAGCATCATCTGATCTGGATGAGCCGCAACAATCGGCAGGACACGATGTCCTGCATCGTCGGCGCGGATGCCGCGCGGCTTCTCACCAATACGCTGCCTCGGCGGGATCTCTGCTCGAAAGATGCCGGTTCCTCGTTGAGCATGGTGGAGGTCGACATGTTCGCGACGTCTCCGCTGCCGATGGAACTTCCGGGCGCGAGCGACCCGATCTACGCGACCGCCATCAGTCCGCAGAAGACGATCGACAATGATCTCAGCTTCTGCTCGCGTTCGGCATCGAGGCCGATCGATCAAACCGGTCATGACGACCAGTCCAAATGCATCCGCTTCTCCGGGGACGACGTCAGCAAGGGCGCAGCGCTCGGCGCGTTCCAGGACTTTCCGGTCATTCGTCCCGGCCAGCAGATCGTCTTCGCGCGGGATGTCGACCAGCGGACGAACTCGCCGCTGACGGCGATCTGGCAGCGTGTGCTTGGCGATACTTTCTCTCCAGGTGGTGCGCTGCTCGTGATCGACGTCGCGCCACCGGCCACGTCCAAGGGACCTGCGTTGGCCAAGCTGAAGAAGATCGTCCGGTTCAATATCGACGATCGCTTCGATCCGATGATGCCGATCACGCGCAAGATCGACGATCTGCGTTTCCTGAGCCTGGAGGCATCGAAGCAGACCGTGCGCCTCCGGACGATCGATTTCGCCAAGGACAATCCCGCCGTCGGTACTGTCCGGCTGACGATGGGTGCCAAGGACCTAGATCTGGATCGCTCCTGGGCCTCACGGCCCGTGATGGTGCTGGAGACCCGGGATGCTCAGCCCAAGACGAAGCTGGTGTTCTCGCGCGGTGAAATCGCAATCGACCCCGACAAACCGGTCTCGCCGGATGCGACGACGGAAGCGCTGACATTGCAGACGCTGGTCTTCGAACGCGACGCCGCGGCGCCTTCGGATGCGCCATTCGTGAAATCGGCGGGGGCGGCTTGCAGGATCACCTATGAGTTTGCGCCCGGTCATGCCGACTGGCCGTGCTATCGCGCCTTCGAGCCTGATCGTTCGATGCGGGCCTCACCGGCTGCGCGAATGCAGGCCTCGCAGATGCTGATCGGGCATTTCTCGAAGAGCGCGGGCCACGCCATCGCGTTTCCCGATGCCTGCCTGAAGTCGGAGCCGATCATTCTCGCCCCACAAGGGAATACGTTCATGCCTGTGAGCGGGTCTGCGGGCTGGGCAGGTCCACCGAAGCTGCGGCGCACGATCACATGCGAGCCGCTCGATACGGCAACCGTCGTCAGCCAGCCGATCGCGCAAAAGGCGCCCTGAAGCACGGCCTGCTTCACCGCCAATCGCACAAACTCGAAAACAACCCCATGCACAGTAGAAGGGCCCTTGGAGGACAAGGGCTTTTTCAGATGTGGACGCGACGACACCTTGAATCGCGTCGACGTTGACACGTCGGGCAAAACACCGGCACGACAGCCGCCATCAAAGCTTTTTACACTGAAGCCAGCTGCGGATAGCCTCTATGAGTTCTGCCTTGCGTTCCAGCGGCAGCCAATGCCCGGCGGGCAAACTCACTACGGTAAGGTCCGGGCAGGCCGCGCGCATCGGGTCACCTTGGTGATTTCCGGTGATGCTGCAGATTTGATCGAAGTCGCCGTTAACGAACAACACCGGTTGCGACAGGCGGCCGCCATCGGGTGCCTTGCGCGCGTAGGCGATGTTGGCATCGTCGTTCAGGTACCACGCGCAGGATGGACGGAAGCCGTGAGCCCCGAACGACTGCACCAGCACGTTGAAGTCCCCCGGCGGCCAAAGAGCAGGGTCAGGTTCGGTCGGCGGGGCGCGGTGTGCGGCGCCAAAGCGCCCTCCGTTGCGCGTAACCGTGGCGTTCGGCGAAGGCTTGCCTGTCGCAGCGGGGTTGCCCGGCCGAAAGATCGACGCCAGTGACGCTGCGAGGTCTGCATCGAGGTCGGCGACGGCCGCCTCGAAGTGCGTCGTGTAGTAACGGTAGTAGTCCCATTGGCCGTCCGGATATTGGTCGGCCGGGTAAATCGTTCGGTCGACCAGTGGGACGATCGTGCGCAGGGCGTGCCCGTCGGGTTGATACGCGAGCGAGGTCAGCACGACGCCGCGGCTGCGCTTGGGCTCATACGCGGCGAGTTCACCAACCACAACACAGCCCCAGTCGTGACCGATCCAGATCGCAGGCTTGCCGCCGAGGTGGTCATGCAGTTCCGCCATGTCTGCCACGACGTTCTCGATGGTGTAGGCGTCATTGTCCGCAGGCGTGGAAGACTCGCCGTAGCCGCGCAGATCAGGCGCGACGCAATGCCAACCGTCGGCGGCGAACGCATCCATCTGAGCGCGCCACATCAGACCGATGCTCGGCCAGCCGTGGACGAAGATCATCAACGGTCCGTCGGTCGGCCCGCATTCGATGTAATGCGTTGTCTGACGAGGCGAGCTGAAATTGCGTTGGTTGAGCTTTGGTCCGGCTCCAGAACTGGTCGGTCGAAGCGGGGCTGTCATGGCCGAACCAATCCGGTCGCATTCGGATGGTTCCCGAACGTGACCAGCTCCAGGCTTCGCAACGCTTCCATGCAGGTTGGACTACTGAGCGGCGGCCCCAAGTACAATCTGCAGGTGGTTGCAGCGATTGTCACAGAAGCGGAAGTCTCGCACGTCGCAGCCTCGTTTTTCTGGGGAACACACGCACGATCATTTCGGCACACCCGCCGCTCGAAATGCGTGCGCTCGATGGCGGTTCGAACCTAATCGCATTGACGAAATACGCTATCGACAGTTGCTCGCTGCCAGCATCGACGCCGCCCGTCTGCAAGAACATCCTGCAGCGCAGCTACGGAACAATATTACATCCGGGATATCCACGGAACGAAACGGTTCGTCAGTCTTTCTCTGCCGATTGGGAGGTGCACATGACTTCTCAGACCATAGAAGGCGCCTGTGCGTTCGCATGGCGGAACTACCTGCTGCTTCACAACGACATCAGCGAGAACGATACTCGGCGCTCTGCCCTCTATCGCTACGTCGTCAATCTTCGTGATACCGGCCTTCGTGATGCCGGCGAAGATGATTTCGATCTCTTGCAAATAGCGGCGGTCGCTTACTTGAAAAAACTCGACGAATTGCATGACGACCGATCTGCGAGACTCGCGGTAGATCAAATTTTGGCCGAACGTTTAGAAGCACGCAGTCCACGGTGCGCCACTTAGCTTCAGGCAAGTGACACTAGAAGGAGCGAGTAGCATGGCAGACAAATCCACTAACTCAGACCGGTTCGCGCGCGAACCACAAAAACGCATAGCGGCAGCGACAGCAATCGGCGTGAATGCCTTGAACCCAATCTTGCGCTTTCAGGTCTCAATGCTGAGGATGTGGGCCGATAGTATTGAGAGGTTCGCAGGTACTTACAAAAAGGAGTTGGAGGAAACCGCGACCGCCGTAGAGGAACAGTCAGACAAGGAACGCGCCGCGTAGATCAACGCGAATGGTCACGTGGAGTCCGGCTCGTTCGGCGTGCGTTGCGCGGCGTGCTCCCCGAACAGTCGGCTCAGGGTCAATCGCGTCGGTTTGCCCCGGTCAATGTCAGGTCCGGTTTACCCCTCATCCCCGACATCGACGCGTGGGCCGAATTTTGTCGCGATGGCCCAAAGGACTAAACCGCTCGCGCGGTAGGCGGGTGCGGCAGGCAGCGCGGTCAAGCCGATAGCACGACGGGGCGTCCTGTCTTGAGATTGAGGAGTTGCAACAACCTCACTCAAGACAGCAGCATCCCGTGACCGGCGAGGCAATGAGCCCGTTGCGCCGGCGCATGATCGAAGACATGACGATCCGCAAGTTCGCAGCCAAGACCCAACATGACTACATCGTCGCGAAGATCTGGAGGGTCGTGCTGGATGCCAATGCGCCATTGGATCATCAATGGCCCGGCTCATGTCGACATCATTGATCACAGCACGGGCCTGACCGTCACTGTCAATTCCGGCAACCAGATCGATACGATTGCCGGCTTTGGTTATGACTCGCTCGGTGTCATCGATCTTGCAAACGGCGCAGGCAATTATCACTCCGTGGCCGATATCATGAGCTCGCTGAGGAGCGATGGCCATGGCGGGACCCTGCTTGCCCTGGGCAGTGCGCCCAACGCTGGGTCGATCGATTTCGTCGACACCGCGATCAGCCAATTGCACCCATCGAACTTTGCGATCGTGTAGGACGCGGCTTGCTTGCAAGGTCGCCTTGCGAAAGCAAGTGGCGGGCTCGTTCGCTCCACGCGGGGGCGTTGCCCGATCAGAGGCACGTCAGTACCTCTGCCTCACATCCGTGCCTGGTGTTGATCCTGATCAAAGGTCGAGCCGTGGCTCGCGTCACGTTGGGCGGGATCAGCGTTCGCACTGGAGGAAACAACATGATCTTCAACGTCAGGCGTCTTGGGCTGGCTGTGGCAGTGGCCCTGGCAACCGCCGCACCATTGTCTCTGCACACTTCGTCCTCAACACTTCCATCCGTATCACTCGACCAAGCTGAAGCGAGAGTGGGCCGACCGCTGACGCCGATGAGCGTCGCGGGCGTGAACCGCAGAGTGCATCGGCGCGCCTATTACGGCGCGGCGGCGGTTGGAGCTGCCGGGGCTTACGGTGCGTACGGCTACCGCAGGGCCTGCGGATATTATCCGTATCCACCCTGTTATTGAGAGAGCGCGGGGTGACCTTGCCTCTCCCCGCAAGCGGGGAGAGGGAGAGAAGTCAAAACTGATACCGTCTCAATCCCCCATCCACCGGGATCACCGTTCCGGTGATGTAGCGCGCCATCGGCGAGGACAGGAACACCGCGAGTGCGGCGAGGTCTTCCGGCTCGCCCCAATAGCCGACCGGGATCTCTTCCTCGGCAAAACGCTCGCGATACTCAGGCGGATAGTTGCGCCGGATCTGCTCGCTCATGATGCGGCCGGGCGGGATGCAGTTGACGGTGATGCCGTGCTCGCCGATTTCGCGCGACAGGCCCTTGGCCCAGGCATGAACGGCGGCTTTCGCCGCGAAGGCGGCGTTGAGGCCTTCCGGCTCGGACTTGCCGGTAACGTTGACGATGCGGCCCCATTTGCGTTCGATCATCTGCGGCAGCAGCGCATGCGCGATGCGGCGGTAGCTGGTGAAGTTGAGCGCGATCGCCTCGTCCCATTTGCTGTCGGGCGCGTCGACCGGCAGGGGACGGCTGCCGCCGGCATTGTTGATGAGGATGTCGACATGGCCGAGCTCCTTCAGCGCGAAGGCTGAAATCCTTTCGGCCGCGTCCTTGGCCATGACGTCCTGCTCGAACGGCGTGATCAGGCCGGAGCCGACCTCCCTTGCCAGATCGGCGAGCAGGTCGGTGCGGCGCGCCACGCCGACGACGCGCACGCCTTCGGCGGCGAGACCCTTGGCGATGGCGCGGCCGATGCCGATGCTGGCTCCGGTGACGACAGCGGTTTTCGATTTCAGCCCGAGGTCCATGGTGACTCGCTCTCTTGATGGGGTCTTGCTTTTTGCTTTCGTTTCCTGCCGATCCCGCGCCGCTTACCGAATTGCCTGGGCGGGACGAGCAGTGGTAACCAAGGGCGATCTCGAAGGGAACACCAAAAAGAAAAGGCTTGGGCCATGGTCTGGGATCCGCAGCAATATCTGAAGTTCTCCGGCCATCGGCTCCGGCCCGCGGTCGACCTGTTGATGCGCATTCCCGATGTCGGCCCGCGCACGGTTGCTGACCTTGGCGCCGGCGCCGGCAATGTCACCAAGCTGATCAAGGAGCGCTGGCCATCCGCAGCGGTGACCGGCGTCGAGGGGTCGGCCGAGATGGTCGCTGCGGGGCGCAAGGCCGCGCCCGACGTGGAATGGTCACATGAAGACCTCGGCCATTGGCGGCCCGCGAAACAATATGACGTGGTCTATTCCAATGCCGCACTGCACTGGCTGCCCAATCATGCGGCACTCTTCCCCTCCGTCATGGAGAAGGTCGCGCCCGGCGGCATGCTTGCGGTGCAGATGCCGCGCAATTTCCTGGCGCCGTCGCATGTCCTGATCGGCGAGACCGCGATGGACGGGCCCTGGCGGTCCAAGGTCGAGCATCTCGTGACGCCGCCGCCGGTCGAGGGGCCGGCCTTCTATCATGATGTGCTCGCGCCGCTGTCGCAGAACATCGACATCTGGGAGACCGAATATCTCCAGGTCCTTGAGGGCGAAAATCCCGTGAAGGAATGGACCAAGGGCACCTGGCTGACGCGGTATCTCGACGTGCTCGAGGGCAACGAGAAGGCCGCGTTCGAGGCCGCCTATGGGATGCGGGTCGCGAAAGCCTATCCCAAGAATGCGGCGGGGCAGACGCTCTTCCCGTTCCGGCGGCTGTTCATCGTCGCCCAGCGCAAGGGTTAACAGCATTTCGGCGATGCGACATAAGCGCTCGCTCCCGTCCGTGGAGCGCGCGCCGGGTTGCGCCTGCGACCGCAGGCAAGATAGCCTCACTGCGGCATGGTTTCGCTGCGGCAAATTGGGCTTAGGTCTAGTTGTTCGGCTTGCCGATTGCTGCCACTACTGACCGGCAAAACCGATCTGCAAAACAAAAAAGAACCCGGTCTTCTAGGGTTGTTGGGGAGGTCCTTCATGCGCAAACTGCTCTTTGCGGTCGCCGCGGCCGCGCTCGCTTTGGCCCCTGTGGTCGCCGAAGCTCAGAGCCCGATCATCATCAAGTTCAGCCACGTCGTCGCCAATGATACGCCGAAGGGCAAGGGCGCGCTGAAGTTCAAGGAACTTGCCGAGAAGTATACCGACGGCAAGGTCAGGATCGAAGTCTACCCGAACTCCTCGCTCTACAAGGACAAGGAGGAGATCGAGGCGCTCCAGCTCGGCTCGGTGCAGATGCTGGCACCCTCGACCGCGAAATTCGCGCCGCTGGGCATCAAGGAATTCGAGGCGCTGGATCTGCCCTGGCTATTCAAGGACGAAGAGACCTATTCGAACGCGATGAAGGGCGCGGTCGGCAAATGGCTGTTCCAGAAGCTTGAGGCCAAAGGCATTACCGGCCTCGCTTTCTGGGACAACGGCTTCCACATGGTGTCGTCGAATCGCCCGCTGATGAAGCCGGAGGATTTCAAGGGCCTCAAATTCCGCATCTCCGGATCCAAGATCGCCGACCAGTATTTCCGCCTGATGGGTTCGATCCCGCAGATCATGGCGTTCTCCGAAGTGTACCAGGCGCTTCAGACCGGCGTGGTCGACGGCTGCGAGAACACCGCGTCGAACTATCTGACGCAGAAGTTCTATGAAGTGCAGAAGGACATCACCGTGTCCTATCACGCGCATCTGCAATACGCAGTGATCGTCAATTCGAAATTCTGGTCCGGCCTGCCGCCCGACATCCGCACCCAGCTCGAGAAGGCGATGGCGGATGCGACCGACTACACCAACCAGATCGCGCACCAGGAGAACGAGGACGCGCTGGCCGAGATCAAGAAGAGCGGCAAGACCACGCTGCATTATCTCAGCGATGCCGACCGCAAGGCATGGCAGGAGGCGATGCAACCGACCTATAAATGGGCCAAGGGCCGGGTCGGGCAGGAAGTGCTCGATCTCGTCGCCAAGGAACTCGACGTCAAGATGAACTGACGCGGTTTCCGGCAAGACTATACCAACGGTCGGGAGTGAGTGCGCTCCCGACCGTTTCGTATCGACAGGGGGGCTTTGATTTGCTGCGCGTGCTCAACCAGCTGCTCAATCATCTCGAAGAATGGTTGATCGCGACGCTCATTGCGGCTGCAACCGGACTGATCTTCATCGCCGTCGTGCACCGTTACGGTGCGGGCGAATCGATCAACCTGTCGCGCTGGGCGGCGGCGCATGGAATGACGTGGCTCGCATCGGCGTCGATGGCGGTGTTCACCTTCATGTCCGAGCTCGATCTGTCCTGGGCGCAGGAACTCTGCATCTACATGTTCATCTGGATGGCGAAGTTCGGCGCGGCCTATGGCGTGCGCACCGGCATCCATGTCGGCGTCGACCTGCTCGTCAACCGGCTGCCGGAGCATTCGCGCAAGCACGTCATCCTGTTCTCGCTGCTGTGCGGGGCGCTGTTCACCGGCATGATCGCCGCCTTCGGCGCCTCCTTTGTCGGCGAGATGTTCCACACCGGGCAGCAGTCCAACGACCTGGAAGCGCCGATGTGGTTCGTTTATCTGGCGATCCCGCTCGGCTCCGGCCTGATGTGCTTCCGCTTCCTGCAGGTCTCCTGGTTCTATTACTGGACCGGCGAGTTGCCGCATCATGACGAGACCCATGTCGAGGGCGTGGAAGCCGACGTCTCGCCGGCGCTGCATCCGCAGCCTGCCGGTGCGGCAACGAAAGCTGCTGCGCGAAAGGTTTCGCCGCTTGGCGTCATCCTGATCATGGCGCCGATCCTGATCTTCGCGCTGTGCCTTGGCGAAAAGACCGGCTTCATCGTGCTGCCGCACTGGATGCGCGCCGCGACCGTGTTCGCGCTGCTGATCGCGCTGATGCTGACGGGCATTCCGGTCTCGATCGCGCTCGGCCTCACCGTGATGACGTTCCTGTTCACGTTGACCGCGGTGCCGATCGAAGCCGTCTCGATGAAGCTCTTCACCGGCATCGAAGGCTTCGAGATCATGGCGATCCCGTTCTTCATCCTCGCCGGCAATTTCCTCACCCATGGCGGCGTCGCGCGCCGCATGATCAACTTCGCGACCTCGCTGATCGGGCACTGGCACGGCGGTCTCGGCCTTGCCGGCATCGTCGCCTGCGCGATGTTCGCGCTGGTCTGCGGCTCCAGCGTCGCGACCGTCGCCGCGATCGGCGCCATCGTGCTGCCGGAGATGGTCCGCCACGGCTATCCCATGCGCTTCGGCGCCGGCATTATCACGGTGGCCGGGTCGCTCGGCATCCTGATGCTGCCCTCGATCCCGAAGATTGTTTACGCCGTTTCGACCAACACCTCGATCGGCGCGCTGTTCGTTGCCGGCCTGCTGCCCGGCATCTTCCTGACCACCATGCTCTGCATAGTCACCTGGTGGCTGGCGCGCAGTCGCGACTATCCGCGCTTGGCCAAGGCGAGCTGGGGCGAGACGGTTCGCACCTTCCGCGAGAGCATTTGGGGCTTGATGCTGGTCGTCATCATCATCGGCGGCATCTATAGCGGCCTGTTCACCGCCACCGAGGCCGCCGCAATGGCCGCGGTCTATTCCTTTATCATCGCCGTGTTCGTCTACAAGGCGATCAGGATATCGGACGTGCCGCGCGTGCTGCTGCGCGCCGCCAATACCAGCGCGATGCTGCTCTATATCGTCACCAATGCGGTGCTGTTCTCCTTCGTGCTCTCCAACGAGAATTTGCCGGCCACGCTCGCCGACTGGATCGCGGCGCAGAACCTCGGCTGGGTCGGCTTCCTGCTCGTCGTCAACGTGCTGCTGCTGCTCGCCGGCAACTTCATGGAGCCGAACTCGATCATCCTGATCATGGCGCCGATCCTGGCGCCGGCCGCCAAGAAGCTCGGCATCGATCTCGTGCATTTCGGCATCGTCATGGACGTCAACATGGAGGTCGGCCTCTGCCATCCGCCTGTCGGCCTGAACCTGTACGTGGCCTCGATGATAGCCCGAATGCGCATCACCGACCTCGCTGTCGCGGTGATGCCGTGGCTGCTCACCATGCTCGGCTTCCTCGTCATCGTGACCTATTGGCCCGATTTGACGCTGTGGTTGCCGCGGGTGCTGGGGATGCACTAGCCGCCGTCGTGGTGGAGTAGGGGCGGTGGTGCCGCGCCCTCCGGCATCGCCACAGACTCGCTGTGATCGCCCGGCCAGTGCGCAATTGCGCACTGGGACCGGGCGATCCAGTATTCCAGAGACGGCAAGGCAGTGTGCCTTGAGGTGAGGGCGCCCTTTACTCCGCGCTGCTCACCAGCTTGATGCGTGGCGCCTGTTCTTCGGTCAGGCTGCGGTAGGCGGCGAGATAGTCGAGCGCCATCCGCCGCGCGGTAAAGCGTTTCTCGAACTGCTTGCGGATGGCGGCGCGATCAAGCTGGGCGAGGCGATTCACGACACCTGCGGCGCTGAGGACGTCCTCGACGACGAAGCCGGTGAGGCCCTCATCGATGATTTCAGGCACCGAGCCGCGGTTGAAGGCAATCACCGGTGTGCCGCAGGCCATGGCTTCGATCATCACCAGGCCAAACGGCTCCGGCCAGTCGATCGGCAGCAACAGGCCGAGCGCGCCGCTCAAAAAGTCCGATTTCTCGTGATCGCTGATCTCGCCGATGAAATCCACCAGCGGATTGCCTGCAATCATCGGCTTGATCAGCTCGTCATAATAATCCTGGTCGGCGCGATCGACCTTGGCTGCGATCTTCAGCGGGATGCCGCAATGCATCGCGATCTTGATGGCGCGGTCGACGCCCTTCTCCGGCGCGATGCGGCCGAGCACGGCGAGATATTCCTGTTTCGCCGGCTTCGGCACCAGCAGGGTCTCGGGCAGGCCGTGGTGGATGGTGGTGACCCAGTTCGCCTGCGGCACCGGCCGCCGCTGCGCGTTCGAGATCGAGATGACCGGCATCTTGGAGAAAGTATTGAACACCGGCTGATGCTCCGGCAGGTCGAGCCGGCCATGCAGCGTGGTGAGGAACGGCGTCGGCTGCCGGTGGAACAGCGACCACGGATAATAGTCGAGATGGAAATGGAGGAAGTCGAACTCCTCGTCGTCACATTTCTGCCGCACGCGCTCCAGCAGCACCATGTGCAGTGCGTTGGGATCCCGCACGGAACCGTCGAGGCGAAGCGCCCGCGGCCATAATGCGTCGAGCTTCGCCGACGTCTGCGAATCGCCGCTGGCGAACAGGGTGACGTCGTGTCCAAGGGCCACCAACTCTTCCGTCAACCAATGCACCACCCGCTCGGTGCCGCCATACAGCTTGGGTGGAACAGCCTCCGTCAACGGAGCTACCTGCGCGATGCGCATCTCACCATCTCCTCTGCGATCATGTGGAACGTTGGAACCCCCGCCGTGTATCGGCACCGGCATGCCAACAAGGGAACGTTCCCGCAGTTGCGAAGTTCCTCTCAACAAACGTTACTTATTCGACACATCGCGAAATGTCTCGATGCTGCCATCTCCTCTTCGCAGATCGTCCGCATCCGCATGTCGTGATGACGTTGCCCGGGAACCGAGGCGAACTGGTCGTTGTTCAATCGACCAGCCAGAACAATTGAAATCATCACGACGGGGTCTCATGGATCATCTTTCTGGATACGCGCGCAGGCCATTTGCCTTTGTCTTGCGCTATCTGCGGCGACGACTGGCGTCGCATCTTGTGATCCTGACCGCTGTGGTGGCAGCCGTTGCCTGCTCGGTGGGCACGCAGTACGGCGTCAAATCTCTCGTCGACGCCTTGTCGGCAGGAACTTCACATGGCGGTAGCGTATGGCTGGCATTCATTCTGCTCATGTCACTGATCGCCGCCGACAATTTCCTGTGGCGGATCGCCAGCTGGACGGCGAGCTTTACCTTCGTCCGTGTCACCGGCGATTTGCGCCGTGACATCTTTCGTCATCTGACCGGGCATGCGCCGAGTTACTTCCTGGACCGCATGCCGGGCATGCTGACGAGCCGTATCACCGCCACGTCCAATGCGGTGTTCACGGTCGAGAACATGTTCGTCTGGAATGTGTTGCCGCCGTGCATTGCCACAATTGCGGCAATCGGGCTGATCGGAACCGTAAGTCCCTATATGGCGGCGGGCCTGACCGTGATCGCCGGCGGCATGGTGCTGGCGATGTTCCGCCTGGCCGCGGCCGGCAAGCCGTTGCATGACGACTTCGCCGACAAGGCCGCCGCCGTCGACGGCGAGATGATCGACGTTATCAGCAATATGCCGCTGGTCCGCGCCTTCTGCGGCATCGGCCACGAGCATGAGCGGTTCGACGCCACGGTGAGCCGGGAAGTCAATGCGCGCGGACGCAGCCTGCGCTATCTGGAGAAGCTGCGGCTGCTGCATGCCGCCGTGACCGTGATCCTGACGATCACCCTGATGGCCTGGGCGGTTACGCTCTGGCAGCAGGGCGAGGCGACCACCGGCGACGTCGTGCTGGTCTGTACCCTCGGTATCTCCATCCTGAGCGCGACCCGCGATCTTGCCGTCGCGCTGGTCGATGTCACCCAGCACGTCGCGCGCCTGACCGAGGCGATCGCGACGCTGTTGGTGCCGCACGAGCTGCGCGATCACCCCGAGGCCGAGCCCCTGGTCAAGAGCGGTGCCGCGATCGCGTTCAACAATGTCACCTTCGGCTATCCGGGGGCTGAGAAGATCTTCGAGCGCTTCAGCCTGCGGCTGCAGCCCGGTCAGCGCGTCGGCCTGGTCGGGCAGTCCGGCGGCGGCAAGTCCACCCTGTTCACGCTGCTGCAACGCTTCTACGACGTCGACGAGGGCAGCATCACCATCGATGGCCAGGACATCTCCAAGGTCACGCAGCAGAGCCTGCGCGAGGCGATCTCGGTGGTACCGCAGGACATCTCGCTGTTTCATCGCTCGATCCGCGAGAACATCCGCTACGGCCGGCCGAACGCGACTGACGACGAGGTGCTGCGCGCCGCGATCGCAGCGCGCTGCGATTTCATCGACAGCCTGCCCGACGGTCTCGACACCATGGTCGGCGACCGCGGCGTCAAAATGTCCGGCGGCCAGCGCCAGCGCATCGCGATCGCGCGCGCCTTCGTGAAGGACGCGCCGATCCTGCTGCTGGATGAGGCCACCGCCGCGCTCGACAGCGAATCCGAGGAGGCGATCCGCGAGGCGCTGTCGCGCCTGATGCGCGGCCGCACCGTGATCGCGATTGCGCATCGCCTCGCGACGCTGCGCAATTTCGACCGCGTCGTCGTGCTCAGGAACGGCAAGATCATCGAGGACGGAGCGCCCGACCGGCTGATGCAGGGGCATGGTCCGTACCGCGAGCTGGTGACGCAGGAAATGAGCCGGCTCGCGAAGTTCGCCGCGTAAACCCAACAGTTGCGTTTGCGTTGGTCGCGTTCGAAACACTGGCAGCAGGGGAGCAGCTCATGGCAGTCGAAGCCGCAACCAGGATCAGCTCGGCCTCGCAGACGATAGAGGCCGTTGCCGAGCAGCCGTTCTACATTCCAATGACGGGGCCCGCCGCGCGGCCCCGTCGCTCGCTCAAGCACGACGACACCTTCATCGTGCTGGACAGCCATGGCGACATCGGCGCCTCGGCCGGCGGGCCGGACGGCCTGTTCAACTGCGACACGCGTTATCTGGCGCGGCTGGAGCTGGTGCTCGACGATCTCCAGCCGCTGCTGCTCGGCTCGAACCTGCGCGACGACAATTCGGGTCTGACGGTCGACCTCACCAACCCCGATATCTATCGCCAGGGCCGCATCGTTCTTCAAAAGGACCTGCTGCACATCGTGCGCACCATCTTCCTGTGGCGCGGTACGGCGTATCAGCGCATCGGACTGCAGAACCACGGCGAGCAGCGCGCCAGCTTCGAGCTGACGCTGCTGTTCGACAATGATTTTGCCGATCTGTTTGAAGTGCGCGGCGAGCGGCGGCCGCGCCGGGGGACCGGCACCAGCAGGCTGCTCGGACCGACCGACGTGCTGTTCGAATATCGCGGCCTCGACGAAGCCGAGCGCATCACCGGCCTGCATTTCGATCCGCGACCGACGCGGCTCTCGGTCAATGCCGCGACCTGGCAGCTCGAGCTCGATCCGCACGAAGCCAAATCGCTGTTCGTGGCCGTGTCGTGCAACCGGCCGCTCGCGGAGAAGCCGGCGCGCTTCTTCCGGGGCCTGCTGGCGCATCGCCGCGAGATGCGGCAATCGGCAATCGGCGCGACCAGCATCGAGACCTCCAACAACATCTTCAACGAGGTGCTGTGCCAGGCCATGGCCGACCTCAACATGCTGATGACGGAGACGCCGCAGGGGCGCTATCCCTATGCCGGCATTCCCTGGTATTCGACCACGTTCGGCCGCGACGGCCTGATCACGGCGCTGCAGATGCTGTGGGTCGATCCGCGGGTGGCCAAGGGCGTGCTGCGGCGGCTTGCGCATTTCCAGGCCAAGGCGGTCGACCCGCTCGCCGACGCCGCACCCGGAAAGATCCTGCACGAGATGCGCGGCGGCGAGATGGCGGCGCTGCGCGAGGTGCCGTTCTCGCAATATTACGGCAGCGTGGATTCGACGGCGTTGTTCGTCCTGCTTGCCGGCCGCTATTTCGAGCGGACCGGCGATGAGAACACGCTGGTCGAGCTGTGGCCCGCGATCGAGGCCGGGCTTGCCTGGATCGACGGTCCCGGCGATCCTGATCAGGACGGCTTTGTCGAGTACCAGCGCGCGACCGAAAAGGGGCTCGCCAACCAGGGCTGGAAGGATTCCTACGACGCGATCTTCCACGCCGACGGCAAGCTCGCGGAGGGCAATATCGCGCTCGCCGAAGTCCAGGGCTACGTCTTTATGGCCAAGCAGCTCGCCGCGCGGTGCGCACGGACGCTGGGCAAGCCCGATCTCGCCAGCAAGCTCGAGGCGGAGGCCAAGGCGCTCGCCGAACGTTTCGAGGCGGCGTTTTGGTGCGAGGAGCTTGGTACCTATGCTGTCGCGCTGGACGGTCAGAAGCGGCGCTGCGAGGTCCGCACCTCGAATGCCGGGCAGGTGCTGTTCAGCGGCATGGTCCGCGAGGACCGCGCCCGGCTCGTGGCCGCCGATCTGATGCGCCCGCATTTCTTCTCGGGCTGGGGCATCCGCACCGTCGCGCGCGGCGAAGTCCGCTACAATCCGATGTCCTATCACGATGGATCGATCTGGCCGCACGACAACGCACTGATTGCGCTGGGCCTCGCCCATTACGGCCTCAAGCACTCGGTCGCGCACGTCTTCAAGGGCCTGTTCGACGCCGCGGCCTATATGGATCTGCGACGATTGCCGGAATTGTTCTGCGGCTTCCGCCGCGAGAAGCGGCGCGGCCCGACGCTCTATCCGGTTGCCTGCGCGCCGCAGGCCTGGGCCAGCGCGACGCCGTTCACGCTGCTGGAGGCAGCTCTCGGCCTCGAGTTCGACGTCGCGCGGTGCGAGATCCGGCTGCGTAATCCGCATCTGCCGGCATTTCTGAACGAGGTCATCCTGCGCGATCTGCGCCTGGGCGAATCCAGCGTGGATCTGCGCGTCAGCCGCCACGGTCACGACGTGGCGCTGGAGGTGCTGCGCACGCGCGGCCGGATCCAGGTGTCGATCGTGCTGGCGCATTAGCGGCCGCGGCAAGGAGGGTGTCATGCGTACCGCCGGATGGTTGGTTCTGAGCATCGCGATCGTCGCGGGATTGACGGTTGCCGTATCGCGTGCCGCGGAAGAATTGCCCGCCTCTGCCAATGCAGCTCCGACCGAGACGAACGCACCGCCGCCGGCTTCGGTTGTGCCCGTCACCCCGAAGGATGCGGTGCCGCCGCCGTCGGTGACCATCATCGGTGCCAGCGACGCCCATGGCGTGCTCGGGCGTGACGTGCGCAGTGCGGCGGATGAGGACATGGGGCGTATTGTCGATGTCATCGTCGATCGCGAGGGACATGTCCGCGCGGCCGTGATCGATTTCGGCGGCTTCCTCGGCGTCGGCAGCCGCAAGATCGTGGTGGACTGGAATGCACTGCGCTTTGGCAAGATTGCCAACAAGAAAGACAGCATCACCTTGGAATTGACCAAAGCGCAGGTCGCGGCTGCACCGGAATATAAGGAGGATACGCCGATGGTCGTGCTCGGGGCGTCCGGCAGTCTTCAACCGCTGCAGGCTATCCAGTGAGGAGGGGGGAGGGCTGACCACCTGTGCTACTGTCGAGGAAGCCGGATCATGCAAATCGCGAAGGACGCGTTGAACAGGACAACGTCGTCGCACCCGTCCTTGCGGCTATTCCGGCGCCGTCGCAACGAAGCCTGCGTGGTCTCGACTGGTTCATCTTCTTCCTCGCCGACGTGCAGACCGGCTTCGGCCCCTTCATCGCGGTCTATCTGACAACACAGAAGTGGACGCAGGTCGAGATCGGCTTCGTGCTGTCGATCGGCGGCATCGTCGCGCTGATCGGCCAGATGCCGGGCGGCGCCATCATTGATGCTGCGAAATCAGAACGACTGGTCGCAGCGCTCGCGATCGCCACCATCGGCTTTTGTGCGCTCGCTTATGCGGCGATGCCGATCTTCCCCGTGGTGGTGACGGCGGCGACGCTGCATGCGGCGGCGAGCTGCGTGCTGGGACCGGCGATCGCGGCGATCAGCCTTGGCCTGGTCGGCCCGCTCAAGATCGGCGAACGGCTCGGCCGCAATGCGCGCTTTGCCTCGCTCGGCAACGGCGTCGCTGCCGCCGTGATGGGCACGGCCGGCTATCTTCTCTCGAGCCGTTCGGTGTTCCTGGTCACCTTCCTGCTCGCGATCCCGACACTGATCGCGCTGTCGCGCATCCGCGAGGAGGAAGTGGACATCGCGCGCTGTCACGGCGAGATGCCGCGCGAGGCGCCGGAGCCCGGCGATACCAATATCTGGCATCTGATCCGGCAACGGCCGCTGATCGTCTTTGCGCTGAGCGTATTGTTGCTGCAGCTCGCCAATGCCTCGATGATGCCGCTGATGGCGAGCGCCGTGACGGCGCGGTCGAGCCAGTGGGCGACGGTGCTGGTGGCCTTCTGCATCGTCGTGCCGCAGGCGATCGTGGCGCTGCTGTCGCCGACCGTCGGACGCAAGGCGCAGGCGTGGGGACGGCGTCCGCTGTTGCTGATCGGGTTCGGCGCGCTGGCGATCCGTGGTCTTCTGTTTGCGACCGTGCGCGATCCCTATCTGTTGGTAGCGGTGCAGGTGTTCGACGGCATCACCGCGGCGGTGTTCGCAGTGATGATTCCGCTTGTTGTGGCCGACGTCGCGTTCGGAAGCGGGCACTTCAATCTCGCGCAGGGCATTGTCGGCACGGCGACCGGGCTCGGTGCGTCCTTGAGCACCGCACTTGGCGGCTATGTCAGCGACATGTTCGGCAATGCCACTGCATTCTTAGGGCTGGCGAGCATCGCAGCGACAGGGCTCTTGCTGATCCTCTTCGTGATGCCGGAGACCCGGCGCACTGGCATTACGGCAAAAGAAATGGCCGGCTGAACGACATCAGCCGGCCATAGGTGGTAGGGAGGACGAAAAGATCAGGCGTTGAGATTGTGCAGGCGCTGGCGGTTGCGCAGCACGATCTGGCGGGCGCCGGAGAAACCGAGAATGCCTTGGGCGTGCAGTTGCGACAGCGCGCGCGACACGGTCTCGAGCGTGAGGCCGAGATAGTCGCCGATGTCGCGGCGGCACATCGGCAGTGCCATCATCCCGGCAACGGCAAGGCGGCGGTCCATTTCGAGCAGGAAGGTCGCAACCCGCTCCATCGCGGTCTTGCGGCCCAAGAGCAGCATGTGGTCTTCGGCGTGGCGCAGCTCGCCGGCGGTCATGGCCCAGAGCTTGCGGGCGACCTGCACGTCGGTGCCGGCGGCCTTTTCGAGGCTGACGCGCTTCACCAGACGCACCTCGGTGTCGATAATGGCTTCGGCAGCGAGGCGATGGCTGGCGCCGGATTCGAGGCCGAACACGTCGCCGGGAAGATGGAAGGCGCCGATCTGGCGGCGGCCGTCCGAGAGCAGCTTGTAGGTGCGGACCGCGCCGGAGACGACCTGGTAGACATATTCAGCAGGCTCGTCCTCGCCGTAGATCTCCTCGTCCTTGCGGTAGGAGAACTCGGTGGCGACCAGGCCGACATGACCAGTGATGGCGCCGAACTGGTCGGAGACGGGATGAACAGGGGCAACCCTGCCACCGATTTGGGTGTTGATCGCCTGGGTGTTGAGGGTCTGCGTCAGCATTTGCGCCATCTCCGTTGTGATGGCGCCTTGATACGCGGTATCGGGTGCTTCGAAAATTTCGCGAGATATCTTAAGGAGCGCCCCTTACGTAGATTCCCGTAGGTCGTGGAATTCAATTCGTAGCCCGGATGGAGCGAAGCGAAATCCGGGGTTGCCTCCGCAATCGGACTCCCGGATTGCGCTGCGCTTCATCCGGGCTACGGGACCTACGTAGAGTCCCGTAGGTCAATTCCGGCGGCGGGCCTGGATGGCGTGACGGATGCCTTTGACCAAATTCTCGTCGAGAAGCGGCTTCAAGATCACGTCTTTCACGCCTGCTGCCTTTGCCCGAGCCGAGATATTGCTGTCGGGATAGCCGGTGATCAGGATCACCGGCGTGTCGCGGTCGGACTGGTGCAAGCGGCCGGCGAGCTCGATGCCGTTGATGTCGGGCATCTTGTAGTCGATCACGTAGCAGTCCGCGCCGGACGGGCTCGTCGCGTTGAGCAGCGCCGTGGCGTTCCTGAACGTCCGCACGGCAAAGCCGTCGGTTTCCAGCAGAAACCGCAGGGATCCGAGCACGGCGTCATCGTCGTCGACCACGTAGACGGTGGGCTTTACCGATGACGCCATGGGGAGCCGCGCATGGTGCGAGCCGATTTCGATCATTGGAATTGGCTAGCACAGGCCGAGGCAACCGCCTTGACTTGCCTCAAGCCGCCTTGCCTCAATCCTTCAGCAAGCCGGCGCGCATTGCCAGCCGGACCAGCTCCGAGAGGCTGCCCGCCTGCATCTTGGTCATGACATTGGCCCGGTACACCTCGATGGTGCGCGGGCTGATGTCGTATTCGCGGGCGATCAGCTTGTTCGACAGGCCGGCGACCAGTCCTTCCATGACCTGGCGCTCGCGCGGACTGAGGGATGCGACGCGGGCGGCGATGTCCTGGGATATGGCTTCGTTCTTGGCGGCGGGCTCGGCCTGCTGGATAGCCGAGTCGATCATCGAGACGAGGCGGTCGTCCTCGAACGGCTTTTCCAGGAAGTCGACGGCCCCCAACTTCATCGCCTCGACCGCAAGCGGCACGTCGCCGTGGCCGGTCATGATCAGGATCGGAAACGGCGAGTGCTGCGCCTTCATCAGCTTCAAGAGCTCGATGCCGTCGATGCCAGGCATGCGCACGTCGGAGAGGACACAACCGAACGCGAGGCCGGGGAGGGCATCGAGGAAGCGTTGCGCGTCATCGAACAGGGTTACGCTGTAACCCGATGAATCGAGCAGAAAATTCAGCGAATCGCGCATCGCTTCGTCGTCGTCGATCACGTAGACAATTCCGTTGGTCGTCATGGTTCAGCTCTCGTCGGCTGCAGGCAGAGTGAAGCGGAATGTCGCGCCGCCCGATGCGTTGCTCTCGGCCCACATGCGCCCGCCATGAGCCTCGATGATCGAGCGGCTGATCGACAGTCCCACCCCCATACCGGTTTCCTTGGTGGTGAAGAAGGTCTGAAACAGATTCGGAATGACGTCGTCCTGGAAGCCGGAGCCGGTGTCGGAAACCTCGATCTCGATCATGTCGTCACCGACACGGGCGTTGGTGACGACGAGCTCCCGTCGCGGCGACTGCGCCATCGCCTCCAGCGCGTTGCGGAACAGATTGACCAGGACCTGCTGGATCTGGACCCGGTCGGCGAGGACGAGATCGGCATTCTGATCCAGACTGAACCGAAGCTGGACGTTCTGTTCGCGCGCACCGGCGAGCCCGAGCGCGCCGGCTTCCTCGATCAGCTTGGAGAGGCTTTCCACCCGCTTTTCGGACTCACCGCGTGCGACGAAATCGCGAAGGCGGCGAATGATCTGGCCCGCACGTACGGCCTGCTCGGCGGCGCGATCCAGTGCGCTTTCGATCTTCGCCAGATTCGGATCTGCGCTGCCGGCGAGCAGTCGCCGCGATCCCTTCATGTAGTTGCTGATCGCGGCTAGCGGCTGATTCAGTTCGTGAGCCAGCGCGGACGCCATCTCGCCCATCGCGCTCAGTCGCGAAACATGGACGAGCTCGGACTGCAACTCCTGGAGCCGCGCCTGGGTCTGCTGATGCTCGGTGAGGTCGCGGACGAAGCCGGTGAAATAGGGCTCGCCGCCGGACTGCATCTCGCCGATCGACAGATGCATCGGGAAGGTGGTGCCGTCGCGCCGCTTGCCGGTGACGATGCGGCCGATGCCGATGATGTGCGGGTCCTGGGTGGAGCGGTAGCGCGCGATATAGCCGTCATGGCGGGAGCGATCCGGCTCCGGCATCAGGATGCTGACGTTCTGGCCGATCGCCTCCTGCTCCGACCAGCCGAACAGGCGCTCGGCCGCCGTCGAGAACAGCTGTATGATGCCGCGACCGTCGATGACGATCATGGCGTCGGGAATGGTGTGGAGGATGGAGCGGAGGTGGGTCTCGCGCGTGCGCAGCGCTTCCTCGACGTGCTTCTCCTCGTCGATGTCCAGGAAGATGCCGCTGAGATGACGGGCGGCGCCTGCCTCATCGCGAATCAGGCCGGCGCGGGCCCTGATCCATTTTTCCCCGCCTATGGCCCCGGCGACTCTGAAGGACACATCGAGGCCGCCGCCGCGCTCGGAGACGCGCCGGATCGCACTCTCGACCCGCTCACGATCCTTCGGCTCCAGACGCGACAGGAAGAGCTCGTAGGTCTCCGGCTGGTCTGCCGAGACGCCGAGCAGGGCCCTGGACGTGTCGGACCATTCCCATTCCATCGTCTTGAGGTCGAGATCCCAGGTGCCGACGCCGAATCCCTCGATCCGGACGCGGAAATGCTCGCCCCGGCCGTCATCTTGAGGATGCGTTACGCGGGTCGGCGACAAGCAATGCTCCTGATCCTGATGCGGTGGCACCCGATGCCGTTACCGCTGCCGCAATGTCGCCCAAGCCCGGCTCGGAGGCAAGTTCCGTCGCCGGTCGGTGGGTGGAGGCGGAGCGCTCTTGATCTATCTCATCTCCGGGATTCAGGCGGGGCGTACATTTTCACCAAACAGATTGCACTGGAGGCTTCCGATGACATACGCGACGGTGATGGTCAGCCTGGCGCTCGGCCAGCCCAACGATGCGCGCCTTCAGGTCGCCGGCGAGCTTGCCGAACGATTCGAGGCGGCGATCGTCGGGGTCGCCGCGGCGCGGTTCGCCCCGCCACTTTATTTCACGGATGGCATCGCAGCTCAGCGATTTATCGATCAGGAGGAAACCTCCATCAAGGGGCGCCTTGCCGACCTGGAGACGCAATTCCGCGCCGCGACCAAGGCCCGCGGCGGACGGGTGGAATGGCGCAGCGCCACGGACTTCCCCGCACGATTCGTCGCAGCGCAGGCGCGCTGTGCCGACATCGTCGTCAGCGGAGGACAGAGCCCCGCCTTCTCCGATTCCTTTGCGCTCGCAAGTCCCAAGGATCTGGTGATGCAGGCCGGCCGGCCGCTGCTGGTGGTGCCTGACGGGATCAAGTGGCTCGATCTGCGCAGCGTGCTCGTGGCGTGGAAGGACACGCCCGAGGCGCGGCGGGCGGTGGCTGACGCGCTGCCCATGCTGCGCAAGGCGAAGGACGTCACCATCGTCGAGATTCCCGAGGCGGACGGAGATCGTGCGGTCGTTGCCGAGCATGTCAGCGACGTCGCCGCCTGGCTCGCCCGCCACGGCGTCACGGCGACGGCGCGCGTGGTGGAGGCGGGGAACGAAACGGCCGACGTGCGATTGGAGGGGATCGCCGGCGACGTCGGAGCCGGCCTGATCGTCGCCGGGGCCTACGGCCATTCCCGCTTCAGCGAGCTGATTCTCGGCGGCGTCACGGAATATCTGGTCACGCAATCCGCGCGCTGCGTGCTGCTGTCGCATTGAAGGCGAGGCCGTACCGACAAATCGATGAGGACGTGCCGTGTACAAATTCCTTGAGCAGACCGCCGGCGGCTACATGACGCGCAACGTCAGAACGGTGCAGCGTGACCACAACCTGCTCGCGCTCAGCGAGATGTTCGAGCAGGACGATTTCAACTCCTATCCCGTGGAGGACGACGGACAGGTCGTCGGCATCGTCACCAAATTCGACATCCTGAAGTGCTTTGCCTTCACGCCGAGCCAGATGCTGCCGCGCTATCACGACCTGATGAGCCGCAAGGTCGGCGATGTCATGACGCCGGAGTTCATCTATGTCAGTCCCGACACGCGGCTGACGCGCGTGCTCCAGATCATGGTCGAGCACCGCATCCGCAGCATCATCGTGCTCGACAGCGCCCAGAAGTTGGCCGGAATCATCGCGCGCGAGGACGTCATCGCCGCCCTGAAGGCGACCGCGAGCGACTGAGTGGCTCAAGCTGGCCGGTAGGGTTCCGGCCTCCGTCATTGCGAGCCAACGGGTCCGCGCCGAGCGCGGCCCCGTTGGCTCGCAATGATGAAGGGGGCAGCGGGAGCCCATCGACGAGGAGCCCAAAAATGCCGGGCTGTCGCGAAAATGACCGCCAGATCCGAAGAACTGAACGGCAAGTCTTGATTTCAATCAATTCCCCGCGAGGGTGAATGTGGTTTCTGGCAGCGTGTTCTTTCAGAGAGAATCCGCGATGCCCCAGCCCTCCATCTCCAAATCAATGACCATCGGTGAAAGCGGCTTGGCTGTCGTGTTCGCAGTCACCGCGTTCCTCTGTGTGATCGCTTCGGCCAAGGCGCTTGACGCGCCCTTCGCCTTCCACGCTGCGCTCGGAGCAGCTGGCAGCCTTGCCGCGGTGTTCTTCATCGTCAACAATTACTACGACCGCCCGGCGAGCTTGCCCGCCGAGGAGATCAACGGCCGGCCGAACTACAACATGGGCCCGATCAAGTTCTCCGCCTTCATGGCGATGTTCTGGGGCATCGCCGGCTTCCTGGTCGGGCTGATCATCGCATCCCAGCTGGCCTGGCCCGCACTGAACTTCGATCTGCCCTGGATTCAATTCGGCCGGCTGCGGCCGCTGCACACCTCCGCCGTGATCTTCGCTTTCGGCGGCAACGTGCTGCTCGCAACCTCCTTCTACGTGGTGCAGAAGAGCTGCCGTGCGCGGCTCGCGGGTTATCTCGCGCCCTGGTTCGTCGTCGTCGGCTATAATTTCTTCATCCTGGTCGCGGGCACGGGCTATCTGCTCGGCGTGACGCAGGGCAAGGAATATGCGGAGCCGGAATGGTACTCCGACCTCTGGCTGACCATCGTCTGGGTGGTCTATCTGCTGGTCTTCCTCGTCACCATCATCAAGCGCAAGGAACCGCACATCTTCGTCGCGAACTGGTTCTATCTCGCCTTCATCGTGACGATCGCGGTTCTGCATCTCGGCAACAACCCCGCGCTGCCGGTATCGATCCTCGGCTCAAAATCCTACATCGCCTGGGGCGGCATCCAGGATGCGATGTTCCAATGGTGGTACGGCCATAACGCGGTGGGCTTCTTCCTCACCGCCGGCTTCCTCGCCATCATGTACTACTTCATTCCGAAGCGCGCGGAGCGGCCGATCTATTCCTACCGGCTCTCGATCATCCATTTCTGGGCGCTGATCTTCCTCTACATCTGGGCCGGTCCGCACCATCTGCACTACACCGCGCTGCCGGACTGGACGCAGACGCTCGGCATGACCTTCTCGATCATGCTGTGGATGCCCTCCTGGGGCGGCATGATCAACGGCCTGATGACGCTGTCGGGCGCCTGGGACAAGCTGCGGACCGACCCCGTGCTGCGCATGCTGGTGGTCTCCGTCGCCTTCTACGGCATGTCGACCTTCGAGGGACCGATGATGTCGATCAAGGTGGTCAACTCGCTCAGCCACTACACCGACTGGACCATCGGCCACGTGCATTCCGGTGCGCTCGGCTGGGTCGGCTTCGTCTCCTTCGGCGCGCTGTACTGCCTGGTGCCGTGGGCGTGGAATCGCAAAGGTC
Source organism: Bradyrhizobium sp. BR 10261 (assembly GCF_019455395.1). NCBI lineage: Bacteria > Pseudomonadati > Pseudomonadota > Alphaproteobacteria > Hyphomicrobiales > Nitrobacteraceae > Bradyrhizobium > Bradyrhizobium sp. BR 10261. Next base: position 242,588 of record NZ_JACOFQ010000001.1, read on the forward strand.
TCTACAGCCTGAAGCTCGTCAACTGGCACTTCTGGATCGCAACCCTCGGCATCGTGCTCTACATCTCGGCGATGTGGGTGTCCGGCATCCTCCAGGGCCTGATGTGGCGCGCCTACACCTCGCTCGGCTTCCTCGAATATTCCTTCATCGAGACCGTCGAGGCGATGCATCCCTTCTACATCATCCGTGCCGCCGGCGGCGCGCTGTTCCTGATCGGCTCGCTGATCATGGCCTATAACCTCTGGATGACCGTTCGTGTCGGCGAGCAGGAAGTCCAGATGCCCGTCGCTCTTCAGCCGGCGGAGTGAGGAGCTTCCCATGTCGTTCTGGACACGCCATCAAATCTTCGAAAAGAACTCGATCATCCTGATCGTCGGCATCCTGCTGGTGATCGCGATCGGTGGTCTCGTTGAAATCACGCCGCTGTTCTACCTCAAGAGCACGATCGAGGCGGTCGACGGTGTCAGGCCCTACACGCCGCTCGAGCTCGCCGGGCGCAACGTCTATGTCCGCGAAGGCTGCTATCTCTGCCATTCGCAGATGATCCGCCCGCTGCGCGACGAGGTCGAGCGCTACGGCCACTTCTCGCTCGCCGCCGAGAGCATGTTCGACCACCCGTTCCAATGGGGCTCGAAGCGCACCGGTCCCGACCTTGCCCGCGTCGGCGCCAAATATTCCGACGATTGGCACGTCACCCATCTGACCAATCCCCGCGCGATCGTGCCGCAGTCGGTGATGCCCGGCTATCCGTTCCTCAGCTCGACGGAGGTCGATCCGTCGACCATCGCCGATCATATGCGCACGCTGCGGACCGTCGGCGTTCCCTATAGCGACGACCAGATCGCCAACGCGGCCGCGGACATGAAGGCGCAGGCCGATCCTGACAATGCCGGCACTGACGCCTTCACCAAGCGCTACGCCAAGGCCATCGTGCGCAATTTCGACGGCAAGACCGGAACGCCGACCGAGATGGACGCGCTGATCGCCTATTTGCAGATGCTCGGCACGCTGGTCGACTTCAAGCTCTACAACGAGAAAGCCAATCTTCGCTGAGAAGGCATCACCGATGAAAGCCATCCTGACATTCGACAATCTCGCCTCCAGTCTCGTGACCACGATCTGGACGCCGGTCTTCGTCGCGATCTTTCTCGCGATCGTTGCCTACGCATTCTGGCCCCGCAACAAGGCCGCCTTCGACGAAGCAGCCCGCCTGCCGCTGCGGGAGGAGTGAGAGATCATGACCGATCATCAAGGTGAATTCGATTCCGTCACCGGCAGGTCCACGACCGGACATGAGTGGGATGGCATCAAGGAGCTCAACACGCCGCTGCCGCGCTGGTGGGTGATTACGTTCTATCTCACCATCATCTGGGCGATCGGCTACTGGATCGTCTATCCGGCCTGGCCGCTGATCTCCGGCAACACGCGCGGTGTGCTCGGCTATTCATCGCGCGCCGACGTCGCGGTCGAGCTCGCCAACCTCGACAAGATCAGGGGCGACAAGATGGTGGCGCTCGGCGCGGCCTCGCTGGCCGACATCGAGAAGGATCCGGCCCTGCTGGCGCTCGCCCGCGCCAAGGGCAAGACCGTGTTCGGCGACAATTGCGCGCCGTGCCACGGCTCGGGCGCGGCCGGCGCCAAGGGCTTTCCGAACCTGAATGACGACGATTGGCTGTGGGGCGGCACGCTCGACCAGATCATGCAGACCATCCAGTTCGGCGCACGCTCCGGTCACGCCAAGACCCATGAGGGCCAGATGCTCGCCTTCGGCAAGGACGGCGTGCTGAAGCCGGACGAGATCGTCGCGGTGGCCAATTATGTCCGCTCGCTCGCGGGCCTGCCGACCCGGAACGGCTACGACGCTGCCAAGGGCGGGAAGATTTTCGCCGACAATTGCGTCGCCTGCCACGGTGACGGCGGCAAGGGCAACCAGGAGCTCGGTGCGCCAAACCTGACCGACAAGATCTGGCTCTACGGCTCCGACGAGGCGACCCTGATCGAGACCATCACGAATGGCCGTGCCGGCGTCATGCCGGCGTGGGAAGGGCGGCTCGATCCGGCCACCATCAAGGCGATGGCGGTCTATGTCCATTCGCTGGGCGGTGGAAAATAGCCCGAAAAGGGACGATCAGCGGCAGGCGGGGGCGAACAAAATCGCCCCCGTTTGCGCTGGATCAACGGACCCAGCGACGTCGGGTCTAGGTTTAATCGCACCTTCCGAGACGACTTGAGCGATGAACAAGGCTGTGAACCCGAAAGACCTCACATCAGATGATGATTACGGGCCGCTCTACGCAGCTCGCAAGAAGGTCTATCCCCAAAGCGTCCACGGCACCTTCCGCCGGATCAAATGGGGCCTGATGGCGTTCTGCCTCGGCGTCTATTACTTCCTGCCCTTCGTTCGTTGGAACCGCGGTCTCGGCGCCCCGAGCCAGGCCGTGCTGATCGATCTTCCCAACAGCCGCTTCTATTTCTTCTTCATCGAGCTGTGGCCGCAGGAAGTCTATTATTTCACCGGGCTGCTGATCGTCGCCGCGGTGACGCTGTTCCTGATGAACTCGGTCGGCGGCCGCATCTGGTGCGGCTATCTCTGCCCGCAGACGGTGTGGACCGATCTGTTCTACGCGGTCGAGCGCTTCGTCGAAGGCGACCGCCGTGAGCGCATGATGAAGGACAAATCGGCCGGCGCGCTGACGATCCGACGCGTCTCCGAGATCGCGCTGAAGAATTTCATCTGGCTGATGATCGCCTGGTGGACCGGCGGCGCCTGGGTGCTCTATTTCAACGATGCCCCGACGCTTGTGAAGCAGCTGCTGACCTTCCAGGCGCCCGCCATCGCCTATATCTGGATCGGCATCCTGACCGCGACCACCTTCGTGCTCGCCGGTTACATGCGCGAGCAGGTGTGCACCTATATGTGCCCGTGGCCGCGCATCCAGGCCGCGCTCACCGACGAATGGGCGCTCAACGTCACCTATCGCTACGACCGCGGCGAGAAGCGCACTTCGGTGAAGAAGGCCGCGGAGCTCAGGGCGCTCGGCGAGCATGTCGGCGATTGCATCGACTGCTATCAATGCGTCGCGGTTTGCCCCACCGGCATCGACATCCGCAACGGGCCGCAGCTCGAATGCATCCAGTGCGGGCTCTGCATCGACGCCTGCGACAATGTCATGACCAAGATCGGCCGGCCAAATCGCCTGATCGCCTATGACAACGACATCAACATCCATCGCCGCCAGGAAGGCAAGGCGCCGATCTACCGCATCGTCCGTCCGCGCACCATAGTTTACAGCGCGATCATCGCGGCGGTCGGCGGCATCATGATCTACGTGCTGGCGACCCGCACACTGCTCGACATCAACGTGCTGCATGACCGCAACCCGGTCGCGGTCAGGCTCAGCGACGGATCGATTCGCAATGCCTACACCGCCCGGCTTTTGAACAAGAGCGGACATGATCGCGTGATCGCGATCGATATCGATGGCCCGATCAATTCGACGATCCATGTCGTCGGTGCTGATTCCGTGACGCCGGACCGCCCGATGATCGTGATTCCCCGCGACTCCACCAGCGAGCTGCGCCTGCTCGTCACCGCGCCGGCCGAGGGCAATCCGGAGAAGTCGATTCCGGTTCGCTTCCACGTCACCGATATCGGGCTCGGCGAGGCTGCGTCCACCACAGACAATTTCGTCGCGCCGTAAGACCAGGAGACTGCAATGGCAACCAGGCCGCTGACCGGAACAAAGGTCTTCCTGATCCTCGTCGCCTTCTTCGGCGTCGTGATCGGTGTCAACGTCACCATGATGAAGCTCGCGATTGCGACGCTGCCCGGCACCGACGTCGACAGCCCCTATGCCGCGGGTCTCGCCTACGACCGCGAGATCTCGGCGGCGCAGGACCAGGCCTCACGCAAATGGCAGGTCAACGCCCATATCGAGCGGCGCGCCGACGGCAACGCCGTGCTTCAGGTCGAGGCGCGTGATGCAAGCGGCCAGCCGTTGACAGGATTGAAATTCGCAGGCCGCCTGGAACGACCGACCGACAAGCGCGCGGATCTCGCGGTCGGGCTCGCGGAGGCCGGCATCGGCATCTATCGTGGCAATGCCGCCGCCGTCGCGCCCGGCCAGTGGGATCTCGTCATCGAGGGCGACGCGAAAGGTGAGCGCGTGTTCCTGTCGCGCAACCGCGTCATCTTGAACTGAAGGCCGCGCCATGCAGGTGACACGCGATTTCTCCCACTACGTCCGCACCGCGGGCGCGGGCCTCCAGCACATCGACCTCGCAGTCGAGGGCGTTCACTGCGCCGGCTGCATGGCCAAGATCGAACGCGGCCTGTCTGCGATTCCGGACGTTACGCTGGCGCGGGTGAACCTCACCGACCGGCGCGTCGCGCTGGAATGGAAGGAGGGCACGCTCGATCCCGCCCGTTTCATCGACCGGCTCGAGGAGCTCGGCTACAAGGCCTATCCTTACGAGACCGAGAGCGCGGAAGCGACTGAAGTGGCGGAATCGCGCTTCCTGCTGCGTTGTCTCGGCGTTGCCGCCTTTGCCACCATGAACGTGATGATGCTGTCGATCCCGGTGTGGTCGGGCAACGTCTCGGACATGCTGCCCGAGCAGCGCGACTTCTTTCACTGGCTGTCGGCGCTGATCGCGCTGCCGGCCGCGGCCTATGCCGGCCAGCCGTTCTTCCGCTCGGCATGGCGGGCGCTGTCGAACAAGACCACCAATATGGACGTGCCGATCTCGATCGGCGTGTGCCTTGCGCTCGGCATGTCCGTGGTCGAGACCGTCAATCACGCCGAGCACGCCTATTTCGACGCGGCGATCATGCTGCTGACCTTCCTTCTGGTCGGCCGCTTCCTCGACCAGAACATGCGGCGGCGGACCCGCGCGGTCGCCGGCAATCTCGCCGCGCTCAAGGCGGAGACGGCGGCAAAATTCGTCGGGCCCGATGAGATCTCGCAGGTACCGGTTGCGGCGATCCATCCCGGCGACATCGTGCTCTTGCGGCCCGGCGAGCGCTGCGCCGTCGACGGTACCGTGATCGAGGGACGCTCCGAGATCGACCAGAGCCTGATCACCGGCGAGACGCTCTATGTCACGGCCGAGCACGGCACGCCTGTTTATGCCGGCTCCATGAACGTCTCCGGCAGCTTGCGGGTGCAGGTTTCCGCTGCGTCGGAAGCAACGCTGCTCGCCGAGATCACCCGGCTGCTCGACAACGCGCTTGCCGCGCGCTCGCGCTACATGCGGCTCGCCGACCGTGCCTCGCGTCTCTATGCGCCGGTGGTGCATGCGACGGCGCTGATCACCATTCTGGGCTGGGTCATCGCGGGGGCGAGCTGGCACGATGCCATCGTAACTGGCGTTGCGGTGCTGATCATCACCTGTCCCTGTGCGCTGGGGCTGGCGATTCCGACCGTGCAGACGGTGGCCTCGGGTGCGATGTTCAAGGCCGGCGTGCTGCTCAATTCCGGCGACGCCATCGAGCGTCTTGCCGAGGCGGATCACGTCATCTTCGACAAAACAGGCACGCTGACGCTGCCGGATCTCGATGTGACCAATGCGGCTGACATTCCCCCCGACAGTTTTGCGCTCGCCGGCCGGCTCGCGCTGTCGAGCCATCACCCGGTCGCTGCCGCGGTTGCGCAGGCTGCGGATGCAAAGTCGCCGATCGTGGGCGCGGTCGAGGAAGCCGGGCAGGGCGTCCGTGCTGTAGTGGACGGTGTCGAGTTCCGCCTTGGCCGTCCCTCCTTCTGCGGTGCCGAGGCGCTGGTCGGTCGCGCCACGCTCGATCCTGAAGCGTCTATCGTGGCTTTCTGCAAGGGTGACGAGAAATTCATCCTCTCGGTGCGGCAAGGCCTGCGGCCGGATGCGCAGGCCGTCATCGCCGCGCTGAAGGATCGCAACATCGGCGTCGAGATCCTCTCCGGCGACCGCGAGCCCGCGGTGATTGCGGCAGCCCACGCGCTCGGCATCGCCGAATGGCGCGCCGGCGTCACGCCCGCCGACAAGATCGCGCGGATTGAGGAGCTGAAGCGGCGCGGCAGCAAGGTCCTGATGGTTGGCGACGGCATGAACGATGCGCCGTCGCTGGCGGCAGCCCATGTCTCGATGTCGCCGATTTCGGCGGCACATCTGAGCCAGGCCACTGCCGATCTCGTCTTCCTCGGCCGGCCGCTGGCCCCGGTCGTCGCGGCGATCGATTCCGCGCGCAAGGCGCTGCATCTGATGCGGCAAAACCTCTGGCTTGCGATCGGCTATAATGTGCTGGCCGTGCCGGTCGCGATCAGCGGCGTGGTGACGCCCTTGATTGCCGCGGCCGCCATGAGCGGATCCTCGATCCTGGTCATGCTGAACTCGCTGCGAGCCCGCAGCGCCTCGCGGGAGATCCTGTGATGGAGATCCTGGTCATCCTGGTGCCCCTGGCGCTGATGCTTGGAGGTGCCGGCCTTGCCGCCTTCCTCTGGTCGCTCCGCAGCGGCCAGTATGACGATCTTGACGGCGCCGCCTGGCGGGCGATTGCGGATGACGAGCCGCCGCCCCAAAAACCGCCGGCAAAGCGTTAACGCATCCTTGGCTCCGTAAGCTTCTGCACTCCCTCCCGGACAATGGTTGCTGGACGGCCGATGGTCGTCGGGCGTAACAATGACGGAGGATTTTGCGTAAGGCTCTTCCGGAGCAGGAGTGTGGCGGGCATGCAGGGAAATGCCGGGGTGTGCAGGCCGAGCGGCCTGCCGGGACAGATCGTGCTGGTGCTGCAAGGCGGCGGCGCGCTCGGCGCCTATCAGGCGGGTGTCTACCAGGCCCTGCACGAGGCGGGCATCGAGCCGGACTGGGTGATCGGCACCTCGATCGGCGCCATCAATGCCAGCCTGATCGCCGGCAATGCGCCGGAAGTCAGGCTCGCGCGCCTGAAGGAATTCTGGAAGCGGATGGAGCAGAAGCCGGTCTGGCCTCTACCAACAGGCGTTCCCGGCTTCGATGACGCGCTTGCCTATTGGTCGACACTTGCCCACGGCATTGCCGGCTTCTTCCAGCCCAATCCGCTGGCGCATGCCGGCGAGTCCTTCCCGCTCGGCGCCGACCGCGCCGGCTATTATTCGACAGCGCCGCTGCAGCGCACGCTGGTCGAGCTCGTCGATTTCGGCCGCGCCAATTGCGGCGCGCCGCGCCTCACGGTTGGTGCTGCACATGTCGGCAGCAGCCAGATGCGCTATTTCGACACGCGCGACTGCCAGCTGACCGTGAAGCACGTGATGGCCTCGGGCGCGCTGCCGCCGGCCTTCCCGGCGGTGCGTATTGACGGCGAGCTTTATTGGGACGGCGGCATTCTTTCGAACTCGCCGACGGAAGCCGTGTTCGACGACAATCCGCGCCGGGATTCGCTGATCTTCTCCGTGCATCTGTGGAATCCCGTCGGCGCCGAACCGACGACGATGAGAGAGGTCCTGACCCGGCACAAGGACGTGCAATATGCCAGCCGGATCACGAGCCAGATCGAGCGCCAGCAACAGGCCCATCGCCTGCGCCACGTCATCAACCAGCTTGCGGCGCGATTGCCCGAGGGCGAGCGCGATGATCCCGCGGTGAGGGAGTTGATCGCCTACGGCTGCTCGACGCGCATGCATGTCGTGCGGCTGCTGGCGCCGCAGCTCGCGCGCGAGACCCATACCAAGGACATCGACTTCAGCCCGTCCGGCATCAAGCAGCGTTGGGACGCCGGCTATGCGCATACGAGGTCGGTGCTGGCGCGTGCGCCGTGGATCGGCGAGTTCGATCCGTTGTCGGGCGTCGTGCTGCACGAGCATATCGACGAGATGCCGCTGGCGGCGGAGTAGCGGTTCGCTTCATCGAATTGCCACAGGCCTTGCGGATCGTCAGAGGTCCGGAATCGAAAGGTCCAGCATTGGTATCCGAGAATGATCTGGAATCCGCTCTCGATAAGGTCCGCCTCGACGCGGCGGGACCCGTGGCCGGCGTGTTCGGCCCTGGCTCAGTGACCTGGCGGATCGACCGCGAAGCCGCCGTCTTTCTCGGTGCCGGCCGCGCGCTGCTGCTTCAGCTCGCCCATCCCTGGGTCGCGGCCGCCATTGCCGAGCACTCGACGACCCTTGTCGATCCGGTCGGCCGCTTTCACCGCACTTTCGACGTCGTCTTTGCCATGGTGTTCGGCTCGCTCGACCGGGCGCTGCTGTCGGCCCGGCAACTGCACCGGCGCCACACCATGATCGTCGGCGAGATGCCCGAGTCCGTCGGCCCGTTCGCGGCCGGGTCGCGCTACTGCGCCAACGACATCCCGTCGCTGCGCTGGGTTCATGCGACGCTGGTCGGGTCGGCGCTGATGGCGCATGACCTGATCCTGCCGCCGCTTGTGGTCGAGGAGCGCGAGCGCTACTGGGCCGAGAGCCGGACCTATGGCGCACTGTTCGGACTGACCGGCGATGATCTGCCGGCGGACTGGGCCGGCTTTGCGGCTTATACGGCGAAGATGATGCAATCGGAGACGTTGACCGTCAGTCCGGCCGCGCGCGAGATCGCCGCGCAGATCCTTGGTGGCGCGCGGCCCTGGTTGCGGCCGCCACGCTGGTATCGGGCGCTCACCGCAAAGATGCTGCCGGAGCGGCTCCGCGCCGGCTTCGGGCTTGCGATTGACGAGCGGGACGCAAGGTCTGCCGACACAGCGCTGCGATGGATCCGGCGCATCTATCCCAAACTGCCCGACAGGCTGCGCTATGCCAGCCCTTACCACGAAGCGCAGGCGCGCCTGCGCGGCGAGCCACAGCCCGACTGGATGACACGCGGTCTCAACAGGCTTTGGATCGGGCGGCCGCAGATGGATGTGCGCGGGAAGGGGTGAGGGGCTCCGCTTTTCATTCCGTCATCCTGAGGTGCGAGTGGCGCGATGCCAAAGCATCGCGCCGGGAGCCTCGAAGGATGCACGGCCCTGCTGCAGCAGCCGGGCCGTCGCCCTTCGAGGCTCGCCGAAGAGGCGAGCGCCTCCAGCGACAACGGCTTCGCCGTTGCGCGGGGGTGACGGGACTAAGAGTGGAATGGCCGCCCTCACGCGACCGCCAGCTTCCTGTACAGCTTGGTGTAGCTTCCCGCCGAAATGCTCCACGAGAACGACCGGCCCATGGCGCTGCGGCGCATGGTGTCGAGCTGGTCATGGGCCATGAACGCCTCGAAGGCGCGGCGGACGCCGCCGAGGAACGATTCGTGCGACGGTCTTGAGAACAGGAAGCCGGTCTCGCCGTCGGTGATGGTCTCGGCAAGGCCGCCGGTCTGGTGGCCGATCGGCAACGAGCCGAAGCGCTGGGCGTACATCTGGCTGAGACCGCACGGCTCGAACCGTGACGGCATCAGGGTGAAATCGCTGCCGGCGAAGATGCGCCTGGCCTGCGCCTCGTTGAAGCCGATGGCAACGCCGATGGCATCGGGGCGGCGGCGATGCGCGTTGATCAGCGCCTGCTCGAGCGCGGGCTCACCGGAGCCGGTGACCACGATCTGTCCGCCGGCGTCGATGATCTCGTCGGCGGCCGACAGCACGAGGTCGATGCCCTTCTGGTGCACGAGGCGCGCGACGATGCCGAACATCGGTCCGCGCGAGACCGCGAGGCCAAACTGCTTGCGCACGTAGTCCGCATTGGCTTTCTTGCCGACCCAGTCGCCGGCGCCGAATTGTTGGGCGAGCTGGGCGCATGAGCGCGGGTCCCAGCTCTCGTCGATGCCGTTGAGGATGCCGGTGAGCTCGGACGCGTCGGAGCGGACGCGCAGCAGGCCTTCGAGGCCGCAGCCGAATTCCTCCGTGGTGATCTCGCGCGCATAGGTGCCGCTGACGGTGGTGAGGTGCGAGGCGTAGACCAGGCCTGCCTTGAGGAAGGAGAGCTGGTCGTAGAACTCGACGCCGTCGATGTGGAAGGAGCTTTCGGGGATGCCGATTCGCCGCAGCGACTCCTTTGGAAACAGACCCTGATAGGCGAGGTTGTGGATGGTCAGGATCGACGGCAGCTTGGCGCCTTGCCAGGCGAGGTAGGCCGGTACGAGCGCGGCCTGCCAGTCATTGGCATGGATCAGGTCTGCTGCCCAATTCTTGTCCAGCTTGCCCATGGCAAGCTCAGCGGCAGCCGAAGCAAAGCGCGCGAAGCGGATGTCGTTGTCGGGCCAGTCGCGCCCGGACTCGTCACCGTAAGGGTTGCCGGGACGATCGTAGAGTTGCGAGCACAGCAGCACATAAACCGGCATTCCGTCCTTGGTCGCGGCCCGTCCAAGCGAGCAGGCCGGCATCTCCGCAAATGCCGGGCAGCGTCCAACGACCTGAATATGCGTGAGTTGCTCGATGATGTCGCGATAGCCGGGCAGCATGATCCGGATATCGGCGAAGGGGCGGAGTGCTCTTGGGAGGGCTGCGGAAACGGCACCAAGTCCGCCGACGCGGACGAAGTCGTCCATCTCTGTCGTAACGAATAAGACCCTCAAGAACGGCTGCCCTCTTCCGAGCCCGATTGCTGCTATGCAAGATCGGGTCCAGTTGCCTCTCGATATTCTCAGCCCCCCGTGAGACGCACCGGCTCGGTAAAGACTTTCCTACTCGACCGCCGCCATCTAGGGTCGGCGCACCAACAAGAGAGAACAACGATAGTTCCAAATGGACTAGGGACTCGGCGAGGGCGCGGCACGGATGCAATTACCAGATAAGCACGAAGCGACGACGACAAAGGCCTTCGCCGGCCTCAGGGTGCTGGATTTTTCGACCACGATCGCCGGACCCCATTGCGCGCGGATGCTGGCCGACATGGGCGCCGAGGTCATCAAGATCGAGACCGACGAGGGCGAGACGATGCGGACGCGGCCGCCGCTGCGCAAGGGCTTCAGCACCGTGTTCGGTCAGCTCAATGTCGGCAAGAAGAGCGTGGTGCTCGACCTCAAGTCCGAGGACGGTCGGGAGGCGGTGCGGCGTCTGGTCGCGACCGCGGACATCCTGGTCGAGAATTTTCGCCCGGGCGTGATGCGCCGGCTGCGGCTCGACTACGACAGCCTCCGCCCGGTCAATCCCAGGCTGATCTACTGCTCGATCTCGGGCTACGGCCAGACCGGTCCGTCGGCCGAGCTGCCGGCCTACGCACCAGTGATCCATGCGGCCTCCGGCTACGACATGGCGCATCTTGCCTACCAGCCCGGCCGCAACAGGCCGGACTATTGCGGCATCTACCATGCCGACGTCGTCACCGGCACCTACGGTTTTGGTGCGATCGCCTCCGCGCTCTATCAGCGCACCGTGACAGGGCTCGGCCAGCACATCGACGTCTCCATGCTGGAGTCGATGCTCACGCTGACGGTGATCGAATTGCAGAGCTCGCAATTTGCGGTGAAGCCGCCGCCGCGGCCGATGTTCGGCCCGACCGAGACCGCCAGCGGCTATGTCATGATCACTGTCGCGAGCGAGAAGACCTTTCAGGCCTTGATGGGTGTGATCGGTCGCCCCGAATGGATCTCCGATCCGCGCTTTTCGTCTTACGCCCCACGGCGCGAGCACTGGGCCGACATGATGGACGGCGTCGAGGCCTGGTCGCGGCAGCTGTCGACTGATGCGTGCCTTGGCGCCTTGAGCGCGGCCGGCGTGCCGGCCTCGGCCTATCGCACCATCAAGGAAGCCCTTGATGATCCGCAACTGGCGCACCGGCAGGCGCTTTCATCCGTGGAGGATGGCGGCGGCTCGTTTAGGGTCATCAATCTGCCGTTCCGGATGACGGGCGCCGATACGAGGCCGGGCAAGACCATCGCTGCGCTCGGAGAGCACACGCGCGAACTGCGCGGGGAGATTGGCCTCGCCGATGATGCGCCAATTCCGTCTGGCAAAACAGAAGCGATCAGCTGAGCGCGTCACGCCGCATATAAGCGGCATCGAACCCCCTTCCGTTCCTCTTGCCGTGGCGAGCATTTCTCGCCAATCTCGCACGAGTCGCTCAACGATCCGAAACATCGGACGAGGGATCCCGGGAGGAACCATGACGAACATCGCTGCCGCGGCGCGCAAGCGCGCGCCGATTTTCCTTGCTACGGCATTTGCGTTCCTTCCATTGGTTGAGCCTGCCCAGGCGCAGAAGGCCGGTGGCAGCATTACCGTGGGGCTGGAGCTCGACGTTCCCGGCTTCGATCCGCTCAAGGTCGGCGTCTACGATGCGGCCGCGCTCACCCCGGCCGCCGCCATCTTCGACACGCTGACCTATCTCGACGACAAAGGCGAGCCGCAGCCCAGGCTTGCGCTGTCCTGGACCCATTCAGACGACTTCAAGACCTGGACGTTCAAGCTGCGCCCCGGCGTCAAATTCCACGATGGCACGCCGTTCAACGCCGAGGCGTACAAGGCCAATTTCGACCGGCAGAAAGATCCCGCCAACAAGTGCCGGTGCGCATTCTACATCGCTGCAGTCAACAACGTTCAGGCGCCCGACGAGCTGACGGTCGTTTACAATCTGAACGATCCTTCCGTGAATTATCCGACGCTGGTGTCCTATCCGCACCAGAACGCCGCCGTGCATTCTCCGACCGCCTGGAAGACCAGGGGCGACGACTACAACCGCAACCCTGTCGGCACCGGGCCCTACATTCTGAAGTCATGGACCGCCGGCGATCGCATGGTGCTGGAGCGGAATCCCGATTATTGGGACAAGGACAAGATTTATCTCGATCGCATCATCCTGAAGCCGCTGCCCGACGCGCAATCGCGCTTTGCAAGCCTGCAGTCGGGCGAGGCCGATCTCATCTGGGATGACGAATACGATCCCGACAATCTTCAGAAGGCTCAGAAGGATCCGAAGCTGACCGTGCACAGCTATACGGGCTCGGGCGCTCAGGTCTACGCGTTCAATACGAAGGCACCGCCCTTCGATGACGTCCGGGTGCGGCAGGCGCTGGTGATGGCGATCGACCGCAAGAAGATGTCACAGGCGGTCACGAACGGGCTCGCCAAGCCCGCGACAAATCCGTACGGCGACGGCTCGTGGGTCAAGTGCAAGGATGACGGCGCGTTGCCGCTTGACGTCGCAAAGGCAAAGGCCCTGATCCAGGAGTATGGCAAGCCGGTCGAATTCAAGATGGTGGTCACGGCCACCCCGCGCGGCCGCATCATCGGACAGGTGTTGCAGCAATTCTGGAAGAATGTCGGCGCCAGCATGGAGCTCGACCAGGTCGACCAGGCGACCATTCCCCCGCGCGGCTTCATGCGGCAATTCCAGCTTCTCCCCTGGCGCATCGTCGACCTCGCCGATCCCGATCCGCAGATGTTCGCCAACTTCCACACCGGCAGCCCGGTCGCACTGGCAAATTATTCGAATCCGGAGCTGGACAAGCTGCTCGAGCACGCGCGTGTGACCGCCGAGATCGACAAGCGCATCGAGGATTATTGTGCGGCCACGCGTGTGATCAACAAGGAAGCGATCTGGTTCTGGACCTTCCAGAACACCTATTACGCGGTGTCGAGCGCCAACATCAAAGGGCTGCCCAAGATGTACAGCGGGATGATCGACGTGTCCCGCGTCTGGAAGGAATAGCCCGCGCATGGTCGGCTTCGTTGCGCGCCGCTTCTTGTACATTGTGCCGGTCCTGCTTGCCGTCTCGCTGCTCACCTTCCTGATCGCCTCGTTGCTGCCGGGCGATCTCGCCTATGTCATCCTGGGCGATCAGGCGACGCCCGAGAAGGTCGCGGCGCTGCGCCATGACATGGGGCTCGACCAGCCGCTGTGGTGGCGTTACCTGAGCTGGCTCGGTCACGTGCTTCAAGGCGATCTCGGTCGCTCGTTCCGCACCGGGCAGACGGTGCTGCAGGCGGTCAGCGAGCGCATCCCGGTCTCGCTCGAGCTGATGCTGATGGCCGAGCTCATCGGCCTCCTGATCGGCGTTCCTGTCGCCATCGCCTGTGCCGCGCGCGCGGGCGGCGCATTCGACCGCTTCATGACCGGGAGCGCCTTTGCGATGCTGTCGATGCCGTCCTTTCTGGTCGCGATCCTGCTGATCTACCTGTTCGCGGTCGAGCTGCATTGGCTGCCGGCGACCGGCTATGTGCCGTTTACCGAGGATCCGCTGGCCAATCTGCGCTTCTTCGTGCTGCCGGCCCTGACGCTGGCGCTGGCGGAATGGCCGGGGATCATGCGCGTGCTGCGCTCCGACATGATCGCAACCTTGCAGGAGGACTATATTGCGCTGGCCAAAGCCAAGGGCCTGAAGCCTTCGCGCATCCTGTTCGTGCACGCGCTGAAACCGTCGTCGTTGACGCTGGTGACGGTCACCGGCATCAATATCGGCCGCCTGCTCGGCGGCACGCTGATCGTTGAGTCGATCTTCGCACTGCCGGGCATCGGCCGGCTGCTGGTCGGCGCGATCTACACCCGCGACCTCGTCATCCTCCAGGGCGTGGTGCTGCTGGTGGCCTGCGGCTTCGTCATCGTGAACTTCATCGTCGACATGCTCTACGCCGTGCTCGATCCGAGGATCCGCCATGGCCACGCTTGAGCTGTCAATCCAGGACGAGATTGCATCCGAGCCGGTCCGCCGCGGGCGCAAGCCAGGCCTGTTGTTCTGGATCGCGAGCGGCTGGCTCGCGATCATCCTGACACTGGCTATCCTGGCGCCGGTGCTGCCGCTGCAGAACCCTGTCGACATGGACATGCTGGAGCGCCGCGCCGCGTTTTCCGGCGAGCATTGGCTCGGCACCGACGGCCTTGGCCGCGACGAGCTTGCCCGGCTGATCTTTGGCGCGCGCGTGTCACTGACGGTCGGGCTGATCGCTCCGATGATCGGTCTTGGCATCGGCGGCGCGCTGGGCCTTCTCGCCGGCTATTTCCGCGGCCGGTTCGAGACACTGGTGGTCGGCAGCATGGATGTGCTTCTGGCCTTTCCGCCGCTGATCTTTGCCCTCGCGGTGACGGCCTATCTCGGCCAGTCCATTCCCAATCTGACCGTGATCCTTGGCGTGCTCGGTGTTCCCGCCTTCATGCGGGTGGCGCGCGCGGCGACGCTGTCGCTGGCGCGGCGCGAGTTCGTGATCGCGGCTGAGGCGCTGGGCGCCAGCCACGCGCGCATCCTGCTGCGTGAGCTCTTGCCGAACGTGATCCTGCCGCTGCTGGCCTTCTTCCTGCTCGGCGTCGCCGTCACCATCGTGGTCGAGGGCGCGCTGTCCTTCCTCGGGCTTGGCGTGCCGCCCCCGATGGCGAGCTGGGGCAGCATGATCGGCGAGGGGCGCGACAGTCTCGACGTCGCGCCGCGGCTGGCCTTCCTGCCGGCAGCCGGGCTGTTCCTGACCGTGCTGGCCTTCAACCTCGTCGGTGACACCATGCGGGCGCTGACAGACCCGCGTCAGGGAGCGCTGTGAGTATGCCGCTCCTGACCATCGAGGATGTCGCCGTCGAGCTGCCGACGCCGCGCGGCAATTTGCGCGCGGTGGATCGCGTCGATCTGTCGCTGGAGGCGGGCCGTACGCTTGGCATCGTCGGCGAATCCGGCTGCGGCAAGACCATGCTCTCGCGCGCGGTGCTCCAGCTGCTGCCGAAGAAGGCAAAACTCTCCGGGCGCGTGATGTTCGACGGCCACGATCTGGTCCGGCTCGCGCCTGAAAGCCTGCGGCGCCTGCGCGCGCGCGAGCTCGCGGTCGTGTTCCAGGATCCCATGACCTCGCTCAATCCGGTGCTCACGATCGGCACGCAGTTGATGGAGACGATCCAGGCGCATCTCGAGCTCGATGCGCCCGCGGCGCGCAAGCGCAGCGTCGAGCTGCTCGCGGCCGTCGGGATTCCCGCGCCGGAGCAGCGGCTGGCGCAATATCCGCATCAATGCTCCGGCGGCATGCGCCAGCGTATTGCCATTGCGATCGCGCTGTCCTGCGAGCCTAGATTGCTGATTGCGGACGAGCCGACCACGGCGCTCGACGTCACCATCCAAGCGCAAATTCTCGATCTGCTGGCGCGCGAGCAGCGGCGACGCCATATGGCCATGATCATCATCACCCACGATCTCGGCGTCGTCGCCGGCCGCGCCGATGAGGTCGCGGTGATGTATGCGGGCAGGGTGGTGGAGCGCGCACCGACGCTGGCCTTGTTCAAGCGCATGCACATGCCCTACACCGAGGCACTGCTGGCGGCGATCCCGAAGCTGGAGACCGCGCCGCACACGCCGCTGCCGGCCATCTCCGGCCGCCCGCCCGATCCGACGCGACCGCTCAAGGGTTGCTCCTTCGCGCCGCGGTGCCCCTATGCGACCGGGCGTTGCCGTGAGGCCAAGCCCGAGCTGAAAAGCGCGGAGATATCAGAGCATCTCTATGCCTGCTTCCATCCGATCCAGATGACGGAAGGGGTGGGTGCATGATGCAACTGGCCGTTCGCGATCAGCCGCTCCTGAACGTCGACGATCTCGTTGTCGAATACGGTCTTGGCAACAAGATCGTGCATGCCGTCTCCGGTGTCAGCCTGCACGTCGCGCGCGGCGAGACGTTGGGGCTGGTCGGGGAATCCGGCTGCGGCAAGTCGACGCTGGGGCGCGCAGTGCTGCAATTGCGCCGTGCCAAATCCGGCCGCGTGCTGTTCGACGGCGAAGACCTGACGGCGATGGAAGGCGAGGCGCTGCGAAAAATGCGTCGCCGCGTGCAGCTGATCTTCCAGGACCCGATCGCCTCGCTCAATCCGCGCCGCCGCATTGGCGACATCGTCGCCGAGCCGCTGATCATTGCCGGGGTCAAGGACGCTGCCGAGCGCAAACGGCGCGTGCAGGAGGTGCTCTCCGCGGTCGGGCTTGATCCCGATCTTGTGGCGAACCGCCTGCCGCATGAATTCTCAGGTGGTCAGTGCCAGCGCATCTGCATCGCGCGGGCGCTGGTGCTCAATCCGGAATTCGTCGTCTGCGACGAGCCGGTCTCGGCGCTCGACGTCTCCATCCGCGCGCAGATCCTCAATCTGCTGGAAGAGACGAAGGCGCGCTTCGGCCTGACGCTGCTGTTCATCGCGCATGATCTTGCCGTGGTCAAAGCCGTCAGCGATCGCGTCGCGGTGATGTATCTCGGCCGGCTCTGCGAGGTCGCCCCGTCGGAGCAATTGTTTGCACGACCCGTGCATCCCTACACCGCGCTGCTGCTGCAGGCGATCCCGGTGCCTGATCCGGATGTTCGTCCCGCCGAAAGCGTGGCGACCGGCGAGCCGCCATCGCCGATCGCGCCGCCATCCGGCTGCCGTTTCCGCACGCGATGCCCGCGAGCAGACCTGCGATGCAGCGCGGAGATACCGGAGCTGCGCGAGGTCGCATCCGGCCAGTTCGCGGCTTGTCATCATCCGCTGGCCTGACTTAAGACCCCCGCCGGGTTTGTCTCGCCCCGCCGCCCATGGCATGGTGGCGCGACAACAAGCATGCCGGGAGGACGCCATGAAGAGTTTCAAGGTCGCCGATTTCAAGGCGCCGCTGCGGGAGTTCGACGAGGCGACGCCGCAGCCGGCGGGCACGCAGGTGCTGATCAAGGTGAAGGCTGCCGGGGTCTGCCACAGCGATCTCCACATCTGGGAAGGCGGCTACGATCTCGGTCACGGCCGCAAGCCGCTGTCGCTGAAAGACCGCGGCATCAATCTGCCGCTGACCATGGGCCACGAGACCGTCGGTGAAGTCCTGGCGTTCGGCCCCGATGTGAAGCCGACCGATCAGGGCGACCTCAAGCTCGGCGACGTCGGCCTGGTCTATCCCTGGATCGGTTGCGGCAAGTGTGCGACGTGTCTTGCCGGTGATGAAAACATGTGCCTGACGCCGCGCTCGCTCGGCGTCTATTGCGACGGCGGCTATTCCGACCACATGCTGGTGCCGCATCCGCGCTACCTGCTCAACCTGAAAGGGCTCGATCCCGCGACCACTGCGCCCTATGCCTGCTCGGGTGTCACCACCTACAGTGCGCTGAAGAAGGTCGAGCAGCATTTTGACACGCCGATCGTGATGTTCGGCGCCGGCGGCCTCGGGTTGATGGCGCTGTCGCTGCTCAAGGCGATGGGCGGGAAGGGGGCGATCATGGTCGACATCGATGCCAGGAAGCGCGAGGCCGCCGAGAAGGCCGGCGCGCTCGCCACGGTCGATCCAAAGGCCCCGGATGCGCTGGAACAACTGGCGAAGAAAGCGGGCGGTCCGATCCGCGCCGTGATTGATCTCGTCGGCAACTCTGCCACGACGCAGCTTGGCTTCGATTGCCTCACCAAGGGCGGCAAGCTCGTCATCGTCGGCCTGTTCGGCGGCGGCGCGACCTGGGCCCTGCCGCTGATCCCGATCAAGGCGGTGACGATCCAGGGCAGCTATGTCGGAAACCTGCGCGAAACGCAGGAGCTGCTCGATCTCGTCCGCGCCAGGAAGATCCCGCCGATCCCGGTGACGACAGCTCCGTTGAGCAAAGCCAACGATGCGCTGTTGCAGTTGCAGCAGGGCGCGGTGGTCGGACGCACGGTGCTCACGCCGTAGTTCGACGCTCTCTCCCCCGTCATTGCGAGCGAAGCGAAGCAATCCAGACTATCTCCGCAGATGTAGCTCTGGATTGCTTCGCTTCGCTCGCAATGACGACTTGGCTAGCTCGTTCCTTGAGGCCCCTCGAATGTCCGCAAACAACGCCTTCCACATTGCCGTGCTTGCCGGTGACGGCATTGGTCCCGAAGTCATGGCGCCCGCGCTCGAGGTGCTGCGCAAGATCGAGACCAGGTCAGGCTTGCGCTTCCGCTTTACCGAGGCGGCTGCCGGCGCCAACAACTATCTCGCCACCGGCAAGTCGATGCCGGACTCGACCATCAAGCTGTGCGAGGAGGCGGACGCCATCCTGCTCGGGGCCTGCGGGCTGCCGTCGGTGCGCTATCCTGACAATACCGAGATCGCGCCGCAGATCGAGCTGCGTTTCATCTTCGATCTCTATGCCGGCGTGCGCCCGGCGCGTCTCATTCCGGGCGTGCCGAGCCCGATCGTCGGCGCCGACAGACGCGGCATCGATCTCGTCGTGATCCGCGAATCCACCGAAGGCCTGTTCGCCTCGATGGGCAAGGGCATCGTCACCCATGAGGACGCGCGCGAGACGCTGGTCATCACGCGCAAGACCTCGGAGCGGTTGTTCGAATTCTCGTTCCGGCTCGCCGAGCGGCGCAAGGCGCGCGGCAAGCCGGGGTCGCTTGCGTGCGTCGACAAGGCGAATGTGTTCAAGGCGTTTGCCTTCTTCCGCCGGATCTTTGACGAAGCCGCCCAGCGTCATCCCGATGTGAAGACGGATCATCTCTATGTCGATGCCTGTTCGGCGATGCTGGTCAAGCGTCCCTGGGATTTCGACGTGATGGTGATGGAGAACATGTTCGGCGACATCGTCTCCGACATCACTGCAAGCCTGATCGGCGGCCTTGGCATGGCGCCGTCCGCCGACATCGGCGACAAATACGCCGTGTTCCAGCCGTGTCACGGGACCGCGCCTGATATCATGGGGCAGGGCAGGGCCAATCCCACCGGCATGATCCTGTCGGCCGCGATGATGCTGGACTGGCTCGCCGACAAGCACGGCCTCGAAGGCGTCGCGGAAGCCGGCGAACAAATCGAGCGGGCGGTGGACCAGGTTTATGCCGGCGGGCTCAAGCCGATGGAGTTCGGCGGCAGCAACGGCACGGCCGATATCACCAGGGCGGTGCTCGGGGCGCTGTAGCGAGCGCACCCAAAAAAAGGGGCCTTGCGGCCCCTTCGTCATCTACCAGCGATGCCAGTAGCGGTGCCGCCAGCCCCAGGGACGTCCGTAGAACGGGCGCGGGCCATAGTAACCGTAGGCGCTATAATAGTTCGGGCGCCACCAGCAGCGGCCCCAGGCGTTGCAGACCATCCGCACCTGGTCGACCTGGGCGGCCGGACCGCCGGCGACCTGATCAGCTTGGGGAATGCCGTTCGGCATCGCCGCCAGCGCTTGTCCCGACGCCAGCGCCGCGCTGCCGAGCGCAGCCAGACCAAGAACGGCAAGTTTGAGTTTCATCGCGATCTCCCTCGTTGGTGGCGGGAGAACCTGCGGCGGATCAATTGGTTGCTATCGCGATGCGGGGAAGTGAGGAATTTAATCTTGGTGAATGAAGGTTCAGCTTAGGTGAGAGTTCCTGGTGTGCTTGGTCTCTCCACCTCGTCATTGCGAGCCACCGGGTCCGCGCGAAGCGCGGCCCGATGACAGGCTCCGCGAAGCAATCCAGAATCCCACTGCGGAAGATTCTGGATTGCTTCGTCGCAAGAGCTCCTCGCAATGACGGTGGCGAGAGATGTGAGCTCACAGCGACGGAGGAGTCACTTTCCCCTGAACTGCGGCTTGCGCTTCTCCATGAAGGCCTGTCGGCCCTCGCGGAAATCGGCGCTATCCATGCAGGCGGTGCCGATCGCCTTGATGGCGCCCATGTCGCGCGCGCTTTCGTCCTTCAGCACCTCTGCGATGGTGATCTTGGCGGCCTTGATCGCAAGCGGCGCGTTCTGCGAAATCGTCAGTGCAATGGCCATGGTCTCGCCCCAGAGCTGGTCGTCCGGGATCACGCGTTCGACGAGGCCAATGCGCAGCGCTTCGCCGGAATCGATGCGCATGCCCGAATACATCAACAGCCGCGCCCAGGACGGGCCGACCAGCGACACCAAATGCTTCAACCCGTCATAGCCATAGGCGATGCCGAGCTTCGCCGCGGGAATACCGAACTGGCTGTCATGCGCGGCGATGCGGATGTCGGCCAGCATCGCGACCTGCATGCCGCCGCCGAGGCAGAAGCCCTGGATGCAGGCAATCGTCGGCTTGGGGAAATCGGCGAGCAGCGCGCGCTGGGCCGCGCTGCGCTTGCCGTATTCCTCGGACGCGGCCGCGTTGTGCCTGACCTTCTCGAACTGGCTGATGTCGGCGCCCGAGACGAACGCCTTGCCGCCGGCGCCGCGCAGGATCACGACGCGCACCGCCTCGTCGTCGCGCAAGGACGTCAGCGCTTCGCCAAATCCCTCCCACATCTCCAGCGACATCGCGTTGCGCTTGTTGGGATTGTTGAAGGTGATGATTCCGACGCCGTCGGTGACCCGCTTGAGGATCTTGCCGTCGGCGTAGGGAGTCTCTTGGGACAGATCAGGCATCGCGCGCTCGCTTGTCGTTGGGTGAGGCGCAATGTGCTGTCAGGCCGAGGCCTGGGTCAACCGCGGCCAGGGATGCGGCTCTGCATCCGCCCGTACCGCGATTGCATGCCTACTGCGCCATATGCGCGGTCAGCGGATGGTTGCCGGCATTGCTGAAGAACGCAGCTTCTTCCGCGGTCGCCTCGAGCAACTGCTCGTCCTGGTTATAGACGTCGTTGCGGAACTGGATGGTCTGGTCCTTGGTCATCCACGCCGTGAGATAGATCCAGGCCACCGGCACCTTCTTGGCCATGGCGACCTCCTGATGCTGACCGGTGGCGATCTCGGCGTCGATCGCCGCGCGCGTCCATTTCGGCTGGTCCTTGAGCAGCCAGGCGGCGAGATCGCGAACATTGTCGACGCGGGAGCAACCGTGGGAATCAAAACGGTAGTCGTCGCTGAACAGATTGCGCTGGTTGGTGTCGTGCATATAGACCGAATAGGAGTTCGGCATGTCGATCTTCACCGCGCCGAGCGCATTGAAGCTGCCGTTCTGCTGCCGCACGGTGAAGTTCGGAGTGTGCGTGCCCGACCAGTCGACCGAATGCGGATCGATCGGATTGTCGTGGGCGTCGAGCACCTCCATGTGCATGCGCGACAGATAGGTCGAGTCCTTGCGCATATGCGCTGAGATCTCGGTCTTGGCGATCGAGGAGGGCACCGTCCAGGTCGGGTTGAGCACCACGCCCGTGATCTGGGCCGTCAGCGTCGGCGAGGGTTTTTCGGTCTTACCGACGATGACGCGATAGCGCCGCACCACGACATCGTTCTCGACCGCTTCGGCGAAGGCGGCGGGGATGTTGACCACGACGTAGCGTTGGCCGAAGGAGAAGTTCGTGTTCTCCAGCCGCTCGAGCGAGGCCTCGAGCTGGCGGATGCGCTTTTGCACGGACACGTTCATCGCCGCAAGCGTGCGCGGCGTCATCGTGCCGGTCGGCGCAACACCGTGTCGGGCCTGGAAGCGTTTCACGGCATCGGCCAGATCCTGGTCGAAGGCGCCGCTCGCCTTGTCGGCCGCGAGGTCACCGGAAAGGATCAGGCGCTTGCGCAGGAGCTCGTCATTGGTGCCCTGGACGCCAAGCACGAACTTGGCGTCCGCGGGAATCGTAGGCCAGCCGCCGCGCACAGCGAGATCGGAATAGCTCAACGCCGCGTCCTTGATCCGCTGGGCGGTGCCCTCGTCATAGGTCGGCTCATGCGTCAGCGCGAGCGCAGCGGCGGAGCGGCTCTCGGCGGTCGACGCCGGGGCCGCGACTGCGGTTTTGGGCGCGGCGGCGTGAGCCGGGTTGGCGGTTGCCGGTACTGTCCCGGATGGGGCGGCGGGTCTGGGACCGGCCTGGCCCGTGGTCTCGGTCTGCGCCAACGCGGACGCGCTGGCGAGCAGGCCCGTCGCGAACAGATTCGTGGCAATGATCACGGCAAGGCGTTTCGACATCTGTCTGGTCTTCCCCATGAGGACGAGGCCCGCAACGGACGCTCGCATCAGCAATTCCCGGCCGCCGTGCCGTGTGCGCCGATTCGTTGAAATCGGCGGCAATCTAGGTCGTCAGGGTTGAGGCCCCGTTAAGCACAGCGGATTAAAAACCCCGCGCCTCCCAGTGCGAAGGCTCTCGATTGGTCGCTGCAGAGCAGGAATGGGTTCGCAAAATCAACGCCGAATGGCGGAGCAATGGCCAAAGAAAAAGGGCGGCAAGACCGCCCGGAAGCCGTGACCGCGCGCAGATCACGCGCAGGCCAAATCCGATCCGTGAGATCGGGTCCGTCAGTCCAATCCAATCCGGCCACGTCCCGTGACGTGGCGGATTGAACATCGGCCATGGTGGCCGGACCGCAGATCGGCTCAGCTTTCGTTCGCTGCGATCGATTCCATCAGCGAGACGAGCTGACGCTGCACCGTCTGATCCTTGATCTTGCTGTAGGCGCGCAGCAGGCGGAGGCTGAAAGCCGAGTCCAGGAACAGGAGGCTTTCGACTTCGCGGGCCTTGTTGTCGCCGTCATAGAAGAAGGTCACGGGCACGTCGAGAGCGGAGGCGATCTGCTGAAGCCGAGCCGCGCCGACGCGATTGACGCCCTTCTCGTATTTCTGGACCTGCTGGAAGCTCACGCCAAGCTTTTCGCCGAGCTCAGCCTGCGAGATCTTCATCTCGACGCGCCGCAAGCGGATCCGCTTGCCAAGCTCGATGTCCGGCTTGCCGGCACTGCGCTGCTTCATTCTCTTCGCCGCTGCTTTCATTTTGGTTTTCACCTTTGTTCTTCGGTTGAAAATCCCCCGAAGAGCTGGGTCAGGGGTTCGCCCATATACGAGTCCTTGAATTCATGCGGGTGCACGAATTCTTCCTTAAACCACGGGAAGCGAGCCGGATTGAAAGCCTCGATCAGCCAGTCAATCATGTGCCGCACGCGGGGAATCCGGCCGCTACCGGGATGGTAGGACAACCAGATATCCAGCGGCCGGTTCAATTCGACCTCCAGTGGAATCAACTTCCCGCCGAGAGCAATGGCATAGCTCGGGAAGACGCCGATGCCGGCGCCGTTCGCGACCGCCCAGTAGTTGGCGCTTGAGACGTTTGTCTTCATGACCAGGAGGTCACGTTCCTGAACGCCCGGGAAGAAGCTTTCAAAGGTTTCCTTGGCGGCGAGCTGGTCGGCGAATTGCAGCACCAGGCGGTGCTTGATCAATTCGTGGGCCGAGCGCGGCGTGCCGTATTTCTCAAGGTACTTTTCCGAAGCCCAGAACATCAGATGCATGCGGCCGAGCCGCACCAGCTTGACGTCGAGGGCCGAGGGCCGGGACAGATGGATGGCGACGTCGGCCTCGTGGCGGGAGACGTCGGCCGACCGCATCGCGCAATGCAAATCGACCAGGACTTTCGGATAGGCCTGCTGGAATTCGACCAGGCGCGGAGCGAGCCAGAACGTTCCCAACCCTTCCGTCACGGCGACGCGGACCTCGCCGGTGAGGGCGTTGGCGGTGGAATCGCTGGTGCGCAGCACGTCGAAGGCCGCCGCCTCCATGCGCTCGACGGCAGACACCACCATCGCGCCTTCGTCAGTGAGATGGGTGCCGTGGACGTCGCGGGTGAACAGGGTCGTGCCGGTCTGGCGCTCAAAATCATCGATTCGGCGGCGGACAGCGTTGATCGACAGAGACAGGCGTTCGGCCGCCGAGCGGAAACTGCCGCATCGAACGACTTCCAGAAATATGCGGGCCGCGTCCCAATCGGAGAGGCCGCTGAAATTTGTTTTTAGGCGTTCCTCCAGGAGAACGCCCCTTTCCGCCAAGGAGTGCATACAAGTCCCTTCGGACCGCTAAACTGGCAGAATCTAGCGCAAACCACAACCACGACGGGTTGGGGAATGGCGAGTTTTGAACGGCATACTTACCGCGCCTGATGTGGTATTGGAGTGTTGCTAGCGCTGGGAATCGGGCAAATTGTTGCTCGGAAGAGGGGTAGTTGTGCGTTCCGTTGCGAGCCTTGACGTGGCTGCGGGATTGCCGGGTCCATGTGGATCTCAGGACGGCGTAGGGAATGACGCGCGTTCCCGGGACATGGATCGATCACACTTGGCCAAGCGTTTCATCCTCGACCGTTCCGACTTGCGCCGCGAAGCAATGCCCTCCGGAACCGCAGTTTCGACGCAGAAACACATTGAATTCGTATTCGAGGGCTCGGATCCCTCGTGCTATCCTTCGGTCGCTTGGGGCGCCGAGGGCATCACTTCAAGCACGTCTCCAGCCTGAAATAACGGAAAGAACGCCGGTGTCGCATACAGACGAACAATTGCAGTCGGTGCTCGAGACGCTCGAGGAGTGCCGCAAGGTTCTCAACGAGAGCAACAGCCGTGAGTCGGCTGAGCTGCTCTCGATCGTCATCCTCGATGTCAGGATGAAGCTCAAAGGAATCGACAGCGCCGATCTCAAGGCCCTGTGCGACGAAATGCTGCGGAGCGCCGCCAGCGCGCCGCCACCCTCCTCCAAGCAGACGCAGGACCAGCCCCGGCGTCCGCTGCTCCGCGTGGTGAAGTAGCCGCGCCGCCGAATCTCGCTTTTTGGCGAGAATTGTGCGCGTCCCGATGCCGCACCTGTGATCACAGACGGCATCGGGAGGAGCCCTGGTTTGATCGCGCCTCTGTTGCGCATTCCCCGGCATCGGCTACACCAGAGCCGGTTCGGCCCAAGTCACGTGCGCAGTCCCCGCGCCCGGCCCGAGGGCCCGGGATGGCTCCGACTGCATCATGCAAAATGTTTCGATTCCCGCGGCGATGATCGCCGGTCTCGTCAGCTTCCTTTCGCCCTGCGTGCTGCCCCTGGTCCCGCCCTATCTGATCTATCTCACCGGCGCCACGATCGAGCACGTCGAGAGCGGCGAGCCTGACACGGCGTCCAAGCGCGCCATCATGATGGCGGCGCTGCTGTTCGTGCTCGGCTTCTCCACGGTGTTCGTGGCGCTCGGCGCCAGCGCCTCGCTGATCGGCGGGCTGATCCGCGCCTGGTCGGCGGAATTGTCGATCCTTGCCGGCATCGTTATCATCATCATGGGTCTGCACTTCCTCGGGCTGACGCGGATCGGCCTCTTGATGCGCGAAGGCCGGCTCCCGATCCCAAAGCCCGTCGGACTCTGGGGCGCCTATATCATGGGACTCGCCTTCGCGTTCGGCTGGACGCCGTGCATCGGCCCGATCCTCGCCGCGATCCTCTCAATCGCGGCGGCCGAGGCGACGGTGACGAAGGGCGCGGGTCTGCTCGCGGTCTATTCCGCGGGCCTCGGCATCCCCTTCCTGATCGCCGCGCTGATGATCGAGCAGTTCTCCACGCTGTTCGCGCGGATGAAAGGCCACCTCGTCAATGTCGAGCGCGCCATGGGCGTGCTGATGGTCATCACCGGCATCGGCTTCCTCACCGGCGCGGTCTCCAATGTCAGCATCTGGCTGCTGGAGACGTTCCCGGTGCTGCAGACCATCGGGTAGAACTGGGCAAATCAGAAGGTTTGCACGCGGCGTTGCGGGTCCAGTTCTAATTCACGGCAAACCGCGCCATCGCCTCGCGGTCGACCTCGATGCCGAGTCCGGGACCTTCAGGCACGCGAACGATGCCGCTACGGTGCTCGATCGGCTGTTTCAGGATCGCCTGACGGATCGGATGCTCGGTGCGGTCGAATTCGAGCATTGGCTCGAGCGGCGCCAGCGAAGTTGGCGTGTGCGGGGGCAGCACCGCGAGGAGCTGCAGCGAGGCGGCGATCGCGATTCCGGTGCCCCAGACATGCGGGTTGTAGCGGACGCTGAACGCTTCGCTCATGTCGGCGATCTTCTTGCATTCGGTGAGTCCCCCGGCCGCGCAAGTGTCGGGCTGGGCGATGTCGAGGGCATGCGAGGCAAAGAGGTCGCGGAAGCCGAAGCGCGTGAACTCGCATTCGCCGCCGGCGATGGGAATGGAGAGCGCGGACCTCACCGCGCGATAGCCAGCGACGTCCTCCGGCGGCACCGGCTCCTCGAACCAGGAGATGTCGTGACGCTCGATCAGCCGTCCGAGCCGGATCGCGGCGACGGCATCATAGGCGTGGTTCGCATCGACCATCAGAGCGACTTCGCCGCCAATCGCCTCGCGCACGGCGTGCGTGACTGCAGCGTCTTCCTCGATGCCGAAGCCGACCTTGAGCTTTACGGCGCGAAAGCCTTCCGCGACATAGCTGGCTGCTTCCTCCGGCAGATATTTGAGGGGATCGCCTGATCTGCGCCGGTAGAGCCCGGTCGCGTAGGCCTGCACCTGCTTGCGCGCGGCGCCTCCGAGCAATTGAGAGGCCGGTACGCCAAAATGCTTGCCCTTGATGTCCCACAGCGCGATGTCGATGCCACTCAATCCCTGGATAACCACGCCCTTCTGGCCGTGATCGCGCAGGCGTGCATAGATCATCTGCCACAGCACGTCGGTTCGCAGCGGATCCTCACCGACCAGCCACGGCGCGACGCCCTGCACGACGGCCGCAGTCATCCGCGCAGGACCGTAGCACTCGCCCCAGCCGGTCAGGCCGGTGTCCGTCTCGACCTCGACCAGCATGGCGGTGCGCGTGTCGTACCAGGCGCGCGAATAGGCGAAGGGCTGGGACAGTCTTGCTTCGAGGATGTGCGTCCGAATCCCAGTGATCTTCATCGTCATCCCGTTCCCCTTGTCTCGTCCAGCACGCATGTCACCGTGCAGACCACGCCGCGCGGCAGGAAGTCCACCGTTGCCTCGCCGCCGAGCTGGTCGCGGGCGCTGCGCTCGATCAGGCGTGAGCCGAAGCCGCGCCGCACCGGCTCCGTCACCGGGGGGCCGCCGGTCTCGGTCCAGATCAGCCGGAGCCGCGGCTTCGGTATATCGGCGATGACCTCCCAATCCAGCGTGACCCTGCCCGTCTCGTTGGAAAGCGCGCCGTATTTCGCGGCGTTGGTCGCGATCTCGTGCACGATCATCGACAGCACCACCGCGAGCCGCGGCGAAAGCGGCACCGCCGGCCCTGACATGCGGATGCGGTCGGGATTTGCCAGCAGGAACGGCTGGAGCGCACGCGCGATCACGTCCCGCAGCTCCGAGCCCGCCCATTTCTCCTGGCTGAGAAGATTGTGCGCTTCAGCGAGCGCACTGAGACGCCCCTCGAACTTGGTCCGCTCGTCGCGGCTGGCGCTGCGAAAAGTCTGCACCGCGATCGCCTGCATCAAGGCCAAGGTGTTCTTGACGCGATGGTTGAGCTCCTCGACCAAGAGATTGTGCAGCATCTCGCCGCGCGCGATCGTGGTCGCCATCCTGACGGCGAAGGTGAGGCCGATCAGCAGCAGCACGCCGCCGATCAGGCTCGTGACTGCGATGTTGCGCCAGAGCGGTGCGATCAGCGAGCTTTCGGGGACCCCGGCGGCGACCGTCCACCCGGTCAGATGCGATCGCGTATAGGCGGAGGCGAGGGCAACACCGTCGAGTGACACCGATGAGAGCGCAGCCTCGTCGCTGCGAAAAATATCGGCGTAGAGCGATGGCGCGGCGCGCTTGCCGAAGGTTTCGCCAGGGTTGGGTACTCGGGCGAACACTGTGCCAGTGGTGTCGAGCAGAGACACCGTCCACTCCGTGTTGGGCCGCTGCTTCTCGACGAGAGTCTGGAAGATGCCGATGGGCGGGCTGAAGCAGAGGTCGTAGACGACTTCGCCGTCGCGAAACACCGGAACCTCGACGGTGACAACCTGACGATGATTGTAGACGCCATTGAACAAATCGGAATATTGCGGCGCCTTGATCGCGAACAATCTCTCCACGATCGCCATATTGCCGCGTTGCGGCAGGCTCGCAGTGTCTTCCGTCGTGGAGGAAAACAGGATGCGTCCCTTGCTGTCGGAGATCAGTACGAGGCCGCTCTTGCCATATTGTTCGAGGAAGCCGAGCGCGATACTGCGAAAATTGACAAAGTCGTCGTTGCGGAGCGAGTCGGTGAGCGCCAGCACCTGCAATCCGCCGGTCATCCGCTGCACCTCGGAGTCCAGCACCAGGCGCATGCTGCGTACGTTCTCCAGCACACGGCGGGTCGCGTCGCTGCGGTCCTGCTTGTAATTGTAGAACGCGATGCCGACCGCGAAGACGATGAGCGGCAACATCGTCCCCGTGACCAGGAGAGCGAGCCGGACCGGCAGGGTGAGCTTTGACAAACGCGGGCGTCCCGATTCCGGCGCTTAAGCGCCGGATTATGATTTTGCAGAGAACCATACGGGCAGGAATTCCGCGGCGCCACGATTTTCGCATTGGGCGAGCAGGCCGAGGGGACTTTTTGCAGCGCGGTCGCTGACGGCGCGGAGGTCGATGCGTCAGCTCATGCTGATGGCAGTGAGCAGCAGGCACATGG
Organism: Bradyrhizobium sp. BR 10261; assembly: GCF_019455395.1. Classification (NCBI taxonomy): domain Bacteria; kingdom Pseudomonadati; phylum Pseudomonadota; class Alphaproteobacteria; order Hyphomicrobiales; family Nitrobacteraceae; genus Bradyrhizobium; species Bradyrhizobium sp. BR 10261. Next base: position 271,609 of record NZ_JACOFQ010000001.1, read on the forward strand.
CGTATACGGCCGCCAGGCTGAGCCCGGCAATCCGGGCTTCTCGATGCGGTGTCATGTGATCAGCTCCGAGAGGGCGGCCGCCCAGGAAGGCGGCCGCTCGTCCGGTTACGTCCTAGTCGATTTCCTGCACGACCGTGCGGGTGCCAGGATCGACCAGCATCACGCGATCGCCGGAGTAGACGTAGCGATATTGCGTCAGCGACGGACCCCAATCGGCCGGAACCGCCTCGAGTTCGACATCACTTGGAACCTTCGCGCCGACGATGATCTTCTCCTTCGTCGTCACCGGCCGCAGATGATGCTCGGTGACGTAGGATTTGATCCGCGTCCGGTATTGCGGTTCGATCTGGACCGCCGCGGCATGACCGGTTCCGGTCGTGGTCACCACGGTGGATTGTGCGAACGCGCCGGTCGAGATCATCAGCGCCGCCGCGGAAAGCAGGAACAGCTTTTTCATATCGTCCTCCTCATAACAAGCGCCGCACCAACATCCCACCGCCGACGACGTTCCCGACGGATAGGAACAAATTGCTAGTTTTTCCCGTTTGCAACTGGACCGGGCGAGGAACACCCGGATTGGAGGAGGAGAGAATGAAGCTGAGGATCGCAACCGCAGCAGTGATGATCGCTGCATTTTCGTTGCCGGCGTTCGCGGCCGACGAGTTCTATGTGGTGCAGGACGTCAAGACCAAGAAGTGCACGGTCGTCGACAAGAAGCCGACGGACACGAGCATGACCGTCGTCAGCCCGTCGGGCACGATCTACAAATCGCGCACCGAGGCTGAGAGCAGCATGAAGACCGTCAAGGTCTGCACGTCAAACTGAGGAGGAAGCACATGCCAGTCTTGATTTTGTGGGCCGTGCCGGCCGTGCTGGTGATTGGCGGCGGCATCTATCTGATCGGCCATTTCCACTGATTCAAAACGAGCATCATGGCCGGGCTCGTCCCGGCCATCTACGCCTTGGCGAAGCCGAACGAAGAACGTGGATGCCCGGGCCTTCGCCGCGCCGAAGCGGCTTCGGCCGCGCAGGCGGGACAAGCCCGGGCATGACGACCATCAGACGTTCGAGATGTCAGAGATTGCTCTCGGTGATCGCGGCATAGACCATGCTGCGCAGTTCGCGCCGGATCGGATAGGCGCTCGACGGCAGCACCTGGGTCATGAAGATCGTGATCAGTTCCTCGGCGGGATCGATCCAGAACGAGGTCGTGGCCGCGCCGCCCCAATTGTATTCGCCGGGGCTGCCCGCGATCAGGGTCTCGGCTGGGCGCGTCGTCACCGCAAAACCGAGGCCGAAGCCGATGCCGTTATAGGTCGCCTCAGAGAACAGCGAGCGCGAAACATCCGGCAGTGCCTGTCCGCCCGGAATGTGGTTGGTCGTCATCAGCGCCAGCGTCTTCGGCCCGATCAGTCTGACACCACCAAGCTCGCCGCCGTTGAGCAGCGCCCGGCAGAAGGTCAGATAGTCCGCCATCGTCGAGCATAGGCCGCCGCCGCCGGAGATGAAGGAGGGCGGAGACAAGAACGAGCTCGTCGTCGGGTCGTCTTGCACCGTCAGGCCCTGCCGGCGCTGGCCGGCATGGAAGGTCATGCCGCCACCGGGATCGGCGGAATAGCAGGCGGCGAAGCGATGCGCCTTCGAGGCCGGCACATGGAAATCGGTATCGGTCATCCCCAGCGGATCGAGGATGCGTTGCTTCAAGAACTGCTCGAAGGGAATTCCTGAGATCTTGCCAATGAGATAGCCGATCACGTCGGTAGAGACGGAGTAGTTCCAGGACTCGCCCGGCGAGAACTCGAGCGGGATTTTTGCAAGGCTCTCGATCATGGTCTGGAGCGTGCCTGATTTCTCGACCTCGCCGATCTTCTCGGCGCGATAGGCGGCATCGACGTTGGAGCGCTGCTGGAAGCCGTAGGTCAGACCGGACGTATGCCGGAGCAGGTCGACGATCAGCATCGGCCGGGACGGCGGCCGGGTCAGGAAGTTGGGCCAGCTGCCAGCGACGAAGACTCCGAGATTCTTCCATTCCGGAATGTACTTTGCGACCGGCTCGTCGATCGCGACCAGGCCTTCCTCGACCAGCATCATGAAGGCAACGCTGGTGAGCGGCTTGGTCATGGAATAGATGCGGTAAATGGTGTCGTCCTTGACCGGCGCCTTGCGCTCGATATCGGCAAAGCCTTGCACGGAGCTGTGGGCGACCTTGCCGCGGCGGTAGACCAGGAGATGTGTACCGGGGAAACGGCCGGCATCGATGTACCTGGCCTTCAGATGGGCATCGACGCGGTCGAGCGCGGCCTTGGACATGCCCACGGATTCGGGCGAGGCGGGGGTAGGGGCGAGCATCAGTTCCTCCGGGCAGTTTGTCAGGCGTTGATAGCCGAAATGACGACCCTATTCCAAGCGGGACTCGCTTAACGCGAGGCTCCGGGTTGGTGTAGGCTCCGCTTCGGAACGCCGTCAAAAGCCCAGCCGGGCCAACGAGAAGATCCAGGGCAACGCACCATGACCCAGTTCAACGAGACCGAGCTCACCGAGGCCGTCGTCAAAAGCTTCGACAACACGCCAAATCCGCGTGCGAAATTCCTTCTCCAGGAATTGGTGAAGTCGCTGCACGATTACGTGAGCAAGACCGGTCTCACCTTCGAGGAGTGGGAATACGCCATCGATTTTCTCACCCGCACCGGCCAGAAATGCACCGACACCCGCCAGGAGTTCATCCTGCTCTCCGACGTGCTCGGCGTCTCCATGCTGGTCGACGCGGTCAACCATCGCGATCGCGACGGCGCAACGCAGACCACCGTGCTCGGCCCGTTCTATGTCGGCGAGCACAAGGTCACCGCTCACGGCACCGACATCTCGCCGAACAATCTCACGGGCGAGCGGATGTTCGTGCAGAGCCGTGTCACCGATCTCCACGGCAAACCGCTCGCAAACGTCCCGGTCGACGTCTGGCACGCCGACGATGACGGCTTCTATGATTCCCAGAAGGCGAACTACGACGAGGTCGGCGCCTCGGCGCGGGCGCGCTTCATCACCGATGCCGACGGCCGCTTCTTCTTCCGCACGATCTTGCCGTGCAGCTATCCGATCCCGACGGACGGGCCGGTGGGCGAGATGATCGTGCAGACCAGACGCCACCCGATGCGCCCCGCGCATGTGCACTTCCTGGTCAATGCCAAAGGCTACGAGCCGCTGATCACCCACGTCTTCATGGACGGCGACAAATATCTCGATTCCGATGTGGTGTTCGGGGTGAAGGACGATTTGATCGCCAAGGTCGAGCCGCGCGACGATCCCGAGATGCCCGACGGCGGCAAGGCGAACGGGAAGTGGCACCTGATGAGCTACGAATTCCATCTCAAGCCGGGCGGTGGCATCGCGCCCAAACCGCTGGGGACGAAGGCGGCCGAACCGGCCTAAGCGATCATTGCGCTAGCGCGCGTGGAGCAGCGCGAGCAGGACCACGACGGCGCAGGCCAGCGTCACTGACGTCACCTTCCAGAACAGCAGCGGATTGCGCTCCAGCAAAGGCGTGGTCCGCGTGCTGAGATAGACCGGGTTCGGATTCCGCAGCTCGTAGGTGAATTCGAACAGGTCCTCGTGGCGCTTGTTGGGATCGGGATGCAGTGCTTTCCGCAACGCGCCGTCGATCCAGACGGGGACTGCGCGCTCATCGTGGCTGGCCGGACGATACCTGAGCTTCCATGCATCCGATCTTCCTCTGATGCGGGCGAGCTGGGCGCCATAGGGCAGGGTCCCGGTCAGCATCTGGTAGCAGATGCTCGCGAGGGAAAACATGTCCGACCGCGGCGAGCCGCCTTCGCCGAGAAAATATTCCGGGGCCGTGTACTGGACCGTGCCGAGGATCTCGGCATCAGCCGGATTGGGGGCTGCTTCGACGACGCCGGCAACCTTGACCGCTCCGAAGTCGATGATCTTCGCCGTCCCGGTCTTGTCGATCAGGATGTTGTCGGGCCTCAAATCCTGATGCAGCATCTCCATGCGGTGGAAGGCGCGCAAGCCCGCCGCAACCTGATCGACGATGCGGCGCACGGCCTCGAGGTCGGGGCGCGGATTGTCCAGCATCCATTGCCTCAGCGTCTGCCCCTCGATGAACTCGGTGGCGACGTAGAGATAGTTGCGCCGCCTGGATCGCGAGCGAGGCTTGAGGACGTGAGGGCTGTCGATCCGGCGCGCGATCCACTCCTCCATCAGGAAACGCTTCAGATAGACGGGATCGTCGCGCAGATCGATCGACGGAATCTTCAGCGCGACCATCTCCTCGGTCTCGGTGTCGACGGCGAGGTAGATGTGGCTGCGGCTGGAGGCATGCACTTCGCGAACGATGCGATAGCCGTCGAACACGGCGCGCGGCTCCAGCAGGGGCGGCAGCGGCAGTTCGGCCGCTCCACCGAAAATATCGGCCGAGCCCGTCTGCGGCACCTCGTCGATGCGCAGGATCTGCACGGTGATGTTGTCGTCGCTGCCGCGCCGGTAGGCCTCCTCGACGATGATTTGCGCGGCCGCGTCGAGATCGGCGGCGCAGGCTGCAAGTGTGCCCGTGACGAAGCGATGATCGACGAATTCGTAGGCGCCGTCCGTTGCCAGCAGGAAGATGTCGCCCGGCTCGATCTGCAGCGCCTGGTAATCGATTTCGATCTGCGGATTGATCCCGAGCGCGCGGCCGAGATAGGTCTGCTCGGACGAGACGATGATCCGGTGATCGTCGGTGAGCTGCTCGAGGGCCTTGTCGGCGACGCGATAGATCCGGCAATCGCCGACGTGAAAGATGTGGGCTGTGGTCGATTTGAGGACCAGGGCCGTGAAGGTGCAGACGTAGCCCTTGTCGCGCTCGTAAGCATATTGGCTGCGCCGGGTTTCCGCGTGCAGCCAGGAGTTGGTCGCCTCCAGAACGCGCCGCGCCGAATGCTTCACCGTCCAGGATTCGGAGGTGCAGTAATAATCGGTCAGGAAGCTCTTGACCGCCGACGCGCTCGCGACCTGGCTCACGGCGCTGCTCGAGATGCCGTCCGCTAGCACGACTGCGATGCCCTTCAGGCTCAGCAGCGGCTCGGTCGGGATCAGCGCGCCGTGAAAGTCCTGGTTGACCGGCTTGCGCCCCTTGTCGGAGTGCTGCCCGATCGAAATCTGCAAGCCCCGGCTCATCCTCGCCACCAATGCAAAGGGAGCCTCACCCTAGCAGGCAAAGCTCCCTTCTTCGACAACGCTCCCTCGTTTGAATAGCGATGGCTCAGGCCGCTGCGCGCGGCTGGCTCTTCGTCGTGACCGCACGCTTCGGCTTGGTCAGCACATGCGTGGCGTACAAGGTCAGGCCGGTGAAGGCGAGGCCGCCGACGAGATTGCCCAGCACGGTCGGGATCTCGTTCCAGATGAAATAGTCCATGATCGAGAACTTGGCGTGCAGCATCAGCCCCGACGGGAACAGGAACATGTTCACCACGGAGTGCTCGAACACCATGTAGAAGAACACCAGGATCGGCATCCACATCGCGATGACCTTGCCCGGGACGGTGGTCGAGATCATCGCCCCGACGACGCCGGTCGAGACCATCCAGTTGCAGAGCATGCCGCGGATGAACAGCGTCGCCATGCCGGCAGCGCCATGGGCGGCGTAGCCGAGGGTGCGGCCCTCACCGATATTGCCGATCGTCATGCCGACCTTGTCGGGCTCCTGGGTGAAGCCGAAGGTCGTCACGAACGCCATCATGAAGGCCACGGTCAGCGCCCCGGCGAAATTGCCGACGAAGACGAGACCCCAGTTGCGCAGGACGCCGCCGACCGTGACGCCCGGCCGCTTGTCGATCAGCGCGAGCGGAGAAAGGACGAACACGCCGGTCAGAAGGTCGAAGCCCAGGAGATAGAGCATGGAGAAGCCGACCGGAAACAGAAGTGCGCCGACGAGCGGCTGGCCGGTGTTGACGTTGATCGTGACGGCGAACCAGGCCGCGAGTGCCAGGATGGCGCCCGCCATATAGGCGCGGATGACCGTATCCCGGGTGGACATGAAAATCTTGGATTCCCCAGCGTCCACCATCTTGGTGACGAATTCCGAAGGCGCGAGATACGACATTACGATTCCTTTTGCTTCCTAAGTGAGATCGAGCGCCCCTCGAGATGAGAGCGTCGCTGAACGTCATTGGCCGTGCGAACGGCTCAGCCGTGCACGAGGGCGAAGGGTGGTTTGGAAGCCTTGGGAATCGCGTCACGACGACCGAGCCGAGGAGGGCCGCGAAGCAGTTGAGCTTCCGGGTTACGGCCGCCGGAGGCCGCAACAATGCGGCAAGCCGCAGTCTTCGTTGACATCCTCTTATGAAGCAAGTCTCGTGCCGGGTTGGCGTGGACAAAAAGGTATTTCACATCAATACGTTGCGGTGGCATCGACCGGCCTCTCTGCGAGCTGCCTGCCTTCTTGCGTGGCGAGATGCTCAAGTCTTGTGCGTCGCACAAATGTTGAGCAGGACGCAAAAGTTGCGTGCGGAACAGGGCTGCGGCAGGCTGGCACACCTCTCTTATCCAATTGATCCCAAAGATATTTCTGCATTGCTGCGCTTGGCATGAAGCTTGAATCGTTCAAGCTGACGCCATTGAAGCCGTCCCGCGAGACTTCTCATCCGAATTGCCGACGCCATCCGAACGGGGGGAATCCCCCGTCGTGCGTTCGCACGCGCCTTTTCCGGCGTGACGGGACGGACGGGCTGCTCGTGCGCACTGACGCAATCATTCGCAACGACGCAAAGGACGACACCAGACATGACCAAGCGCATTCGCCGGCCCTCTGACAATGGCCTCAGCCGCCGTCAATTGTTGAAAGCCACCGGCTCGACCGCAGCCCTTCTCGCCGCCGCCAAGCTGAATTTCCCCGCCGGCGCCTTCGCGCAGGAGGCCGGCCCCGAGGTCAAGGGCGCCAAGCTCGGCTTCATCGCGCTGACCGACGCGACCCCGCTGTTTGTCGCCAAGGAGAAGGGCATCTTCGCCAAATACGGCATGCCCGATGTCGAGGTGCAGAAGCAGGCGTCCTGGGGCACCACGCGCGACAATCTCGTGCTCGGCTCCGAAGGCAACGGCATCGACGGCGCGCATATCCTGACCCCGATGCCGTATCTGATCTCGGCCGGCAAGGTGACGCAGAACAACCAGCCGACGCCGATGTACATCCTGGCGCGGCTGAACCTGAACGGTCAGTGCATCTCGGTCGCCAAGGAATATGCCGACATCAAGGTCGGCATCGACACCGCGCCCTTCAAGGCGGCGCTGGAGAAGAAGAAGGCCGGCGGCAAGGCAGTGAAGGCGGCGATGACCTTCCCCGGCGGCACGCATGATCTGTGGATTCGCTACTGGCTCGCCGCCGGCGGCATCGATCCCGACAAGGACATCGAAACCATCGTGGTGCCGCCGCCGCAGATGGTCGCCAACATGAAGGTTGGTACCATGGATTGCTTCTGCGTCTGCGAGCCCTGGAATCTCCAGCTCATCCATCAGGAGATCGGCTACACCGCGATCACCACCGGCGAGCTCTGGGACAAGCATCCGGAAAAATCCTTCGGCATGCGCGCCGCCTGGGTCGACAAATATCCGAAGGCGGCAAAGGCGCTGCTGATGGCGGTGATGGAAGCCCAGCAATGGGCCGAGAAGGCCGAGAACCGCGAAGAGGCCGCCGTCATCTGCGCCAAGCGCCAATGGATCAACTGCCCGGTCGAGGACGTCACCGATCGGATGAAGGGCAAGTTCGACTACGGCACCGGCCGTGTCGTCGAGAACTCGCCGCAGCAGATGCGCTTCTGGAAGGACCAGGCGTCCTATCCGTTCCAGAGCCACGATCTCTGGTTCCTCACCGAGGACATCCGCTGGGGCAAGTATGAGCCTGGCTTCGACACCAAGGCGTTGATCGCCAAGGTCAACCGCGAGGACCTCTGGAAGGATGCCGCCAAGACGCTCGGCGTCGCCGCCTCCGACATTCCGGCGTCGACCTCGCGCGGCAAGGAGACCTTCTTCGACGGCAAGGTGTTCGATCCCGAAAATCCGGCAGCCTACCTGAAGTCGCTCGCCATCAAGCGCGTCGAAGTCTGATGCAGCCTGCGGCCGCCTTCGGGCGGCCGCATCGTCTTGACGAAGCCGAAGAGAAATTGCGATGAACATGCCTGCGACGAAGATTGAGGTTGAGACTGCAGCGCCTGCGCGCGCTGCGACGCCAGTTGTCGCGATGACGCCAAAGCGCCCGCCGCGCAGCGAAACATACGCACGCGTGGTGCGGGAGACTGCTGTGCGCGTCATCCCGCCGCTGGTCGTGATCGCGTTGCTGACGCTGGTGTGGGAGCTGGTCTGCCGCCGCACCGGCTCGGCGCTGCCGCCGCCGTCAAAGGTGTTCAAGGACACCAGGGAGCTGATCTTCGATCCGTTTTTCGATCATGGCGGCATCGACAAGGGCCTGTTCTGGCACCTCTCCGCCAGCCTCCAGCGCGTGGCCTTCGGCTATTCGCTCTCGGCGATCGCCGGCATCGCGCTCGGCGTCCTGGTCGGGCAGTCGGTCTGGGCGATGCGCGGGCTTGATCCGCTGTTCCAGGTGCTGCGCACGATTCCGCCGCTGGCCTGGCTGCCGCTCTCGCTCGCCGCGTTCCGCGACGGCCAGCCTAGCGCGATCTTCGTCATCTTCATCACCTCGATCTGGCCGATCATCATCAACACCGCGGTCGGTGTCCGCAACATCCCGCAGGACTATCGCAACGTCGCTGCGGTGGTGCAGCTCAATCCGCTCGAGTTCTTCGCCAAGATCATGATCCCGGCGGCGGCGCCTTACATCTTCACGGGGCTTCGTATCGGCATCGGCCTGTCCTGGCTTGCCATCATCGCCGCCGAAATGCTGATCGGCGGTGTCGGCATCGGCTTCTTCATCTGGGACGCCTGGAACTCCTCGCATATCAGCGAGATCATCCTGGCACTGTTCTATGTCGGCATCGTCGGCTTCGTGCTCGACCGCCTGATTGCGGGCCTCGGCAAGATCGTCACCCGCGGTACCGCGCAAAGCTGAGGGAGAAGAGCACATGACCGCCTATCTGAAGCTCGACCACATCGACAAGACCTTCACCCGCGGCGCCGCGACGACCGAGGTGTTGAAGGACATCAACCTCACGATCGAGAAGGGCGAATACGTCTCGATCATCGGCCATTCCGGCTGCGGCAAGTCGACCCTGCTCAACATCATCGCCGGGCTCACCAACGCCACCACCGGCGGCGTGCTGCTGGAGAACCGCGAGGTCAACGCGCCCGGGCCTGATCGCGCCGTGGTGTTTCAGAACCACAGCCTGCTGCCCTGGCTCACCGTGTACGAGAACGTCAAGATCGGCGTCGACAAGGTCTTTGCCAGGACCAAGTCGAAGGCCGAGCGCGACGCCTGGGTGATGCACAATCTCAACCTGGTGCAGATGGCCCATGCGAGGGACAAGCGGCCTGCCGAAATCTCCGGCGGCATGAAGCAGCGCGTCGGCATTGCCCGGGCGCTCGCCATGGAGCCGAAGGTGCTGTTGCTGGATGAGCCCTTTGGCGCGCTCGACGCGCTGACGCGCGCCCATTTGCAGGACTCCGTGATGGCGCTGCATCAGAAGCTCGGCAACACCATTCTGATGATCACCCACGACGTCGACGAAGCCGTGCTTCTCTCCGACCGCATCGTGATGATGACGAACGGACCGAGCGCGCGCATCGGGGAGGTGCTGGAGGTGCCGCTGGCGCGGCCGCGCAAGCGGCTCGAGCTTGCGACCAACGCCACCTATCTGAAGTGCCGTCAGCGCGTGCTCGAATTCCTCTATGAGCGTCATCGCTTCGTCGAAGCCGCTTAACGTGCTGGAACCCTGCGCCTGTTTTTGAATCATCAAGCTCAATCCTTGTGCGCCGCACAGGGATTGGGCGAATCGCAAAATTTGCGTGCGAAAAGTGCTAGCAAAAATTTCGGGCAATTCGAATAAGCCGCTGAATTCCCTATGCTTTCTGATGGTGGACAGTTGGCACGGAAGTTGAATTACCTTGTTCGACGCCAACGACGCCGTCCCTCAACATCATCAATCAGCATCGTGATCTCGCCACCGGGGCTTCGCCTCGGAGCGTGCCTCCATGCGGAGGCAGAGCCTGCAACGACGCAGCGGTGAGCCTGGAAGGGATATGCAATGACGAAGAATCCGACTTGGATTTCTGACTGGCGCCCCGAAGATGAGGCGTTCTGGAATGCGACCGGCAAGACCATCGCAAGGCGTAACCTGATCTGGTCGATCGTGGCCGAGCATATCGGCTTCTCGGTGTGGCTGATCTGGAGCATCGTCGCGACCAAGCTGCCGCAGGCAGGCTTCCACTATTCGACCGATGAGCTGTTCCAGCTCGTGGCCGTCCCCGGCCTGATCGGCGCGTTGATGCGCTTCCCCTACACCTTTGCGGTGACGACCTTCGGCGGTCGCAACTGGACCATCTTCAGCGCGGCAATCCTGTTCATTCCGACGCTGTCGCTCGCCTACTTCGTGAGCCAGCCCGAGACGCCGTTCTGGCTGATGCTGCTGATCGCGTCGACGGCGGGCCTCGGCGGCGGCAATTTCGCCTCCAGCATGACCAACATCTCGTTCTTCTTCCCTGATAGGATGAAGGGCTCGGCGCTGGGCATCAATGCCGCCGGCGGCAATATCGGCGTCTCCAGCGTGCAGCTTCTGACCCCGATCCTGATGAGCCTTGGCGTCATCAACATGTTCCAGGCGACGCCGGTCGGCGGTGTCTATCTGCAGAACGCCGGCCTGATGTGGGTGCTGCCGATCGCGATCGCGGTGTTCGGCGCGGTCTTCTTCATGAACAACCTGACCTCGGCCAAGTCGTCGGTGAAGAACCAGCTCGCGATCGTCAAGCGCAAGCACACCTGGATCATGGCCTTCATCTACATCGGGACGTTCGGCTCCTTCATCGGCTACTCCGCCGCGTTCCCGCTGCTGATCAAGACGCAGTTTCCGACGGTGACGATCTCGATCGCGTTCCTCGGGCCGCTGGTCGGCTCGCTGGCGCGGCCGCTCGGCGGCTGGCTCGCCGACAAGATCGGCGGCTCCATCATCACCTTCTGGAATTTCATCGCGATGGCGGCGGCAACGATCGGCGTCCTTTACTTCGTCGGACAGAAGGACTTCACCGGCTTCCTCACGATGTTCCTGATCCTGTTCGTGACGACAGGCATCGGCAACGGCTCGACCTATCGCATGATCCCGTCGATCTTCCGCGAAGAAAACCTGTTCAAGGTACGCGGCAAGGGCGATGCGGCGCGCGCAATGGCGCTGAAGACGGCGAGCATCGAGAGCGGGGCCGCTGTCGGCTTCATCGGCGCGGTCGGTGCCGTCGGCGGCTATCTGATCCCGAGCAGCTTCGGCAAGTCGATCGCAGCGACCGGCGGTCCGCAGGTCGCGCTCGCGATCTTCCTCGTCTTCTACGCTTCCTGCCTGGCTCTGACCTGGTGGTTCTACCTGCGTCGCGGCTCGCAAAGTGAAGGCGCGCCAAGCCTGGCGGAAGCGCGTGTGTGATCTTCGGCATGAAACACGCTTCTCCCCGTACGCGGGGAGAAGACTCTCTGATGACGTTTGATCCATGAACTTTTTCCGCAATGGCGCGGACAAAAGCAGACCGAAACAGACAGGAGACCATTGTGACGCCCGAACAGATTACCCTCATCCAGCAAAGCTTCGCCAAGGTCGCACCGATTTCCGAAGCTGCTTCGCAGCTGTTCTACGACCGCTTGTTCGAGGTCGCTCCCTCCGTGCGCGCGATGTTTCCCGAAGACATGACCGAGCAGCGCAAGAAGCTGATGGCCATGCTCGCCGCCGTCGTCGGCGGCCTGTCGAATCTCGAGACGATTCTTCCCGCGGCCTCGGCGCTCGCCAAGCGCCACGTCGCCTATGGCGCCAAGGCCGAGCACTATCCCGTGGTCGGCGCGACCTTGCTGTGGACCCTGGAGAAGGGCCTCGGCGAGGCCTGGACGCCCGAGCTCGCAACCGCCTGGACCGACGCCTACGGCGTGCTGTCCGGTTACATGATTTCCGAGGCCTACGGCTCACCGGCGCAGGCCGCCGAATAGGAGATGCCTTGTGAGTGAACCGCTTGTCATCGTCGGTAACGGTATGGCAGCCGCGCGTCTGGTCGACGAGCTCGCCAAGACCGCGCTCGGCCGCTATGCGGTCGCTGTGATCGGCGAAGAGCCGCGGCTCGCTTACAACAGGGTGCTGCTCTCATCCGTGCTGGCCGGCGAGACCGGCTCGCACGAGATCGAGCTCCGACCAGCGGAGTGGTGGCGTGATCGCGGCATCACCGTACGCTGCGGCTATCGCGTCACTGAGATCGACACCGGCCGCCGCGAGCTCAAGATATCAGGCGAAGAGAGCGTGGAATATTCCAGGCTCGTGCTCGCAACGGGGTCGACGCCGCTGCGGCTCAACGTACCGGGCGCCGATCTTGCCGGCGTGCATACCTTTCGCGACACCCGCGACGTCGACCTGCTATTGACGCTGGCCGCTGCGAGGAAGCGCGTCGTCGTGGTCGGTGGCGGCCTGCTCGGCCTTGAAGCGGCCTATGGCCTTGCCAAGGCCGGTGCGCCCGTGACCCTGCTGCATCTGATGGACCGGCTGATGGAGCGCCAGCTCGACGGGCCGGCCGCCGATCTGCTCAAGACGCTCGTGGAACGCAAGGGCATCCGCATCCTGCTCAACGCCTCAACCGCCCGCATCCACGGCGAGCGCCATGTCGAGGCCGTGGAGCTGGCCGACGGCAGCCGGATCGAGGCGGACGCCGTGATCTTCGCCGCCGGCATCAGGCCCAACATCGCGCTCGCCAAGGACGCTGGCATTGCGGTCAACCGCGGCATCGTCGTCAATGACGTGATGCAGACGGCGTCTCCCGGCATCTACGCGCTCGGTGAATGCGCCGAGCATCGCGGCACCTGCTATGGCCTGGTCGAGCCGGCCTATGAGCAGGCGCGGGTGCTGGCCCGGCATCTCGGGGGCCGCCCCGCCGCCTACCAGGGCAGCGTGGTCTCGACCAATCTGAAAGTATCGGGCGTCAGCGTGTTCTCGGCCGGCGACTTCATGGGCGGTGAGGGCAGCGAGAGCCTCGTCCTGTCGGACAGCCGACGCGGCACCTACAAGAAGCTCGTGATTTCAGACGGGTGCCTCACCGGCGCCGTGCTGGTCGGCGATACCGCCGACGCGCTCTGGTATCTCGAGCTGATCCGCACCCGCGAGAAGATTGCCGCCATCCGGGCCGACATGATGTTCGGCCGCGTCCTCGCCGTTCCTTCCAAGGCTGCCTGATATGACGGCGATCGATCCCACGCTCCGCACCACCAAGACCACCTGTCCCTATTGCGGCGTCGGCTGCGGCGTGCTCGCAACGCCCGATGGCGCGGGCGGCGCAGCGATCGCGGGCGACCCCGACCATCCCGCCAATTTCGGCCGGCTGTGCTCGAAGGGCTCTGCGCTCGGTGAGACCGTCGGGCTGGAGGGCCGGCTGCTCTATCCGATGATCCGCTGCAAGGGCGTGATGGAGCGCGTGGCCTGGAGTGACGCGCTCGACCATGTCGCGCATCGCATGAAGCACATTGTCGCGCGCGATGGCGCCGATGCGGTCGCCTTCTATCTTTCGGGCCAGCTTCTCACCGAGGACTATTACGTCGCCAACAAGCTGATGAAGGGCTTTGTCGGCACCGCCAATGTCGACACCAATTCCCGGCTCTGCATGTCGTCCTCGGTCGCCGGCCACCGCCGCGCCTTCGGCGCCGATACCGTGCCGGGCTGCTATGAGGATCTCGACCAGGCCGATCTCCTGATTTTCGTCGGCTCGAACGCGGCCTGGTGCCATCCGGTGCTGTTCCAGCGCATGCTGAACAACCGCGCAGAGCGCGGCGCACGCATGATCGTGATCGATCCGCGCCGCACCGACACCGCTGGCGACGTCGATCTGTTCCTCGGCCTCAGGCCCGGTACCGACACCGCGCTGTTCTCCGGCCTGTTCGTGCATCTCGCCGACAATGGTGCGCTCGATCAGAATTACATCGCGAACAATACCTCTGGCTTCGAGGATGCGCTGGCGCGTGCGCGTAACATCGCAGGAAGCATCACCGCGACTGCGCTTGCGACCGGGCTCTCCGAGCAGGACGTCGCCGCCTTCTTCCGGATGTTCCGTGACACGACGCGCGTCGTCACCCTCTACTCGCAGGGCGTCAACCAGTCGGCGCAGGGCACCGACAAGGTCAATGCGATCCTGAATTGCCATCTCGCCACGGGGCGCATCGGCAAGCCGGGCGCCTCGCCGTTCTCGCTCACCGGCCAGCCCAATGCGATGGGCGGCCGCGAGGTCGGCGGCCTCGCCAATATGCTCGCCGCGCACATGGGCTTCACGCCGCCCGACATCGATCGGGTCAGGCGGTTCTGGAAGGCGCCGCGCATCGCCACCCATGAAGGGCTGAAGGCGGTGCAATTGTTCGAGGCGATCAACCGGGGCGAGGTCAAGGCGCTGTGGGTGATGGGCACCAATCCGGCGGTCTCGCTGCCCGACGCGGACGTCGTGCGCGAGGCGCTGAAGAAGCTGGAGCTGTTCGTGGTGTCCGAGAACGTGCTCGGCAACGATACGGTCGAAGCCGGCCCGCACGTCCTGCTGCCGGCGCTGGCCTGGGGCGAGAAGTCGGGCACGGTGACCAATTCCGAGCGCCGCATCTCGCGCCAGCGTTCGTTCCTGCCGCCGCCGGGCGAGGCACGGCCGGACTGGTGGATTCTGAGCGAGACCGCCAAACGTCTCGGCTTCGGCGACAGTTTCAATTACAAATCGGCCGCCGATATTTTCCGCGAGCATGCCGCGCTCTCGGCGTTCGAGAACAATGGCAGCCGCGATTTCGACATCGGCGCGCTGAGCGCGCTGTCCGACGAGGCCTTCGATGCCTTGACGCCGGTGCAATGGCCGGCCCGCGAAGGTGGTGCAGCTGGCGAACGATTCTTCGCGGAAGGTGGCTTCTTCACCAATGACGGCAAGGGTCGCTTCGTCGCCCCGGAAGTGCCTTCGCTGCGGGCCGAAACCGGCCCGTCGCGTCCCCTGAGGCTCAACACCGGACGCATCCGCGACCAGTGGCACACCATGACGCGCACAGGTCTCAGCCAGCGGCTGGGCGCGCATCTGCCCGAACCCTTCGTCGAGATCCATCCTGATGATGCCAGCAAATACGGCATTGCTCACGACGGCTATGCCCGCATCACCACCGATTACGGCCAGTGCATTTTGAAGGTCGTCGTCAGCGACCGGCAGCAGCGCGGCACGCTGTTCGCACCGATCCATTGGAGCGCGATGAACGCCTCGCATGGCCGCGTCGGCGCGCTGGTGCACTCGTTCACCGATCCGTTCTCGGGCCAGCCGGAATCGAAAGCGACGCCGGCTGCGATCGCGCCCTACGAATACGTCTTCCGCGGTTTTGCGCTGTCGCGCAAGCAGCTCGCTCTGCCGCCAAACCTGTTCTGGACCCGCGTCACGGTCAGCGGCGGCTTCGGCTATCTCTTCGCCGACAATGCTGACCTGTCGCGCTGGCCGGCCTGGCTCGAGAGCGTTGCCGGTGAGGACGTGGCCGAGTACCGCGATTTCGGGGGCGGCGTTTTCCGCGCCGCTTCGTTTTCGGGCGACCGGATCGAGACCTGCCTGTTCGTCGGCCCCGCGCATGATGCCGGCGACTGGGAGGTGGTGAAAAGCGTGTTTGCGGCCGACCGCGTCACCGACGGCCAACGCCGCATGCTCTTGTCCGGTAAGTCCAGCGAAGGCGCCGTCTCGACCGGCCCTGTCGTCTGCGCCTGCTTCGGCGTCGGCCGCGGCACCATCTGCGATGCGATCGCCGGCGGAGCGCGCACCCCCGCCGAGATCGGCGTAAAGCTCAAGGCAGGCACCAATTGCGGCTCCTGCATTCCCGAGTTGAAGCGTCTGATCGCGACGACGGAGGTTGTGCCCGCGAAGCACGCGAAGGTCGCGGGCGCGGCGGGGTAGGGCATCGTTCTCGGCTGGCTCCGCATACTCCGCCGTCATCGCCCGGCTTGACCGGGCGATCCAGTACGCCGAGACGTCAGTGATTCACCGAGAAGCCGCGGCGTACTGGATTCCCGCTTTCGCGGGAATGACAGCGTGGGCTAGGTACCATCCTCCCACCCAATCGACGTGCCCGCGATTGTGGCCTATGGTGCCGCGCGGCTTTCACTCCACTCCAAGACCAATCATGATTTACCACGAAGCGCCCCCGCGTCTGGTCGAAACGTTCCCGGATTGAACTCTTGAGCGCGATAGCGGTTGCCTGTGCCAACGAGCGGCATCGGAGACAAACATGAAAACAAAACCCTTCGGCAAGTCAGGCGCCAACGTCTCTGTCATCGGGCAGGGCACCTGGTATATCGACCATGGCGAGCGCAAGCGCGCCGTCGCGGCGCTTCAGCGCGGGCTCGATCTCGGCATGACCCATATCGACACCGCCGAGATGTATGGCGATGCCGAGCTTGTCGTTGCCGATGCGATCGCGGGCCGTCGCGATGAGGTGTTCCTGGTTTCCAAGGTGCTGCCGAGCAACGCCTCGCGTCGTGGCACCATCACGGCCTGCGAGCGCTCGCTGAAGCGGCTGAAGACGGATCGTCTCGATTGCTATCTGCTGCACTGGCGCGGCTCGTATGATCTCGAGGACACCGTCGCGGCCTTCGAGGAGCTGGTGACATCAGGCAAGATCAAGTCCTGGGGCGTCTCCAATTTCGATGCCGATGATCTCGACGAGATTCTCGAGGTTGCGGGCGAAGGCAAGATCGCCTGCAATCAGGTGCTCTATCATCTCAAGGAGCGCGCGATCGAGCATGCGGTGATCCCGTGGTGCGAGCGGCACGGCGTTGCCGTCGTCGCCTATTCACCGTTCGGGCACGATGATTTTCCGGATGCGCGCAGCAGGGGCGGCGCGGTGCTGGCGCGCATTGCAGAGGCACGTCGTGCGACACCGCGTCAGGTCGCGCTGAGCTTCCTCACCCGTGCGACTACGGTGTTCGCGATTCCGAAGGCGTCGTCCGCGGAACACGCCGGCGAAAATGCGGCGGCCGGCGATCTCGTGCTGACGGAAGAGGAGATTTCGGCGCTGGATGCGGCGTTTCCGCGCGGCCCGAAGCCGCGCAGCCTGCCCATGCTGTAGCGCAATATTAACCGGGCGTTGACGCGCGTGGACGTCAGCGCATATCGGCATCCTGTTTTCGGAAGTTGTGAACGCGGCGCATTTGTCGTTTTTATGAGGCCTCTCGATTCGCCTTTTGCCGGGTTCCTACAGTGACACCGCCACCTGCTGCAGCCGCAAGGCTCGACAGTATTCCCATGCCCTTGCCGGAGAAGAAGCAGGAGGCTCGCCGCGCGCCTGCGCGCGTCGACCATCCCTTCAAGGGCATCGCGCTGGTCCTGCTGTCGACGGTATTTCTCGGCTGCTCCGACGTCACTTCGAAATATTTGTCATCGAGCCTGCCGTCGATCGAGATCACCTGGATTCGCTTCGTCACCTTTGCGCTCATGTTCCTGCCGGTGATGCTGCCGGGCTCGCCGCTGCATGCGATGCGGACCGAGCGGCTGGGCCTGCAGATCATGCGCGGCACGGCGCTGCTCGGTTCCTCCCTCTTCTTCATCACCGGCTTGCGCTTCCTTCCCATCGCGGAAGCCTCTGCTACCGGCTTCATCTCGCCGCTGTTCGTCACCGCACTCTCGATCGTCTTCCTCAGCGAGAAGGTCGGCATGCGCCGCTGGATCGCGACCGCGGTCGGCCTGATTGGCGTGATGATCATCATTCGTCCGGGCTCGGCCACATTCCACGTCGCGGCGTTCTTCCCGATCGTCTCGGCATTCTGCTGGGCCGCCGCACTGATCATGACGCGCCTGATGAGCGGGCGTGAGGCCGTTCTCACCACGATGGCCTATTCGGCGCTCACGGGTGTTGCGATCCTCACCGTGATGGTGCCGTTCGTCTGGGTCACGCCGACCTGGACAGGCATCGGGCTCGGCATCGTGATCGGCCTGGCCTCCACCGTCGGACAGTGGATCATCGTGCTGGCCTATCGCTACGGCGATGCCTCGGTGCTGGCGCCGTTCTCGTACACGCAGCTGCTGTGGGTCAGCATTTTGGGCTTCTTCGTCTTCGGCGAGCTGCCCGATGTCTGGACCATCACGGGAGCGGCCTTCATCGTCGCCAGCGGGCTCTACATCGCCCACCGCGAGCGCGTCCGCCGCGCCCAGGTTTTGGTGCAGGCAGCACGGTCTCCAAACCCCTGACGCAAGTTCGCGCGTGCTGAGACGTGCTATCGACGGTTCCAATACATCAGGAGGAGCCGGATGCGCGCTGCGATTTTCAGGAACGGTGAGATTGTTGCTGATCAGATCCCCGAGCCGAAGCCCGGCCCCGGCCAGGTGCTGGTCAAGACGCTCGCCTGCGGCATCTGCGGTTCCGACCTGCACGCGCGCCAGCACGCGCCGCGGATGGTCGAGATGGCCAAGAAGACCGGGCGCACCCCGATGGATCTGTCGCGCGACGTCGTGTTCGGCCACGAGTTCTGCTGCGAGATCGTCGACCACGGCCCCGGCACGACGCGCAAGCTCAAGCCCGGCACGCATGTGTGCTCGCTGCCCGCGCTGCTGACGCCTGAGGGCATCAAGGGCATCGGCTATTCCAACGAGTTTGTCGGCGGCTATGCGGAGCAGATGCTGCTCAGCGAGCCGCTGCTGCTGGAAGTGCAGAACGGCCTCGCGCCGGAACATGCCGCGTTGACCGAGCCGCTCGCGGTCGGCGTTCACGCGGTTGAAAAAGCCAACATAAGCGGCGGCGAGGTACCGCTGGTGATCGGCTGCGGCCCGGTCGGCCTTGCCGTGATCGCGGCGCTGAAGATCAAGGGCCTGCACCCGATCATCGCCGCCGACTATTCGCCGGCGCGGCGGGCGCTTGCCGCAAAGCTCGGCGCCGATATCGTCGTCGATCCCAAGGTGTCGCAGCCCTATGCGACCTGGGCCGAGCACGCGCAGATGTCGGAGGCGGAGAAGGCGGCACGGCCGCCGTTCCAGGCCATGCTGCCGGCGCTGAAGCCCGCGATCATCTTCGAATGCGTCGGCGTGCCCGGGCTGCTGCAGCAAGTGTTCGAGGGCGCGCCGCGCGATGCCAGGATCGTCGTGGTCGGCGTCTGCATGGAGAGCGACAGGCACGAGCCCATGCTCGGCATCATGAAGGAGCTCAACGTCCAGTACGTGCTCGGCTACACGCCGGAGGAGTTTGCGGCATCGCTGCGCCTGATCGCCGAAGGACAGGTGGACGCCGCGGCGATGGTGACGGCGGAAGTCGGCATCGACGGCGTCGCAAAAGCCTTCGCCGATCTCGCCAACCCTGAGGCCCACACCAAGATCATCGTGCAGCCGTGGCGATGATGCCCCTCGTTGCGGCGAGGAAGGTGCCGTAGGGTGGGCAAAGGCGCGAAGCGCCGTGCCCACCATCTCTCTGCGCAATCACGAGTGGTGGGCACGCTACGCTTTGCCCACCCTACGAGGCGCTTGCGGCCGTCCCTCCAGACGCCCGCGTTGTGCTACACCGGCAGCGCGATCGAATATTTCACCTGGCTGAGCGCAAAGCTGGACTCGATCGATGCGATGCCGTCGAGCCGGGTCAGCTTGGTCTTGAGGAACGTCTCGTAGGAGGCGAGGTCGGCTGCGACGACGCGCAGCAGATAATCGCGGTTGCCGGTCATCAGATAGCACTCCAGCACCTCGTCCCATTTCGAGATGGCGCGGGCGAAGCGGTTGAGGTCCTCCTCCTTCTGCCGCGCCAGCTTGATCGAGATGAAGACGCTGACATGCAGCCCCAGCGCCTTCTGGTCGACGGTCGCGACATAGCGCGAGATCACGCCGCGCTCCTCCAACAGCTTGACCCGGCGATGACAGGGCGAGACCGACAGGCCGACCCTGTCGGCGAGCTCCTGCATGGTCAGGCGGCTGTCGTTCTGGAGATGGCTGAGGATCTTGCGGTCGATGGCGTCGAGCTCGGGCATTGGAATAGAACCTGTATTTCATGGCCAATGTTGGTATGGTATCCCAATATCCGCCGGTATGACGCGAAAAATTGAGAAATCTGGCGCCGCCGGCAGGCGTATGATCCGCCTTATTTTCCGGAGCATCGCCATGCCCGTCGATTCCGCGCGTCTCGAAATCCTGACTGCTCTCGCCCGCAAGGCGCTGTGGCTGTCGTCATGGACCATCCACCACGCCAACCACATCCGCTCCAATGCTGATGGACTCAAGGTCGGCGGCCATCAGGCATCCTCGGCCTCGCTCGCCACCATCATGTCGGCGCTGTACTTTCATGTGCTGCGGCCAGAGGACCGCGTCGCGGTGAAGCCGCATGCGAGCCCGGTGTTCCATGCCATCCAGTATTTGTTCGGCCGGCAAAGCCGCGAAAAGCTGGAGAACTTCCGCGGCTTCAAGGGCGCACAGTCCTATCCCTCGCGCACCAAGGACGTCGACGACGTCGACTTCTCCACCGGCTCGGTCGGCCTCGGCGTCGCGCAGACGCTGTTTGCCTCGCTGGTGCAGGATTACGTCAAGGCGCATGGCTGGATGAAGGATCGCCGCGAAGGGCGGATGATCGCCCTCGTCGGCGACGCCGAGATGGACGAGGGCAACATCTTCGAAGCCCTGGCGGAAGGCTGGAAGCACGGCCTGCGCAACACCTGGTGGGTGGTCGACTATAACAGGCAGTCGCTCGACGCCGTCGTGCGCGAAGGCCTGTGGGAAAAGTTCGAGACCATGTTCCGCAATTTCGGCTGGGACGTGGTGATCGTGAAATACGGCCGGCTGATGCGCGAGGCTTTCGCGGAGCCAGGCGGCGAGGCGCTGAAGCGCTGGATCGACAATTGCCCGAACGCGCTTTACGCCGCGCTATGCTTCCAGGGCGGCGCGGCGTTCCGCAAGCATCTGCACGACGAGATCGGCGACCAGGGCCCGATCACTGCGCTGATCGACAAGCGCAGCGACGAGGAGCTGCTGGCGCTGATGTCGAATCTCGGCGGCCACGACATGGCGAGCATGGTCGAGGCGTTCGAATCCATCGACCATGATCGACCGGTCTGCTTCATCGCCTACACCATCAAGGGCGTCGGCCTGCCGTTCCAGGGCCACAAGGACAACCATGCCGGCCTGATGACTGTTACGCAGATGGAGAAATATCGCGAGAGCCAGAACATCCGCCCCGGCCACGAATGGGACAAGTACGAGGGCTTGCCGCAGAGCGTCGCCGAGCTCGACGCGTTTCTCGCGCGCGTGCCGTTCAACCAGGATGGCCGCCGCCTGACCGCGCCCGTGGTCGAGGTGCCTGCGCAGCTCGCCTTCAAGCCATCGCCGCAGATGTCGACGCAGCAGGGTTTCGGTCTCGTGCTGAACGAGATCGCGCGCGGCGACAGCGAGCTGGCAAAGCGGATCGTCACGACCTCACCCGATGTCACCGTCTCGACCAATCTCGGCCCGTGGGTGAACCGGCGCGGCCTGTTCGCCAATGCCGCGAAGGCGGACTTATTCCGCAGCGAGAAAATTCCCTCGACCTACAATTGGGACGCTTCGCCGAAGGGCCAGCATCTCGAGCTCGGCATCGCCGAGATGAATTTGTTCATCATGCTCTCGGCACTCGGCCTGTCGCACCAGATCAACGGCGCGCGGCTCTTGCCGGTCGGCACGCTCTACGATCCCTTCATCGAGCGCGGCCTCGATGCGCTGAACTATGCCTGCTACCAGGATGCGCGCTTCATGGTGGCGGCGACGCCATCAGGCATCACGCTCGCGCCGGAGGGCGGCGCGCACCAGTCGATCGCAACGCCGCTGATCGGCATGGCGCAGGACGGGCTTGCCTCGTTCGAGCCAGCCTTCGTCGACGAGCTCGCGGTCATCATGGGCTGGGGCTTTGAGCACATGCAGCGCGATCCGGGCGAGGGCGGCTCGGTGTACCTGCGCCTTTCGACGCGCAGCATCGAGCAGGCGCAGCGCATCATGACGCCGGAGTTGCAGCAGGGCATCACCGACGGCGCCTATTGGCTGCGCAAGCCCGGCCCCAATGCCGAGCTCGTGATCGCCTATACCGGCGCGGTTGCGCCCGAGGCGATTGAGGCGACCGGCTTTATCGGCGAGAACAGGCGCGACATCGGCCTGCTCGCGATCACGTCGGCCGATCGTCTCCATTCCGGCTGGACTGCCGCGCGAAAATTGCGACGCGATCGGCGTGGCGTGCAGCATCTCAGCCATGTCGAACAATTGCTGGCGCCGCTGCCGCGCGATTGCGGCATCGTGACCGTGATCGACGGCCACCCCTCCGCGCTCGGCTGGCTCGGCAGCGTCCGCGGCCATCGCGTCGAGGCGCTCGGCGTCGAGCAGTTCGGCCAGACCGGCAGCATCGCCGATCTCTACCGCCACTACGGCATCGATGCCAATGCCATCATCGATGCGGCCGAAAGCCTCACCACCGGCGCGCCGGTGCTGCATCGGAAGATGGCGGTGTAAGGGAAGTAACCGGCCCCGTCCTTCCGGGGCGACGCGTCGCGTCGAGCCCGGAATCCATCGGGCCCCCGTGCAGGTGGCGAAATGGATTCCGGGCTCGCGGCTTTGCCGCGCCCCGGAATGACGGCGCGCCATCTTGCCTCGCTCCCGCCATCAGCTCATATAGCCTCCGTCCGCCGCAACGCTGGCCCCGCATATGGCGGGTTCAATTGCCGGCGCTTTCGTGCAAGGATGCCTGCCGAAACGCCCCCCAAGCCCCCAAGAAGAGGTTAACGATGGTCAATCGCATGCAATTCTACATCGACGGCGCCTGGGTCGATCCCGCCGTCAAGAAGTCCACCGCCGTGGTCAATCCCGCGACGGAAGAGGCGATGTACGAGGTTGCGCTCGGCTCCAAGGCCGATGTCGACAAGGCCGTTGCCGCCGCCAAGCGCGCCTTCGCAACGTTCTCCCAGACCAGCCGCGAGGAGCGCGTCGCGCTGCTCGGCAAGATCATCGAGATCTACAAGACCCGCATCAAGGAGATCGGCGCCGCCGTCTCCGACGAGATGGGCGCGCCGTTGCCGATGGCGGAGAAGCTCCAGGCCGGCGCCGGCCTTGGCCATCTCATGACCACGCTCGACGTGCTCAAGAACTATCATTTCGAGGAGCCGATCGGCACCGCCATGGTGCTGCGCGAGCCGATCGGCGTGGTCGGCATGATCACGCCCTGGAACTGGCCGCTGAACCAGATCGCCTGCAAGGTCGCGCCCGCGCTCGCCGCCGGCTGCACCATGATCCTGAAGCCCAGCGAGTTCACGCCCACTTCGGCTTTGATTTTTGCGGAGATCCTGCATGAAGCCGGCGTGCCGAAGGGCGTGTTCAACCTCGTCAACGGCCTCGGCCCCGAGGTCGGCGCCGCCATGAGCGAGCACCCCGATATCGACATGATCTCCTTCACCGGCTCGACCCGCGCCGGCATCGATGTGGCCAAGCGCGCCGCGCCCACCGTGAAGCGCGTCAGCCAGGAGCTCGGCGGCAAGTCGCCGAATGTCATCCTCGAAGGCGCCGACCTGACGAAAGCGGTGACCGGCGGCGTGATGCACATGTTCAACAACTCCGGGCAGTCCTGCAATGCGCCCTCGCGCATGATCGTGCCGTTGTCGAAGATGAAGGAGGTCGCCGCGATCGCTAAGGCCGTCGCAGACAAGACCAAGGCGGGCGATCCGCGCGCCGATGGCACCACCATCGGCCCCGTCGTCAACCGCGGCCAGTGGGACAAGATCCAGGCGCTGATCAAGAAGGGCATCGACGAGGGCGCAACGCTCGTCGCCGGTGGTCCCGGTCTGCCGGAAGGCGTCAACAAGGGCTTCTATGTCCGCCCGACCATCTTCGCCGACGTCACGCCCGAGATGACGATCGCGCGCGAAGAGATTTTTGGACCGGTGCTGACCATCCTCGGCGCCAAGGACGAAGCCGACGCCGTCAAGATTGCCAACGACACGCCTTACGGCCTCGCCGGTTACGTCTACGGTCCCTCGGTCGAGGACGCCAAGCGCGTCGGCCGCCAGATCCGCGCCGGCAACGTCAACCTCCAGGGCGTGCCCAACGACCGCACCGCGCCGTTCGGCGGCTACAAGCAGTCGGGCAACGGCCGCGAGTGGGGCAAGTACGGCCTCGAGGACTTCCTCGAAGTGAAGGCCGTCGCGGGCTTCAACGCGGCGTAGGCTTTACGCGTGCACAAGACGACGCCGGAGCGGCAAACCGCTCCGGCGTTTATCGTTTGTGATCTTCGTAGGGTGGATTAGCGAAGCGTAATCCACCGCTTCTATTTCCATGGAGACGAACAGTGGTGGGTTACGCCTTCGGCTAACCCACCCTACGATTCCAACTTATCCTCCCAACGCTCCCTGCGTATTCACATACAGCGCGTAGATCGACTGGCTCGCCGCCATGAACAGGCGGTTGCGCTTGACGCCGCCGAAGCAGAGATTGGCGCAGCGCTCGGGCAGCGCGATGCGGCCGATCATGACGCCGTCGGGTGCGAACACGACGACGCCGTCGAGCTCGGGATCGCCCATGCCCCAGCCGCACCAGAGATTGCCGTCGATGTCGACGCGGAAACCGTCCGGCGTGCCGGGGCCGGCATCGACGAAGACGCGCTTGTTCGAAAGCTTGTCACCGGAAGGCGAGACGTCATAGGCGAGAATTTTGCGGGTCGGAACGCCCCGGGATTCGATGAGATAGAGGATTTTCTCGTCCGGCGAGAAGGCGAGCCCGTTCGGCCCGAGCACACCCTCGGCGACGATTGTGGCTTTGCGGGTCTCCGGGTCGAGCCTGTAGACGTTCATGTCGATCTCGGGCTCGGACTTGTAGCCCTCGTAGTTGCCGAGCAGGCCGAAGGTGGGATCGGTGAACCAGATCGAGCCGTCCGATTTGACAACGACATCGTTCGGCGAGTTCAACCGCTTGCCGTTGAATTGATCCATCAGCACGGTGATCTCGCCATCATATTCGGTGCGGGTCACGCGGCGCCCGCCATGCTCGCAAGTGACGAGCCGGCCCTGCCGATCACGCGTATTGCCGTTGGCGAAATTGGAGGGTTTGCGGAACACGCTGACAGCGCCGGTCTCTTCCTCCCATTTGATGATGCGCTGGTTTGGAATGTCGCTACAGAGCAGATAACGCCCGTCGCCGAACCACACGGGACCCTCGGCCCAGCGCAGGCCGGTCGCCAGCCGCTCCACCGCCGACAGCTTTAGCCAGTATTTTTCGAAACGGGGATCCAGTGCTTTTATCGCGGGATCAGGGTAATAAGTCGCCGGCCGCCAGCCTTGGTTATGGGACGATGCCTCATTCATGTCGGTTCTCTCGTTTCGTTCCCTCTGGACAATGCTGCTATCATTAGAGACACGTGACCGCAAATCGGTCACCAACGGCGAGGGACAACATGGCGCGTATCTTGATGACGGGAGCTTCGGGCGGAATCGGCACGAGCCTGCGAAAATTGCTGCCGCCGATCTATCCGGATCTCATGCTCTCCGACATCAAGCCGCCCGCCGATCTCGGCGCGAACGAGCAGTTCAAGGCGGCTGACCTCGCCGATCTCGCGCAAGTTGAGGCGATCTGCGAGGGCGTCGACGGCATCATCCATTTCGGCGGCTATTCGGTCGAAGGCAGCTGGGACCAGATCCTCCAGGCCAATATCATCGGCGGTTACAATTTGTTCGAGGCGGCGTATCGCAAGGGCGTCAAACGTGTGGTCTTCGCCTCGTCGAACCACGCCGTCGGCTTCTATCCGCGCCACCACAAGATCGGCACCGACGTCACCCCGCGTCCCGACAGCCGTTATGGCGTCAGCAAGGTCTTTGGCGAGGCCGTCGGCGCTTTCTATGCCGACAAGCACGGGCTGAAGGTGACGTGCCTGCGCATCGGCAATTTCGGCGACATGCCGCTCGACCAGCGCCGGCTTTCGATCTGGCTGAAGCCGGAAGATTTGGTGCAGCTCTGCCGGATCGGGCTCGAACATCCCGACATCCATTTCGAGGTGTTCTACGGCGCCTCTTTCAACGAGCGCGCCTGGTGGGACAACCACCGCGCCTACGAGTTCGGCTACCGCCCCACGGGGCGCGCCGAGGATTTCCGCGAGCACGCGATGGCCGAGCAGGCCAAGCTGAAGCCGGATCCGGTCGGCGATCATTTCCAGGGCGGCACATTCTGCAGCAACGAATTCGATGGCGACACGAGCCGGATCATCGATTGGAATAAGCGGTAACGGTTGCTGCGATACAGGTGTGCTCCCTCGGATCGGTTGGGGTGACGGGTTGCCTCTACAACAACGGTGAAGGTTAGGCTCGCCGCCGCCCCACGGTCATTGCGAGCGCAGCGAAGCAATCCAGAATCCCTCCGCGGAAAGACTCAGGATTGCTTCGCTGCGCTCGCAATGACGAGTTGAGAGAAGCCACCAACGGAGCACCTAGCTCGCGGAACTTAGTCCACCCCCTCATCCGGAATGTTCAGAATCGTTCCGCAAGCCTTGCAATGCACGGCGTCCACGTCATGTCGCTGCAAGCCGCAGACCGGGCAGGGGAAGCGCACCTTGGAAGGCGCGAGCAGGGCCTTGGCGAGGTTCAGGAACAACGTCACACCGAAAATCATGATGACGACGGTGATCAGCCGCCCCATGGTGCCGGGCAAGGTAATGTCGCCGAAGCCGGTCGTGGTCAGCGCGGTGACCGTGAAGTAGAGGGCGTCGGCATAATTGGTAATCTGGGGGTTGTGAGACTTCTGGGTCTCGTAGACCACCCCGGTCATCACGAAGACGAATACGCCGAGATTCGTGACCGCAAAGACGACGTCCTCGTTCTTCCGAAAAAAGGCGCTGTCGGTTCGCAAGCGCGCGACCATTCGATAGTCGCGGAGCAGCCGCAATGTTCGAAATGCCCGCAGGAAGCCGCCGGCTTCCCCGGTGAGCGGCGCAAGGAACGAAATGATGACGACGATGTCGGTCCAGGTCGACAGCCGCGCGAGGTCACGCAGCGGCTGACGGCTGCTGATCATCCGCGCGGCGAAGTCCGCAAGGATCAGGACGCCGAACACGATGTCGAACGCCTCGATGACCCCGGTGCGAGGCAGGAACGAGGTCGCGATGATGAACAGGACTATCACGATGTCGAGCCCGAGCAGAGCATACCGAAACTTTATGCAGCCGGGCGTGTCGCCTTCATAGAGCTCTCGAATCCTGATCTTAAGAGTCTCAAATGGGCCGACGATGGCGTCGAGGAGTCCATGTCCCTTTGCGTTGTTGCGATAGGATGTCATGGTCGCTGCGCGCCTAGCCCTCCGAGGGATCGAGCATTTCGCCGATCTTGTGAACGGCGACGTTGATCGACATGCCCTGATAGTCGCCGGCATCGCCGAACCACGAGCCGGCCAGCGGAACGGCCTGGCCCGGATGGCGCGCGATCGCCACGGGGATGAGGTCGAAGCCGGCGCTCAGGCTATTGGTCGGATCGTAATCCAGCCAGCCGGCGCCGGGCAGGAACACCTGCACCCAGGCGTGGGTCGCGCCGGAGCCGGTCATGCCCACGGCGCCGCCGTCGAGCGCTGAGTCGTAGAGGTAGCCGCTGACGAAGCGCGCCGCGAAGCCGAGGCGGCGCAGCGTCTCGATCATCAGCCAGGCAAAGTCCCGGCAGGTGCCCGATTTCGTGCGCAGCGTCTCCGCCGGCGACTGGGTGCCTTCCGCATCTCTGCTGCGATAGTTGAACTCGTTGCGAAACGAGCCCAGCAGGCGGCGCAGCACATCTGCCGTCCGATCCTGATCGCCGGCAACGAAACTCTTGGTCCACGCCGCGTGGCTGCCGTCGGGATCATCGGCATGTGGACGCAGATAACCGGCAAGGTCGGTCCATTCGTCCGGCGTATACTGCACCGGCACTTCCTCGGCGCGAGCCTCGAGCGGAAACGACTCAAGACCCTTGATCCCGAAATAGATGCCGCGAACCCTGAACGTGAATGTCAGCTCCGTGCCGGGCTCGCCGATGTCGATCACTGTGACGGTATTGGAGCGGGAGTCCGTGACCCAATGCACCTTGGACGCCAGGTTGGTCTGGGCGGACCAGCGAAGCAGCCGGGTCGAGGCGCCGCGCCGCGGCAGGAACATGGCCCGGTGCGTGCCGAAGGTCACCGGCTTCGCATAGCGGTAGGCCGTGGTGTGGATGATTTCGCCAATGATCGCCATGCATTGATCCGCTTCGAGGCGTCCGCATTGCGCAACTGTCGCCAGAGTGAGCGTCGACAACACCTCCAGCTTTCGGTTCGGTCGCTTTCGCCCAATTGATCTAGATCAACGTGACCCCGGGATCGGGCGGCTCTAGCTCAAGGGATCACGCAATCCTTCAAACGTTTAGGCAAACCGACCGAATGGAGCGATGGACATGGGCATCCTTTGGACGATCATCATCGGATTTCTGGTCGGACTGGTCGCGAAGTTCATCATGCCCGGCGACAAATCCGAGCCCAAGGGGTTCATCCTGACGACAGTTCTGGGGATCGTCGGCGCGTTCGTCGCGACCTGGCTCGGCCAAGCCGTGGGATGGTATCATTTCGGGGAAGGCGCCGGCTTCATCGGCAGCGTGGTTGGCGCCATC
Organism: Bradyrhizobium sp. BR 10261; assembly: GCF_019455395.1. Taxonomy (NCBI): domain Bacteria; kingdom Pseudomonadati; phylum Pseudomonadota; class Alphaproteobacteria; order Hyphomicrobiales; family Nitrobacteraceae; genus Bradyrhizobium; species Bradyrhizobium sp. BR 10261. The sequence continues at coordinate 300,324 of NZ_JACOFQ010000001.1, forward strand.
ATCCTTCTCTTCCTGTATGGCCTTGTGATGGGCCGTCAGGGGCAGGCTTGAAAATTACCCTGTCCGTCGTCGCAGTGCTTGCGATGCTGGCAGGACCATCGCGCGCCGCAGCGCTCAGCGACGCCGAGGCGACATTTCTCGAAGAACTCGTCACGGCATCCGTGGTGCTGGAGCAACGTTGCGTCGGCTACGAGGTCGATGGCGCCGGCGCCGTTCAGCTCGGCGCACGGCTGCTCGGCAGCACCGATGCCGCGATGACGATGATCGATGCCTATTCCGCCGCCATCAAGGCCCGCGATGGTGAGAGCTATGATCCCGGAAAATTCCGCGCCGAGGTGTCGGAAGCGGCCGCCAAGACGTTCAGGCGGGTCCGCGCGGATCTGATCAGGAATCCGAACAGGGCTTGCGCTGACTACGGCGATGCCGGTGTCGATCGCGGCCTGCTGCGACGCTACTAGGCCCCGCTGGCAAATCCCACGAACGTCGTCGCCTCATCGACGGACTTGCGCTCGGAAACGACGGCATTGGCGGGAAAGCTGTGATCGGGCCAACCCAACGCGATGCTCTTCATGATCACCTGGTCATCCGCAATCCCGGCATGCTCGCGCACGACGGGGGATTGCATGATACCCTGGCTGTTGATCACGGCCCCAAGCCCCCGCGACCAGGCCGCGTTGACGAGTGCGGTCGCCACGGCGCCACAGTCAAAGGCCGTATCGTCGCTGGAGGCCAACTCGCGATCATATGTGATGATCACGCACACAGGCGCGTCGAACTGGCGAAAGCCGCGCAGGACCCATTCTTGCCGCTGCTGCTTGTCATCTCGCGCAATTCCCATGGCGCTGAACAATTGCTTGGCAACGCCAATCTGGCGTTCGCGATGCACGCCCTCGAACGGCTGGCCGGTTCGAAATTCGCGCGAGTGCGGCACGCCCGCCAGATTGCGCTCGGTGTTGCCCTGACGGATACGATCCAGCGGTGCACCGGTGATGACGTAGAAATTCCACGGCTGGGTATTCATCGACGATGGCGCGCGCATGGCCAGCGCCAGGATCTCCTTGATCAATTCCGGCGGGACAGGGTCGGGCTTGTAACCGCGAATGCTTCGCCGGCCGAGAATGACATCATCAAATTCCATTGTGCGGCATCCTGAAATTGGCATGATGCCGCGTTCTCCCCCACGGCTTTGATCGTGTCCATAGACTTTTTGGCGAGCGGGCAGCCCGACCTTTTCGTATTCGCCAATCTCTGCTGATGGGCCGTTGGAGCGGACGTCTTCTCCTGGTTACGAAGGTGATGCGGTTTCCCCCGCAATCCGCGCCAGATAATCGGCCTTGCTGAACTGCATGTGGTCCACGCACAGCTGCGCCAGCGCCCAGCTGTCGCGGCCTTTCAGCAGCTCGATCATCAGGTCGTGCTGGCGACGCGAGAGCGCGAGGCCCTCGCGATCGGCGAGGTTCTTGGCGCGCATCGGCAAGGTCAGGTTCATGTAATCCTGTAGCGAGCGCACCAGATAGGGATTGCCGCAGGCGGAGAATAGCGCGAGGTGGAAGGCATCGTTGGCTTCGTGGATGCCGCGCAGGTCGCGCACATCCGCCTTCGCGCAATAGTCGCGTTGCAGCGCAGTCAGCTCGTCGATCAGGGCCTGCGGCGCGGGCAGCGGGATCATCAGCGCGGCTTGCCGCGTCAACATCTCCCTGACTTCGTAGATCTGCCGGACCTCTTCGGCCGAGTAGAACCGCACGGTGGCGCCGACGTTCTTCTCGCGGCGGACGATGCCGCGGCGCTCGGCATCGACCAGCGCTTGCCGCACGAAATGGCGCGAGGTGCCATATCGAGACATCAGCGCATCCTCGGTCAGCCGCGCGCCCGGCGCGAGGCGGCCGAAGATGATGTCCTCCTCCAGCCGCGCGACGACGTCGTCAGGGTCGTCGCGCCTGGCAGGCATGGCATCTGCGGTGCGAATGTCGGACATGCCCTCGGCCTCCGGCGTCTGCCGGTTTGCCTTTAGGGAGCAGGGAAGAGGCAGATTGTCAATAATCTGACTGTTTGGCGGTGCGACAGTCCCGAAATGGTGAAGTAGACGCCTGTCTTATTGACAATCAGGGGGCAGGCTGTAGCACAATGGCTGGCGAGAAGGAGCGGTCTGATGACGGGTGGTTTGCGCAAGGGGCTGACGAGCTATGGCGATGCCGGCTTCTCGCTGTTCCTGCGCAAGGCGTTCATCAAGGCCATGGGCTATTCCGACGACGCGCTGGAGCGCCCGATCGTCGGCATCACCAACACCTATAGCGACTACAATCCCTGCCACGGCAACGTCCCAGAGATCATCGAAGCCGCCAAGCGCGGCGTGATGCTGTCGGGCGCGATGCCGTTCGTATTCCCGACCATCTCGATCGCCGAGAGCTTTGCGCATCCGACCTCGATGTATCTGCGTAATCTGATGGCGATGGATACCGAGGAGATGATCCGGGCCCAGCCGATGGACTCGGTGATCGTGATCGGCGGCTGCGACAAGACGCTGCCTGCGCAGGTGATGGCGGCGATCAGCGCCGATCTGCCGACGGTGGTCATTCCGGTCGGGCCCATGGTGGTCGGTCATCACAAGGGCGAGGTGCTGGGCGCCTGCACCGATTGCCGCCGTCTGTGGGGCAAATATCGCGCCGGCGAGATGGACGATGCCGAGATCGAGGCCGTGAACGGCCGTCTCGCCCCGTCGGTCGGCACTTGCATGGTGATGGGCACCGCTTCGACCATGGCCTGCATGATCGAAGCCATGGGCCTGTCGCTGCCGATGAGTGCAACCATCCCGGCGCCGCATGCCGAGCGTTTCCGGCTGGCAGAAGCGAGCGGCCGGGTCGCCGCCGAGATGGCCAAGACCAAGGGGCCGAAGCCGAGCCAGCTCTTGACGCCGGCCTCCTTTAGGAACGCGCAGGTCGTGCTGCAGGCGATCGGCGGCTCGACCAACGGCCTGATCCATCTGACCGCGATGGCGCATCGCTCGCCGCATCGGCTCGATCTCGAAGCGTTCGACCAGATCGGCCGCGAGGTGCCGGTGCTGGTCGATCTCAAGCCGTCAGGCGAGCATTACATGGAGCATTTCCATCACGCCGGCGGCGTGCCGAAACTGCTGGCCCAGCTCGGCGACCTCGTCGATCTCGATGCGAAGACCATCAGCGGCCAGACGCTGCGCGATGTGGTCGCCAATGCCGAGGATGTGCCGGGCCAGGACGCGATCCGCTCGCGCGACAATCCGATCAAGAAGGAGGGCGGCCTCGCCATCCTGCACGGCAACCTCGCGCCGCGCGGCGCGGTGATCAAGCAGTCCGCCGCGAGCCCGAAACTGTTGAAGCACACGGGACGCGCTGTGGTGTTCGAATCCGTCGAGGACATGACCCTGCGGGTCGACGATCCCGAGCTCGACGTCAGCGCCGATGACGTGCTGGTGCTGCGCAATGCCGGTCCCAAGGGCGCTCCTGGTATGCCCGAAGCAGGCTATCTTCCGATCCCGAAGAAGCTGGCGCGCGGCGGCACCAAGGACATGGTGCGCATTTCCGATGCGCGCATGAGCGGCACCGCGTTCGGCACCATCGTGTTGCACATTACGCCGGAATCCGCCGTCGGCGGGCCGCTGGCGCTGGTGAAGAACGGCGACATGATCAGTCTCGACGTGGCCAGGCGCAGCATCGAATTGCTGGTCGATGCCGCCGAGCTCGAGCGCCGGCGCGCGGCCTTGAAGCCGGCCGCTGCGCCCGACGAAGCACGGCGCGGCTATGCCTGGCTGTTCAACGAGACCATCATGCAGGCCGACGAGGGCTGCGACTTCGACTTCATGCAGAGGACCGGGAAGAAGACAGAGTAAGGGCTGACAACCAGCGAGCGCCGAGACCGCTGAAAGCGGCGGGCGATAAAACAGGGGGAGACGATGATTGCACGATCCATGCGTGCGTTGGTGGCCGCGGCCGCCATGCTGTTCGTCACGGGCGCGGGGGCACAGGAGGTGAAGCATTACCGCTTCGCCTATGACCAGCCCAAGATCACCGGCTATGGCATCCTTGGCGACATCTTTGCCGAGAAGCTGAAGGCGCTGAGCAAAGGCACGATGCTCATCGACCAGTATCCCGGCGCGCAGCTCGGGCAGGAGCCGCAGGTGCTGCAGCTCGTCAAGGCGGGTGATATCGAATTCTGCATCTCATCGTCTGCGAACGCCGCGACGCTCTCGCCGCAGGCCGGCGTGATGTCGATGCATTTCCTGTTCCGCTCGGAAGACCATCTCATCAAGGCAATGGCGGATCCCGCGGTGGCGAGCGCAGTCAAGGCGATGATCTCGGACACGGTTCAGGGCGCCCACGTCATTGCGCTTGCGACTCTTGGTCTACGCAACATGTATTCCAAGCGCGAGATCAAGAAGGTCGACGACATGAAGGGCCTGAAGGTGCGAGTGCAGGCGACGCCGACCGAGGACACCATGTTCCCGGCCTACGGCGCGCAAATCGTGCACATGCCGTTCGGCAGCGTCTACACGTCCTTGCAAACCGGCGTGGTCGATGTCGCCGAGAACGGCGTCAACGTCTATCTCGCCAACAAGCATTACGAGGTGGCGCCGGTGCTCTCGATGACCGAGCATGAGGCCAACAACAGCCTGGTCTGGATCAGCGACAAGCTCTGGAACAGCCTCACGCCTGAGCAGCAGGGTTGGGTTCAGGCCGCGGCGGACGAAGTCAACAAGACGCAGCCGGCCAAGGCAATCGAGCTTGAGCATCAATCGCAAGTCAAGCTGAAAGCGATCGGCGTCAAGATCGTCCCCGATGTCGACAAGTCCGGCTTCATTGCGATCGCCAATCCCTATCTCGACAAGCTCGCCAAGGATCTCGGCCCGCACGCCGAGAAGATCAAGGACCTGATCCGGGCGATTAATTAGGGCGGTGCTCGGCTCTTTCACCGAGTCGTCCCGGCGAAGGCCGGGACCCATAACCACAGGATTGAGTTTGGCGAAGACTCGGAGTCGCCAGCTCGCGCAACAACTCCCTTTCGGGGTTATGGGTCCCGGCCTTCGCCGGGACGACGGAGAGGTCGATGCCCATCGCCGACAAGCTCGTAATGCAACGGCAGCGCCATCTGAAATGGCGCTGGCTCGACTGGCTCGAGCTTACGCTGATGGTCCTCTGCGGCGTGCTGTGCTTCGGCTTCTCGCTGTCGGTCACCGCCGACATCGTCACCCGCACCATCGGCCATCCCTGGCTATGGCTGCAGGAAGTCACCTCGACGCTGTTCATCTATGCGATCTTCATCGGCACCGCCGTGGCGACGCGTCGCAACGATCACCTCTATCTCACCGCGATCTCCGAGGCGATGCACGGTGCATCCAGGATCATCGTCGAAATCATCATCCGCCTCATCGTGCTCGGCGTTGCCTTCTGCCTGATCTGGTACGGCTACCAGAACTATCTGCGCGGCTTCGGCAGCTTCCGCCTGCCGTCGGGCACGCCGATCGCCTCGCTCTACGCCATCATTCCGCTCTCCGGCATCCTGATCGGCCTCTTCGCCATCGAGCAGCTGGTCAACGGTCTGCGCAATGGGTTTGATCATCCAGAACCGCCGGACGAGGACGCTGCGCCCGTCGTGGCCGAAACGCAGGCGAGGGCGCAGCCGTGAGCGCACCCATTGTTCTGGCAATAATGTCGATCTGCTTCCTGTCGTTCGGCTATCTCGGCGTGCCGGTGCCGTTCTCGCTGATGGCCGGCGTCTTCATCGGCGCGTTGCTGTCCGATGTCTCGCTGGCCGCCATCATCCAGAAGATCTTTGACGGCGTCGATTCCGAGGCGCTACTGGCGATTCCGTTCTTCCTGCTGGTCGGCGAGCTCATGAGCTCGGCCAATGTGGTGGTGCGAATAGCCAATCTCTCGGTGTCGCTGGTCGGGCATATCAGGGGCGGCCTGTCGCAGGTCGTGGTCGTCTTCAGCATGTTCTTCTCGGAAATGTCAGGCTCGACCACGGCCGACGTCGCCGTGATGAGCCGCGCGCTGGGCGGCCCGATGAAGCGCGAAGGTTACGAGCCTGCCTTCATCGCCGCGATCATCGCCTCGGCCTCGACCATCGCGGCGCTGGTGCCGCCGAGCATCACGGCCGTGGTTTACGGCGCCGTCGGCAACGTCTCCATCGCGGGCCTGTTCATGGCAGGCGTGGTGCCCGGCCTGATGATCGGCTTCGGGCTGATGATCTACTGCTACCTTTTCGGCCCCTCGGGCCTGCGTAAGCCCCGCGCGCCGCTGCGGCAGGTGGTGTTCGCGGCCGGCGATGCGGCCCTGCCGCTGATGATCCCCGTGATCTTGCTAGGGGGCATTCTCACCGGCTGGTTCACGCCGACGGAGGCCGGCGTCGTCGCCGTGGTCTGGATCATCCTGGTGGTGATCCCCGCGCTGAACCGCGGGCATTTCAGAAAGATCCCGTACGATTTCTGCCTCGCCGGGCTCATTTTCTCACTGCCGCTGATCACCATCGGCGCGGCCAACGCCTTCGGCTGGATGCTCGCCTATCTGCGCGGCGCCAGCTACATCGCCGACATGATCACCTCGATCGCCGGCAACGATCCGCATCTGATCATGCTGCTGATGGTGCTGCTGTTCACCGTGGTCGGCGATTTCATCGAGCCGGTGCCGACCATCATCATCTTCATGCCGCTGGTGAACGCACTGACGGAGGCCGGCGACATCAACGGCGTGCACATGGGCGTGGTGCTGATCGCGACGCTCGCCTTCGGCCTGATCACGCCGCCTTATGGTCTGGTGCTGCTGATGGCCTCGAAATTCGTCGGCATCAGCTTTGCCAGGGCGCTACGCGCGGCGCTGCCGATCTACGTCGTCTTCTTCGCCACCATCGCGTTCGCCATCTACTTCCCGAGCGTCGTGCTGTGGCTGCCGCAGCACGTGCTGCCGGAGTCAGTCGGCTGCTTCAAGTCGCCGGCGGGGACGGGCTACATCTGCCCTAAGTAGATATCACTTGCTCTTGCTTGTGAATTTCTTCACGGCAACGCGAAATTCCTCCGTGTTCATCGCCATGATGATCTTGTGCTCCTCGGCATCTAACTGCTGCTTCACCGGCGTGGTCGCGGCCGCCTGGACCAGCGCCTTGGTGCCCGAGATCGCCGCCGACGGGTTCTGCGCGAGGCGCTCGGCGAGCTGCCGCGTTGCGGCTTTCAGCTCGGTTGCAGGAACAGTCTTGACGACAAGCCCCCATTCATAGGCCTGCTGTGCGGTAAAATTGTCCTCGGCGAGGAAGATTTGCAGCGCGCGGCGCGAACCGACCGTGCCGACGATCCCGACCGTCGAGCCGCCATCCGGCGACACGCCGATCTTGGCATAGGCGGGGGTGAACTTGGCGTCGTCAGCGGCGATGCAGAGGTCGGTGACGAAGGCGAGGCCCATGCCGGCGCCGGCGGCCGAGCCGTGCACGCTCGACAGCGAGATTTTTGGCATCCGCCTGAGGATCTCGATGAAGGCATGATAGTGCTTCAAGAGCTCGCCGACCACAGGCGTCACAATGTTGGCCTCGGCCGCAGCGCCGATCGTCTGCAGATCGCCGCCGGCCGAGAAGGCACGGCCTTCGCCTTCGATGACCACGACCTTGATGGCATCATCGCCCTCGATATAGGCCGCGAGTTGCTCGAGCTTCTGCGCGATCGCGAGGTTGACCGAGTTGAACGCGGCGGGGCGGTTGAGCGTGATGGTCGCGATCGCGCCCTCGATCCGTAGCAGCGCGGGATCGTCGGGCTTTGAGACGGGAGCTGGCATCTGGAATATCCCCGGCTAGAGGTTCGTTGCTGCAACTAAATCGCAGAAGGGCAGGGGTGACAATCCCCGGCCAACAGTCCCCCGGCCCTTGCGCAGCGCGGAATGATCGGCTCAAATGGGGCCGCCTTCGTCAAAGGGACGGACACGAGCGCCGGCTCCTCGCAAGGCTAGCCAAGCCATTCTTAGCGAGAGGAGACGACATGGGTCATGCTCGTGTCTTGCGGAAAAGAGCTGTCCAATGACTGAGGGTCCTGTGATCATTGTCGGTGCCGGCCATGGCGGCTACCAGGTCGCGGCATCGCTGCGCCAGGCGGGCTTTACCGAGCGCATCTGCCTGATCAATGACGAGGCGCATCTGCCCTATCAGCGGCCGCCGCTGTCCAAGGCCTACATCAAGGCCTCGGCCGGGCCCGACAGCCTGATGTTCCGCCCCGCAAAATTCTATCAGGACCAGAAGATCGAGCTGATCTCAGGGCGCGCCGTGTCGATCGACCGGGCGGCGCGAAAACTGCTGCTCGCATCTAGCGAGACGTTGCCTTATGGCCATCTCGTGCTGGCCACAGGCGCGCGCAACCGCTTGCTCGATCTGCCCAACGCCAATCTGCCCGATGTGAAATATTTGCGCATCCTCGACGAGAGCGAGGCGCTGCGGAACATCATTCCGACGAAGACGCGCGCCGTGATCATCGGCGCCGGTTTCATTGGTCTCGAATTCGCCGCCACCGCGCGCATCAAGGGCCTGGAAGTGGACGTGCTCGAGCTCGCCCCGCGCGTGATGGCACGCGCCGTGACGGCGGAGGTGTCCGAATATTTCCAGGCCCGCCACCGCGAGGCCGGCATCCGCATTCACCTCGGCGTGCAGGCCACCTCGATCGAGGCCGAGAACGGCAAGGTCACCGGCGTCAGTCTCAGTGACGGCCGCCATCTGCCCGCCGATCTCGTGGTGGTCGGTGTCGGCGTGCTGCCGAATATCGAGCTTGCGGCCGAGGCGGGCTTGCCGGTTGCCGCCGGCATCATCGTCGATGAATATCTGTCGACGGCTGATCCCAACATCTCCGCGATCGGCGACTGCGCGCTGTTCGCGAGCCCGCGCTTTGGCGGCTCGCTGCGGCTGGAATCAGTGCAGAACGCCACCGATCACGCCCGCTGCCTTGCGGCACGGCTGACCGGCGATAAAAAGCCTTACGACGGCCATCCCTGGTTCTGGAGCGACCAGGGCGACGACAAGCTGCAGATCGCCGGCCTCACCACCGGCTACGATCGCGTCGTGTTGCGCGGCGATCCCGCCAAGAAGGCGTTCTCGGCGTTCTGCTATCACGGCGACAGACTGCTCGGCATCGAATCGATCAACCGCGCCGGCGATCACATGTTCGGGCGCCGATTGCAGGCCATGGACCGCTCGATCACGCCGGAGCAGGCCGCCGATGAAAACTTTGACCTGAAGAGCGCGCTGGCTTGATCTCTCCGTCATTGCGAGCGCAGCGAAGCAATCCAGAGTCTTTCCGCGGCGGCAGTCTGGGTTGCTTCGCTGCGCTCGCAATGACGGGAGTATTGCCTAGAGCACCGCCTTGACCTCCGCGGCCGTCGGCATCGACGGCCCCGCGCCCATCCGCTGCACCGAGATCGAGGCAGCGGCGTTGGCGAAGGCGAGGGCGGTGCGCAACGGCACGCCACCGGCAAGCTGCGAGGCGAGTGCGCCAACGAAGCAATCGCCGGCGCCCGTCGTGTCGACCGCCTTCACCACGCGGCCCGGCACCGCGAATTCCTCGCTGGCAGCGAGCGCGAGCACGCCGCGCTTGCCCAGCGTGACGCAGATGGTCTGGTCCGCCCGCGCCTGAAGTTGTCGCGCCACCGCGATGATCTTGGCCGCCTCGTCGTCGTCAGTGAGCTCCACACCGGCGAGGAAGCCGAGCTCGGTCTCGTTCAGCACGAGAATATCGACCAGCGTGAGCAACTCGCCCGACATCTTTTGCGCCGGCGCCGGGTTGAGCAGCGTCGTCGCTCCGGCGGATCGCGCCCGCGCGAAGAACGCAGCAATCGTCGGCAGCGGGATCTCGAACTGGCTGACCGCGACATCGCCCTTCGCCAGCGGCACGTCCGCGACGTCCTCCGCGCTGACAAGCGCATTGCTGCCAGGAATGACGACGATGGTGTTGTCGGAGGCCGCAACCGTGATGATCGCGGTGCCGCTATGCGTGTCGGCCTCGCGCACCGCGCCGAGATCGACGCCCTGCGCAGCGAGGAACGCCCTCAGCTCCGCTCCGAACGCATCCTTGCCCAACCGCCCGATCAGCGTCGTCCTCGCGCCGAGCCTGGATGCCGCCACCGCCTGGTTCGCGCCCTTGCCGCCCGGAAAATACAACACCTCGCGGCCGGCGACGGTCTCGCCGACTTTGGGGTGGCGATCGGCGGTCGCCACCACATCCATGTTGATGCTGCCGGCGACGAACACGCGCCCCATTACAAAATCCCTAGACCCTGACTTCGAACTCGTGCCTGACCTTGGCGATGTCGACAAGGGTCGGCAGGCCCGCCTCGTTGCCGAGCCGCTGGATCTTGAAGGTCGAGGCGGCGCGGGCAAAATCAAAATGCTCGCGCCAGCTTTTGCCGGGATGGGCGAGGTAGGAATAGACATAGGCGCCGTGGAACACGTCGCCGGCGCCGTTGGTGTCGATCACGCGCTCGCGCGGGATCGGCATTGCCGGCATCACCTGCACCGTTCCGGTTTCGTCGTACCAGAGCAGGCCCTTCTCGCCCATGGTGACGCCGCCGATCTTGCAGCCGCGGCTCTTGAGATAGTCGAGCATCTTCTCCGGCGTCAGATCCATCTGCTCGCACAGGCGCTCGGCGACGATGGCGACGTCGATGAATTCAAGCAGCTCATGCGTGTTGGTGCGCAGGCCGCCGCCGTCGAGCGAGGTCAAAATGCCCGCCTCGCGGCACACCTTGGCATAGTGGATCGCCGCATCCGGCTGGTGGCCGTCGACATGCAGCGCGCGGCAGCCGCCGAGATTGAGCATCGGAAAGGGGTGGATGTGCTCGTCGTCGCGGCAGCGGACGATGGCGCGCTTGCCGTCCTTGGGCATGATGAAGGACAGCGAGGACTGGTTCACCTTCCGCGGATGCAGCGAGATCGCGTATTTCGCGCACATGTCCTGGAACATGCGCCCCAGCCAGTCATTGGCGGCGGTGGCGATCAGGTCGGGCACGATGCCGAGCTTGGCGCAGCAGAACGCCGCCGTCACCGCGTTGCCGCCGAAGGAGACCGCGTATTCGCGGGCCACGTGCTTTTCGTCGCCGGTCGGCATGTGGTCAGTGATGAAGACGACATCGATATAGGTCTGTCCGATAAAGAGAGCCTGCATTGCTTGTCCGTGATGCGCTGGGTGGTCCCGGCCGGCGCACTTACTCTAGCACCGGTTCCGCGCGAACGACGCGGAAATTATTCACAAAACCGGCCCGAAGCGCTTGAGGTCGGCCTAGGGTCGGAATACGACCATGTCAGGCCCGTGCCAAGCCCGGACATTTGCCGTTGCCCGGCCCCATGGTTCCAGGGCCGATCAAAAGGGACAAGCATGATCACCGGCCTCGATCATATTGTTGTTCTGGTCAGGGATATCGGTGCGGCAAAGGCGGCCTATCAGACGCTGCTCGCGCGCGCGCCGGCCTGGCAGAATTCCGGCGAGGGCGCCTACCGCGTGCTGTTCACCCTCGACAACATGACCCTCGAATTGATGGCGCCGAGCGGCTTTACCGCGACCGCGGACCGGATGCGTGCGCTGCTCGAGGAGCAGGAGGGCGTGCTCGCCAGCCTGTGCTTTCGTGTCGCCGACATCGGCAAGATGCACCGGCGGCTGGACCGGGTGGCACTGAAGCCGGATCCCGTCGCGGAGGTCGAGAGCAGCGACGACGTCTCGGGCGCGGCGCTGCACTGGAGGCGGACGCGGGCCGCGACCGAGCTGACGCGCGGCGTGCGCATGTTCTTCCTCGAGCTTGCCGAGGAGCGTCCGAAGTCGGTGGCCTCAGACGTCGCGCCGATCGACGGGCTCGATCACGTCGTCATCACCACGGAGGATTCCGATCGCGCCGCCGCGCTCTACGGCGCGCGGCTGGGGCTCGATCTCGCGCTCGACCGTTCCCATCATGATTGGGGCCAGCTGATGTTCTTCCGCTGCGGCGATCTCATCGTCGAAGTGGTGCGCCGCCCCGTCGCGGGCGGGGATATCAGGCATGACCGGCTCTGGGGCCTGAGCTGGCGCGTCGCCGACATCGACGCCACCCGCGCCCGCCTCATCGCCGCCGGACTCGACGTCAGCGAAGTGCGCAACGGCCGCAAGCCCGGCACGAAGGTGATGACCGTGCGCAGCGGCACCTGCGGCATCCAGACCGTGCTCCTGGAGCGCTCGCCGAAACCGGTGGAGTAGGTTGTCATTCCCCGGCGTCGCGCAGCGACGAGCCCGGAATCCATTCTTCCACATGCTCTGACGCCCGATGGATTCCGGGCTCGCGCCCAGGAGGGCGCGCCCCGGAATGACGAAACTATGCGACCGGGCCCCCGCATGATACATGCGATCCGGACGACCACCCAGCGAGCACCCGGTTTGGCGAAGGCAACCGCAAAGCGAACTCTGAAATGGCAGCGCGACCCCGAGGGGATGCGGCTGCGTATTCTCGAGGCGGCCAAGCAGGAATTCTCCGCGTACGGGCTCGCCGGCGCGCGCGTCGACCGCATTGCCGCCAAGGCCGGCGCCAACAAGCGCATGCTGTACTATCACGTCGGCAACAAGGACGAGCTTTACCTCGCCGTGCTCGAAGGCGCCTATGACAAGATCCGCAGCGAGGAGCGGGGGCTCGATCTCGAACACCTCGATCCGCCCGAGGCGATCAGGCGGCTGATCGAGTTCACCTGGAATTACTTCCTGCGCAACCCCGAATTCCTGTCGCTGCTCCAGACCGAGAACCTCGCACGCGCAAAGCATCTGAAGCGCTCGACCAAGGTCAAGTCGATGCACTCGCCCTTCGTCGAGATGATCCGCACCGTGGTGCGGCGCGGCGTCGAGAGCGGCGATTTCCAGGTCGCCGTCGATCCGGTGCAGCTCTACATCTCGATCGCGGCGCTCAGCTTCTTCTATCTCTCCAACTCGGCGACGCTCAGCGTGATCTTCGGCCGCGACCTGCTCGCCAAGGACGCCAAGGACGAGCGCCTCGCACACATGGTCGGCCTGGTGCTGGCCGCGCTGACGGGAAAGTCGGCCGCACTGTTCGGGATCGCGAAAGCGCCGAAGTCGCGCGCCGCGGTGGCGCAGACGGTGTAGCTGCGCTGACCGCACGCTGGCGGACGTCTCGTCAGCCGCTTCCCCGATCTCAACTGTCATCGCCCGACGTGATCGGGCGATCCAGTATTCCAGAGGCGTCGATGAGATACGGAGAAGCCGCGGCGCGATGATCCTGCCACACCACCTTCGTTTGACCTCCATTACGGCACCCGCCGCTCGGAACCTCCGCCGCCAACCCTCACAGCGAACCCCCTAGACAGTATTTATCCAACGGGTTAATTTCTTCCGATAACGAAGAAGACTGCCGGGAGTTGAAACGTGGCCGAACCGAAGCCCCAAGAGGCGGTGTCCAAATTGCTGAATGCGGCCTGGGTTCGGCCGTTTTTTTTCCTGGTGTTCATCGTCGTGGCCTGGGATCTTGCGATCCGGCTGTTCAAAATTCCGGCCTATCAGATCCCGGCGCCGGCCGACGTCGTCGCGGTACTGCGCTCCGACTGGCCGGAACTGCTGCGCCAGTGCTGGCCCACCACCTATGCAACGGTCTGGGGCTTTCTGCTGTCCGCACTGTTCGGCATCCCCGTCGCCATGCTGATCGCGGGCTCGAAGACGGTGGAGAGCTACGTCTATCCGCTCTTGGTGTTCTCCCAGTCCGTGCCGAAGATCGCGATCGCCCCGCTGTTCGTGGTCTGGTTCGGCTTCGGCATCCTGCCGAAGGTGATCTCGGCCTTCCTGCTCGGCTTCTTTCCCGTCGTGGTCTCGGCGGTGCAGGGCTTCAAATCGGTCGATCCTGACATGATCGATCTCGCCCGCGCCATGCAGGGCAGCCGCTTCCAGGTGTTTTGCGCGGTGAACCTGCCGCATGCATTGCCGGCGATCTTCTCCGGCCTCAAGGTTTCGGTGACGCTCGCCGTGGTCGGAGCCGTCGTCGGCGAATTCGTCGGTTCCAATTCCGGCATCGGCTACGTCATGCAACGTTCGATCGGCACCTTCGACCTGCCGACGATGTTCGCAGCGTTGGTGATCCTCGCGCTGCTCGGCGTCGTCCTGTTCTGGATCGTCGACCGCATCGAGAAGCTGATCATTCCCTGGCATGTCAGCCAGCGCGAGGACGTGATCTTCGCTTCCTAAACTTAAGCAACGGCCAGCAACGGCCGAAACACAACGACAAGGGAGAGTGACGATGAAGCGGTGGATTGGGGCTGTTGCAGCGGCGCTGATGACGTTTGCGGCCATGCCGGCGCAGGCGGCCGACAAGGTCGTGCTGATGCTGAACTGGTACGTCTATGGCGAGCACGCGCCGTTCTATTACGGCAAGGCCAAGGGCATCTATGCCACTGAGGGCATCGACCTCGAGATCCAGGAAGGCCGCGGCTCGGCTGCGACCACCCAGGCCGTCGCCGCCAAGACCGCGGACTTCGGCTATGTCGACGTGCCCACCATGATGCGTGCCGCGATCAAGGGCGCGCCCGTCATCGCGACCGGCGTGCTGCTCCAGACCTCGCCGATGTCTGCGATGGGTTTTGCCGACAAGAACATCCGGAAGCCCGAGGACATCAAGGGCAAGACCGTCGCGATCACGCCGGCCGATTCCATGACCCAGATCTGGCCGCTGTTCCTGAAGAAGACCGGCCTGAAGGAAAGCGACTTCCAGACCGTCGCCGGCGACGGCCAGACCAAGCTCAACGCCGTCATCAACGGCCAGGCCGACCTGCTGCTCGGCTACGTCATGGACCAGTCGATGAAGATCAAGGACGCCACCGGCAAGGACGTCTATCCGATCAAGTTCGCCGACTACGGCATCAACATGGTCTCGTCGGGCATCATCGCCAATACCGACTACGTGAAAGCCAATGCCGACCTCGTCCGCCGCTTCATGTCGGCGACGACAAAGGCGGTCGAAGCCGCCGAGAAGGAGCCGAAAGCGGCGGCTCAGTCGATCCTCGATGCCAACCCCAAGGGCGGCAAGATCGACACGCTGACCCAAGGCTTCGAGCTGACCATTCCGCTGTACCGGACCGCCGAGACCAAGGGCAAGCGGCCGTTCCAGGTCACCGACCAGAACATGACCGACAGCGTCAACCTCATGGTCGAGTACGGCGGCCTCGACGCCAAGGCCAAGGAGAACCCGAAGGCGTTCTACACCAACGACTATCTGCCGAAGAGTGGCACGTGAAGCAACACACACCGTCATTCCGGGGCGCCCGAAGGGCGAACCCGGAATCCATGTTTCGTCAGAACCCGCTGCCCGATGGATTCCGGGTTCGCGACTTCGTCGCGCCCCGGAACGACGAATGTAACTTGGGCGTTCGATTGGGTGTGATCGAATGATTCCGGAGAAGGCCAGTCTGACAGACCAGCCCGCCGCGCATCTCCGACTGGTGAGCGACCGGGCCAGCCATGCGTCGGGCATCAAGCTATCCGGCGTGTCGAAAACCTACCGGACGCGCGACGGCGACGTGCCGTCGCTGCGGCCGCTCGACTTCCACATCAATGACGGCGAGTTCTTCGTCGTGGTCGGCCCCTCCGGCTGCGGCAAGTCCACGCTGCTCAAGCTGATCTCCGGCCTGCTGCCGCCGACCACGGGCGAGGTGCTGGTCGAGGGCGAGAAGGTGACCAAGCCGCATGGCAATGTCGGCATCGTGTTCCAGAACGCGCTGCTGCTGCCCTGGCGCAACATCCTCTCCAACGTGATGCTGCCGATCGACATGAAGCGGCTGCCGCGGGAGGAATATCTCGCCCATGCCAAGGCGCTCTTGAGGTTGGTCGGGCTGGAAGGATTCGAGAAGAAGCTGCCCTGGCAGCTCTCCGGCGGCATGCAGCAGCGCGCCTCGATCTGCCGCGCCCTGGTGCACGATCCCAGGATCATGCTGATGGACGAGCCGTTCGGCGCGCTCGATGCGCTGACGCGCGAGCGCATGAATGTCGAGCTGATGCGGATCCAGCGCGAGACGAAGAAGACCGTGCTCTTGATCACGCATTCGATTCCGGAGGCCGTGTTCCTCGCCGACCGCGTGCTGGTCATGACCGAGCGGCCCGGCGCGATCGCCGCGATCTATGACGTGCCGCTGCCGAGGCCGCGGTCGCTCGATGTGATGGCGGACCCTGTTTTCACCGAGCTGGTGCAACGCATCCGGAAGCATTTCTTCTCGCAGGGGAGGTTGGATTAGGACGATGGGATTCCCAGTGGCCAGCCGCACGAACGGTGCGCTCCCTCCCCCGCCTGCGGGGGAGGGCTGGGGAGAGGGTGTCTCCGCTGGCAGGACTCCCCAAGAGGTTAGAGCCCTCACCCGGCGCGGGACGATGCTTCGCATCGCCCGGAACGCGCAGACCTCTCCCGCAAGCGGGAGAGGCGCGTCGCCCGTGGTTACACCGCTCGTATCAAGTTCACCTCGCTTCGTTGCAAGATCATGTCCGTGCGCCTGAAGCTGCGAGATATCGCCTTCTTCGAACGTCCCGTGCAGTTCGCGCGGCCGTTTCGCTTTGGCGCGGTGACCGTCAACGCGACGCCGCAGCTGTTCGTGCGGGTCGAGATCGAGGTCGAGGGCAGGGGCACCGCGGTCGGCGCAAGTGCCGAGATGATGGTGCCAAAGTGGTTCGACAAGCGGCCGGAGCTGTCGCCGGCGCAGACGGTCGACGGCCTGCGGCGTTCGCTTCGGATCGCGCGCGGGCTTTATCTTGCCGAGACGGGATTTCGGACGGCGTTCG
The DNA here is from genome assembly GCF_019455395.1 of Bradyrhizobium sp. BR 10261. Taxonomy (NCBI): domain Bacteria; kingdom Pseudomonadati; phylum Pseudomonadota; class Alphaproteobacteria; order Hyphomicrobiales; family Nitrobacteraceae; genus Bradyrhizobium; species Bradyrhizobium sp. BR 10261. The sequence goes on from NZ_JACOFQ010000001.1 coordinate 317,095, forward strand.
GCCTGCACGCCGGATGCATTGGCGCGCAGGTCGCGGCCTGTGCCAAAGAGAGTATCCCCGCGCTTGCCGCGGCCTTTGGTCTCGCGGAAATCGACAAGGCGATCCTCGATGCGCTGCTGCGCGGCGTGGAGGTGAATTTCTTCGACGGAATGGCCGGGAACTTATCCGGCATCGATGCGCGGCTCTCGCCGGATCTGAAAGATGCAGACATCGCGGCATTTCTATCCAACCGCAAACCGCTGTCGCGGGTGGCGATCAGGCATACGGTCGGCCTCGACGATACCGTTGAAGGCGAGGGTGGTGTCGCCCATGCGGGTGCGAATTACTTCAAGATCAAGCTATCGGGTCATCCCGCCGCGGATGCCGCGCGGCTGGTGCGTATCGGCAACGAGCTCGACACGCTTGGTCGTGACTACAAGGCGACTCTCGACGCGAACGAGCAATATGCCGACCTTGCCGCGCTGCAGGCGCTGATTGACCGGCTGGATCGCGAGGCCGCCCTGCGGTCGATCGCCTCGCGCCTGCTCTATATCGAGCAGCCGATGCCGCGCGAAATCACGCGGCAGTCGCCGCTCGGCTCGCTCGCCGCGCGCGGCTTCATCATCGACGAGGCCGACGATTGCTACGACGCCTTCCCCGCCGCCCGGGCGCTCGGCTATCGCGGCGTCTCCTCGAAATCCTGCAAGGGGCTCTACAAGTCCATCGTCAACGCGACGCGCGCGGCGAAATGGAGCGCGGATGGCGCGCGGTTCTTCGTGACCGGCGAGGACCTCACCTGTCAGCCCGGGCTTGCCCTCCAGCAGGACCTCGCGCTCGGTGCCTTCCTTGGCGTCACCCACGCCGAGCGCAACGGCCACCACTATGTCGACGGCTTTGGCGAGACGCCGGCCGACGAGGCTCGGGCTTTCGCGACGGCGCATCCCGATCTCTATGCCGATGCCGGGCAGGGCATCCGCCTCAACATCCACAACGGCGATCTCCTGACGGGATCGCTTCATGTTGCGGGCTTTGCGACGTCGGTCCATCCGGACTGGTCGGCGCTTGGTCCGCTCGAACAGCCAAGATCACTTCAGGAGTATTTGGCATGACCACCCAACGCCTCGGCCTCATCATGAACGGCGTCACCGGCCGCATGGGGCTCAACCAGCATCTGATCCGCTCGATCGTCGCGATCCGCGACCAGGGCGGCGTCCGCCTGAAGAACGGCGATCGCGTCATGCCGGATCCGATCCTGGTCGGCCGCAGCGCCGACAAGGTCGAGGCGCTCGCGAAGCGTTACAACATCGCGCGCTGGACCACCGATCTCGATGCCGCGCTCGCCGACATCAATGACACCATGTTCTTTGACGCCGCGACCACGCAGGCGCGCCCCGGCCTGCTGACCCAAGCCATCAATGCCGGCAAGCACGTCTATTGCGAGAAGCCGATCGCGACGAATTTTGAGGAGGCGCTCGAGGTCGTCAAGCTCGCCAATGCCAAGGGCGTCAAGCACGGCACGGTGCAGGACAAGCTGTTCCTGCCCGGCCTGAAGAAGATCGCCTTCCTGCGCGACAGCGGTTTTTTCGGCCGCATCCTCTCGGTGCGCGGCGAGTTCGGTTATTGGGTGTTCGAGGGCGGCTGGCAGGAGGCGCAACGGCCGTCCTGGAACTACCGCAGCGAGGACGGGGGCGGCATCATCCTCGACATGGTCTGCCACTGGCGCTACGTGCTCGACAACCTCTTCGGCAACGTCCAGAGCGTGGTCTGCATCGGCAACACCGACATTCCCGAGCGTTTTGATGAGCAGGGCAAGAAATACAAGGCGACCGCGGATGATTCCGCCTACGCGACCTTCCAACTCGAGGGCGGCGTCATCGCTCACATCAACATGTCCTGGGTCACGCGTGTCTATCGCGACGATCTCGTCACCTTCCAGGTCGACGGCACCCATGGCTCGGCGGTCGCGGGCCTTACCGACTGCATGATCCAGGCGCGGCAGGCGACGCCCCGCCCGGTGTGGAATCCCGACGAGAAGCGGCTGCATGATTTCTACGGCGACTGGCAGAAGCTCCCTGACAACGTCAGCTACGACAACGGCTTCAAGGAGCAGTGGGAGATGTTTATCCGCCACGTCTACGAGGACGCCCCCTACAAGTTCACGCTGCTCGAAGGCGCCAAGGGCGTGCAGCTCGCCGAATGCGCGCTGAAGAGCTGGAAGGAGCGGCGCTGGATCGACGTCGCGCCGATCAAGGCGTGAGATGTCGTGAGTATAGCGCAGGTGTTTACCAAGCCGTCATTGCGAGCGGAGCGAAGCAATCCAGGATCTCTCCGCAGAGGCAGTCTGGATTGCTTCGTCGCTTCGCTCCTCGCAATGATGGGGAGAGGTCTGAATTCATGAACAAGTCTGTCCAGCCCGTGTCATCCCTGTCGCTGAAGCTGCCGAAGGCCGATCGCTCGATCGAGACCTACCGGTTGGCTGCCTCGCGCACGTTTCCCGCAAAGCTCGAGGGTCCGCTCAACCGCATCGCCTTCTCGGCCGTGCATACGGTCGCCGATCCCTTTGCCGACAACGATCCGTGGCTCTCCGTGGCGGTCGACTGGGACAAGACCATCGCCTTCCGCGAGCATGTCTGGGATCTCGGCCTCGGCGTTGCCGAAGCCATGGACACGGCGCAGCGCGGCATGGGGCTGGACTGGCCGACCTCGCTGGAGCTGATCACACGTTCGGTCGCGGCCGCCAAGCGGCGCAACGCGCTGGTGTTCTCCGGTGCGGGCACTGATCATCTTGCTGTGGAGGATGCCAGGAGTCTCGACGACGTGATCCGCGCGTATGAGGAGCAGATCTCGGCAGTCGAGAAGGTCGGCGGCCGCATCATCCTGATGGCCTCGCGCGCGCTGGCGAGGCTCGGCCGCGGCGCCGACGACTATGCCAAGGTCTATAACCGCGTGCTGTCGGGGGTGGCGCAGCCCGTGATCATCCATTGGCTCGGCGATATGTTCGATCCAGCCCTGACCGGATATTGGGGGACCAGCAATCTCGACAGGGCGATGGACATCGCGGTCGCCATCATCAACAACAACGCGGCCAAGGTCGATGGCGTCAAGGTCTCGCTGCTCGACAAGCAGCGCGAGATCGACATGCGCCGGCGCCTCGACAAGCGCATCAAGATGTACACCGGCGACGATTTCAACTATGCGGAGCTGATTGCCGGCGACGAAAAGGGCTTTTCCCACGCGCTGCTCGGCATCTTCGACGCGATCGCGCCGGCGGCATCTTACGCGCTGTCGAGGCTGGCGGCCGGCGACGAAGCCGGCTTCCACGACATCCTCGGGCCGACGGTGCCGCTGTCGCGTCACATCTTCAAGGCGCCGACGCGCTTCTACAAGACCGGCGTCGTCTTCATGGCGTATCTCAACGGTCATCAGGACCATTTCACCATGGTCGGCGGGCAGGAGAGCGCGCGCTCCATGTTGCATCTGGCGGAGCTGTTCCGGCTCGCCGATCAGGCCGGCCTGCTTGCCAACCCCGAACTGGCGACGCGGCGGATGAAGACCGTGCTGGCCTCGCACGGACTGGAAGAGTGATGCGCGATTTTTCATCCGACCATCGCTGGCTGTCGCTCAACACGGCGACCGTCCGCAAGCAGGGCGACCTTGTTCAAATCATCGAGGCCTGCGCCAGGCACGGCATCCGCGCCATCGATCCCTGGCGCGATCAGGTCGCTTCTGTCGGTCTCGATCGTGCGGTGCGCGCCGTGCGTGATGCCGGCCTCGATCTCTCGGGCTATTGCCGCGGCGGCATGTTCACCTCTGACGCATCGCGCCGGGGCGAGGTGCGCGACGACAACCGCCGCTGCATCGACGAAGCCCAGGCGCTGGGCGCGCCCTGCGTGGTGCTGGTCGTCGGCGGCCTGCCGCAATATTCGCGCCCCGGCAGCGAGGCCTCGAAGGACATCGCGGCGGCGCGGGGGCAGGTCGAGGAGGCGCTCGCCGACATGCTCGACTATGCCAAACAGGCAAACCTGCCGCTGGCGATCGAGCCGCTGCATCCAGCCTATGCCGCCGACCGCGCCTGCGTGAACACCACAAAACAGGCGCTCGACATCTGCGACCGGCTCGACCCTGCTCGCACCGGCATGCTCGGCGTCGCGCTCGACGTCTATCACATCTGGTGGGACCCGGAGCTGATGGACCAGATCGCGCGCGCCGGCAAGGATCGCTTGCTCGCGTTCCATGTCTGCGACTGGCTGGTCCCGACCAAGGACATCCTCAACGACCGCGGCATGATGGGCGACGGCGTCATCGACATCAAATCGGTGCGCGCCGCCGTCGAGGCGCAGGGCTATGCCGGCTACTCGGAGATCGAGATTTTCTCCAACGCGTGGTGGAGCAAGCCGATGGACGAGGTGCTGCGCAGCTGCATCGAGCGGCACCGGACGGTGGTTTAGCTCCACACGTGCGGCCCTCACGGGCAACGTAGCTTCGGCGCAGCCGATAAAGTCGTCCGTCGAGACCGCTGAGCCTCCGGCGATCGCCGGGAAGCCCTCCATTGCCGTGCTGCCTTTCGTCTGCTTTTCCGAGGAGCGCGAATTCAAATTCCTGACGGAGGCAATGAGCGAAGATTTGATTACGATGTTAGCGCGGATTCCCGGCTTCATCGTCATCGCCCGGCAATCGGCGTTCGCTTACCAGGGCCGCTCGGTCGATAGCCGTCAGATCGGGCGCTTCTGGGTCCTCTCTGGACCGAGGCGTCGACAAGCTCGCAGTGACCATCCCCACGACGCTGCCAGGGCGGAACGGACGTTGGGCAAGCCTGGCTGCTAGCGGCCCCTTGGTTTCAATCGGGAAGCTTGGGTTCGGGCTGGGCCGGTCGGTTTCTTTTCCGCCGCCAACCGCCGTGCTACGCTGCCCGGATTGGAATTCTCAGGGGAAATTGAAAAAAATGATTTATCGCTCCTTGGCAATCCTGGTCGCGCTGCTATCGATATCCGCGGCGAAGGCCGGACCAAACGAAGACGCGGTGGCGGCGCGCGCACAGTGGGAGCAGGCCTATAATTCCGGTGACGCGGAGAAGTTTGCCGCGATCTACACCAAGGACGCCATGCTGTTCGGCTCGACGGCTCAGCTGTTCACCGGCACGGACGGCGTGCGCAGCTATTTCAGCAAGCTGCCGCCGGGCATCAAGGTGAAAATGGGTGACCAGCAGGCGATTGCGGCAGGGCCCGACGCGTTGTTGAGCTCCGGCTTCGCCGACTTCACGCTACCCAACGGCACCGTGTTGCCCTTCCGCCTGACCCTGGCCTGGGTGAAGGTGGACGGCAAATGGCTGGTGGCGCAGCATCACGGCTCACTCGTGCCGAAGTAAGCCCGGGATGAAGGCTGCCACTTCATCTATGAGCTCTACGCGATGCGTGTGCTCTGGGGCGCCACCTTACGGGCCTGCGACCCGTTGCAGCGTGTTGAAGCGCGCCTTCTGCTCGCTGCTGAGCGTGGCATAGAATTCGTCCAGGGCCGGTTCGACCAGCTTGGCGGCCGACAGCATGGCCTCGAGCCGGTGCTGCATCGCCTCCAGCCGTCCGACCGGCGTCAGCGGCGCATCGTTCGGACAGGCCGCCTGGAGGCCCTCGACGCCCTTTGCCGTCGCTTCGCTAAGGCGGGCGAGCGCCTCCTTCTGCTTGCCTGCGGGGTGGAGCACGGCCTCGATCCTTTGGATCGGCAACTGTGTCAAGCCGGACTTCGGATCACCGCAGCCCTCGGCACTCGCTTGCTGCTGCGGCGGGGAGCGGTCGCCGACATTGGGGCCGAGCGCGTTGAAGCGGGCCTGCTGTTCGTCACTGAGTGAGTTGTAGAACTTCTCCAGTGCCGGTCGCACGATCTTGACCGCTTCCAGCGTCGCACTGATGCGGTTTTCCATCGCCCGCAAGCGGCCGGGCGGGGTCAGCGCATAGGTCTCTGCGCAGGAGTCCTTGAACACATTAGCCGCGTTGGCCGCCGCGGTCTTCAACTCGTCGAGCAGCGCGCGTTGCTCTGGCGTCGGCCGCACCTCCCGCGCAATGTCGGCAAGCGGCCACGCGGTGACGCCCTTGTCCGGGGTGCCGCACAATTGCTGTAGCGTTTGCGGGCTCACGCTCGCGCGCCGGCGTGCGGGATAGCCGCCGCCGGCTTGCGGAGTGTCATACGGGCTGATGCTGGCATAGGCAGAATAGGGGCTGTCACCGCCCCAATACACGGTGTCGACGAAGTCGTCATATGCGTACGCCCAATAGCCGGGGTCATAGGCATAGGACCAGAACGTGTAGTCAAAGATGTCGGAATAGGCGTAAGGCCAGAACACGGGCCCGAGCCACGCCACGAAGATCGCAGGATGGCGGTGGCGCCAGGCCTCTCGGGGAGCCCAGCCGCTTTGGCGGGTGACGAGCGCCGCCTGGCTTAGCGGAGTGGCCTGCTCGTGGAATCGCTCGGTAAAACGCCCGCGCGTGGCGGCTTGCACAGCGGCCGCGGTAGCTTCCGTACGCCCGGCTGGCCCCTTTAGCTCAAGCCGCTGCTGGCGCGCCACGTCGTTTTGCTGCGCGCGCTGCTCACGCTCGAGCAAGCGGTTCTGCGCCTGGAGCGTTCGTTGCTGTGCGCGCAACGCCCGCGCGCCCTCCGGCTTCTGCGACTGGAGTTGCTGCATGCGCTGCTGCAGGCGATCGATGCGGGTCTGGCGCTCTGCGGTCTGGCGCGACAGCATGTCGTGCTGGCGCTGCTGAATCTGCTGCTGACGCTGTTGCGCGCGCTGTTCGATCTGATCCCGTCGCGACAGCCGCTCGCTCACGGCTGGCGGTGCGCTCGGGCGGGAGGGGGCGGCGATATGCGGCGTCGGCCGCGGTGCCATGGCCGGGCGTTGCGGCGCTGCCGGGGCACGATGGAATTCAGGCCGCGGCGCCGCGATGTGCGGGGCAGCGCGCGGTGCCGGCGCAGCGAAGTGTGGGGCCGGACGCGGTGGCGGTGCGGCGATGTGCGGCGCCGGATGAGGTGCCATGGCCGGTCGCTGCGGCATGGCAGGCGGATGGAACGCCGGCGCGGCAGGACGCGCGATGGCTGGTGGCGCGGCGGGACGCGCCATGGCTGGCGGCGCCGCCGGACGGGCCATCGCAGGTGGCGCCGCTGGATGAGCAGCCGGTGCCGGTGGTCCACCCTTTCCATGATTTTGGGCAGACGCGCCGACGCTTACCGCCAGCATCGAGACACCAACCAGAACAGCCCTAGGGCAAACGCCATGCGGAAGCATGATGGTAGCTCCCAGCTCCTAATCGCCCACAGCTTTCAACGCGCAGGTGGCGGAATCGTTCGTTGCCGGCGATGGCCGGCGCTGCGATCTTCCGACGCAGGCAGCCTCAAGAGAAATCCTGCGTCAGGGTCGTCGCGAACCGCTCCAGCGCCCAGTCGACCTCTTCGCTCGTGATCACCAGCGGCGGGGCGATCCGGATGGTGTGCTCATGGGTATCCTTGGCGAGGATGCCCTTGCCCTGGAGCGCCTCGCAGTAGCGGCGGGCGGGGCCGGCCTCGGGATAAAGCTCGACCGCCAGCATCAGGCCGCGTCCGCGCACCTCGCGGATCGTGTTGGCGCGAATCTCCTTCAGGCCATCCAGAAAGCGCGCGCCCTGAAGTGCCGCGTTCTCGATCATGCCTTCCTCGACCAGCACGCGCATCGCGGCGCGGGCCACCGCGCAGGCAAGCGGATTGCCGCCGAAGGTCGAACCGTGCTGCCCGGGTCGGAGTGTGCCTAGCACGTCGTTGTTCGAGAGCACGGCCGACACCGGATAGAAGCCGCCGGACAAGGCCTTGCCGAGCAGCGTCACGTCCGCCTCGATGCCCTCGTGCTGCTCGGCAAGCAGCTTGCCGGTGCGGCCGAGCCCGGTCTGGATCTCGTCGAGCACCAGCATGATGTTGTTGGCGGTGCAGAGCTCGCGCACTTCAGTGAAATAGCCTGAAGGGGGAATGATGACGCCGGCTTCGCCCTGGATCGGCTCGACCAGGAAGGCGACGGTGTTTTTCGTGATCGCTGCCTCGAGGGCGGTGGCATCGCCGAACGCGATGATCCTGAAGCCCGGCGCGAACGGCCCGAAGTGCCCGTGTGTCTCGGGGTCGGTCGAAAAGCCGACGATGCCCAGCGTGCGTCCGTGGAAATTGTTGGCGCAGACGATGATCTCGGCCTGGCCGTCCGGCACGCCCTTGACCTCATAGCCCCATTTGCGCACCGCCTTGATCGCACTTTCGACCGCCTCGGCACCGCTGTTCATCGGCAGCACCTTGTGGGAGCCGGTCAGCGCCGCGATCTCCTCGTAGAACAAGGCGAGCTGGTCGTTGTGGAAGGCGCGCGAGGTGAGCGTCAGCCGGTGCGCCTGCTCCACCATCGCTGCCAGGATCTTGGGGTGGCAGTGGCCCTGGCTGACTGCCGAATAGGCGGAGAGGCAATCGAGGTAACGGTTGCCCTCGGTGTCCCAGACCCAGACACCTTCGCCGCGCGTCAGGACGACCCCGATCGGCTGGTAATTCTGCGCGCCAAAGCGTGCTTCCGTTGCGAGGAGATCAATGACCGACCTGCTCATCCGTCGTCACTCCATGGCTGCCTGCGCCGGGGGGCAAGCGACCGCAGCGGCCGTGCTCAAGCCGATGTGGGTATCAGTCTGTCCGAGCGGAAGCCTTGCGACGGCGTCACCGACATCAAATCGGTGCGCGCCGCCGTCGAGGCGCAGGGCTAAACCGGCTTTTCGGAGATCGAAATCTTCTCCAACGAGTGGTGGAACAAACCGATGGATGAGGTGGGTTCGGCTAACTCGGCGGTTGTGATGCGCGTGATACTCGACCCCCGTTTGCGGTGGCAGAATGGACAGGTAGGACTTGCTGCCGGCTCGACGCGATCCAGCCATCTGCTCAACGGTGGTCGCGCGGGTCAACCAAATGTTGTAAGGTTCCGTGATCGCGCGTCACTGCTCGGAAGGTGTCCGGGGTACTTGGTCCGTTCGAATGACAAGGTGCGCATGAATCAGGCTGAGCAAGCGACAGAGTCGCCGTCCATCGCACCGTCGACGATTACGAGGCGGTTAGCAGCCATCGCCTTTGCCGATGTCGCCGGCTTTTCCCGGCTCATGGGTCTGAAGGACGTCGAGACCGTCATGCGCTGGAGGGCGTTGCGGACCGAGATTATGGAGCCTCACATGGCTCGCCACGGTGGACGGATTGCCGAGATTGCTGGCGACGCCGTTCTGGTCGAATTCCCGAGCGTTGTGAACGCGGTGCGTTGGGCTACCGACGTTCAACGTGTTCAAGAGCGCGCAGTCGACGATAAGGATCCATTCGCGCTGCATCTTCGCATTGGCATCAACGTCGACGATATCATTGATGAAGATGGAATATTGCAGGGCGACGGCGTCAACGTTGCGTCTCGTATCCACCAGGCCGCGCGGCCCGGCCAGATAGTCGTCACGGCGGCAGTCCGCGACTATGTCATCAATCGACTGCCATTGACATTTCATCACCTCGGCGCGCCTGTGATGAAAAACATCATGCGAACCATTCATGTCTATTCCGTCGAGTGGACCAAGGGAGACGCAGACCGCCAGATCGCGCAGCCATACCTGCAATGGGCGTCGAGGCCGACGCTCGCCGTGCTGCCGTTCCGGACAATCGGCGGCACCGACGACGACAGCTATTATGGTGAAGGAATCACGGACTCGATCATTACCGGCCTCTCCAGAAATCGATCGCTTTACGTCATTGCGCGCAATTCCACCCTTCGTTATAGCGCCGGCGGAAGAGACCTGCGACAGATCGCCACTGAGCTCGATGTTCGCTACCTGCTCGACGGCAGCGTCCAACGCCAGGGGACGCGATTGAGAATCAACACGGAGTTGACCGACATATTGGGAAATGTCTCGATCTGGGCCCAGCGGTACGAGGGGTCTACCGACGACCTGTTTGAATTTCAGGATCGAATTGCCTCAAGCATATTGTCCTCGATCGAGCCGCGCGTGCGTGCAGTCGAGATGGCTCGCGTCGCTGACCGCCCGACCGAGAGTTTGGATGCGTTCCATTGCGTCCTCCGAGCGATGTCGCTTCTTTATCTCCTCACCGAAGAAAGCCACCGGGAAGCCGGTCAACTCCTGGAGCGGGCGATCGTGCTCGATCCGCACTATGCTCAGGCCCATGCCTACCTTGCGTGGTGGCTAAACTTCCAGTTTGGCGAAGGTTGGTCGCTGGATCCGGACGGCGACCGGGCGCGCGCCCTCATTGTGTCGCGCCGCGCCATCGAACTCGACCCCGACGATCCGTTTGCGCTGGCGGTGGCGGGGCACATTCTCTCTTTCATGGGAAAATCACCGGGAGAAGCGATGGAGCTTTTTGGGCGCGCGCTGGCGCTCAACGAGAACTCGGCGTTCGCATGGGGCTTGAGCGCCTTGACGCTCGCCTATTTGGGCCGGCCCGACGAAGCGCTGGAGCGATTGGAGAACGTATGGCGTCTTAATCCGTTTGACCCCTTGAACTTTTATTTTTGGATCGTGGCGGGAATTGCCGAGTTCGTCGCTGGGCGATACGATGAAGCGATCGTCTACCTGAACAGGTCACGGCGGGCGAATCTACTTTTCCGTCCCTGCATACGAACTCTGGCCGCTGCGCTTGCCCTTTCAGGTGATGAAGCTGGCGCTGAATTGGCGGCTCGACAGCTTCTCGAAATTGAACCTTCGTTTAGAGTCTCAACTTTCATTTCCTGGTATCCGCTGCGTCAGGATGATCTGGATCGTTTGGCGAAGGGATTGCGCGCGGCGGGATTGCCCGAATAGCAAAGCATTAATTTCAAAGTATCAGGGAGGCTTAACATGGGAGCTGGAGCTGGTGCTGGAGCGGGGGCAGGTGCCGGAGCGGGCGCAGGTGCCGGGGCTGGCGCAGGTGCCGGAGCTGGCGCAGGTGCCGGAGCAGGTGCAGGTGCCGGTGCAGGTGCAGGTGCCGGAGCGGGAGCAGGTGCCGGAGCTGGCGCAGGTGCCGGAGCGGGAGCAGGTGCCGGCGCAGGAGCAGGTGCTGGAGCTGGAGCTGGAGCTGGAGCGGGCGCAGGAGCAGAAGCGGGGCCGGGCACGGGGCGCAGTTATTACGCAACCCCCTCGGACCTGGGGTTTCGACCTTGGGCACTCGACTTCACTCCTGATGATGCTGGGAATCCGCCGTATCCGTGGCTGGAAACTGTAGATCCCTATCAGGTCGATGCAACCGGGCAGGATGCGTTCCTCGAATGGACGACCGATGATTGGGACCCGGCATTGCGGTTCTGGACGCTTCCGTACGACCGTCATCTCACTGAATGGCTGAAGGCCGTCGATCCCTCTCGACCGTCAATCATGGTGGCGCGGGAATTCGGCGGCCAGCCGCGTCAATGGCAATTCGGTCGGGCTGACCTGCTGGCGAGAAACTGGCTGGAGAGCCTCGATCTGGCGTGGCAGCCCGATCCACGGTTGAATCCTCAAGATCCCAACGCGTACCCCACCGCCACAGGCCCCGGATGGATCGCGGCGAAGCGCGCGGCCTTCAACTCGATCCTCGGCGAAATCGAACAACTGCAAATGTTGATGCAGGACGATCGCGATCGCTATATGGCCGAAATCATCGAACAGGCGGATGGCAGCGCCGGCTACATTACGTCCTTCATCGATACAAGTGAATCACGGCGCCCGTGGACAATGGAGCTCGTCAACTGCGGATACGCCATCGGTAACGTCGCATATTTTTATTACAAGCAGCAATTCAGGCGCGTTCGCCCATCGACGTTATGCCCAGGCCTGGCGCCTCCGTTCGGTCCTCCCGCCCATCCCTCGTTTACCAGCGGGCATTCCTTCATCGGTCATTTCGTCGCGCTTCTGCTTCTGGAAATACCGGCGCTTCGCCAGCGCTATGGCATGTTCGTCGCTCCATACGATGGAAAGCCGGGACAGGTGGTCGACCCCTATCCGGCCGTGACAATCTCGCTCGCCAACCCCGCCGTCGTCACCTTGAGCGTGTTGACGGCGCACGGTCTGAACGCTGGAGATCCGATTACTTTTCAGCCCATCCCCGGCGGCCAGCCGCTTCCCGCGCCGCTTGCCAGCGGAACAACCTATTATGTATTGGCCGCCGGCTTGACCGCCAATAGCTTCGAAATTGCCGCGACCCTCAACGGCGCCCCGATCGGCACGGGCGGCGGTGGGCCTTTGGCGCCACCGCCGCCCGTGCCGGCCTTAATACCCTCGGCAAACCCCTTGATGGGGCGCGGCGAACTCACATCGCCGCTGCTTTGGCTTGGGGAGCGTCTCGCCAAGAACCGCGAACGTCTCGGCGTTCACTATGCTTCCGACTCGGCCGGAAGTCGTCACATTGCAGCCGGGATTTGGCGAGCGCTGCTGCACGACACGACGACAAGCCGTATCAATTGTCCGACGCTAAGCTCGGTGCTCGCCCACGCAACCGCCGAGTGGCCGACCAAGTGGCCCTGACCGGGCCTTGTCGGTTCTGCTCGGCGACCTGAACAACGACGCGCACGCCATACCATCGGTCTGCCGCTAGGCGTCGCCGACGACGATGAGACCAAGGTTGTTGTCATTGGGTACGAGGTCAATGAGTGCCGTGGGCAATTGGCTGCACGGGAACGACGTCATTGGGTCCGTGTTGGCGGCATCGTCCCCGCAGGTTGCGATAGCCAGCACCAGATAGCGGGTGCCGGGTGACGGTGGGTTGAACGTGAAATGAAATTCGACAGGCGGCACCCCCGGGGCGATGGTTTGGCTGGGGACTGTCGACGGGGTGCAAGGTGTCCATGTCGTGGGCCCTGGTGCGTTATCATTCCATTCCGGCGGAGGACCGCCACCGGGCCATGCGTGCCACCAGGCGGTGACTACGACATTCGTTGCTTGTTGCCTGCCGCGGTTTCCGACCTTCACGGAAATATTGCCGCCCGACACGACGATGGCGCCTTGGTCGGCCTGCCACAAGGGCGGAGCATCTGAGCCGGACTGGTGGCGATCCCAATCGAGCGAGACCGGATTGTAGCTGCCAGGCCCATACGCGATATCGCCGTAGGGCGAAGCTTCCGAAAGTGGCCGCCGGTCCAGAATGTAGAGGTCGACCGGCGGCGGAAGGCCTGGCGCGTTGGTGATCGTTCCGGCAACGGCGTACAGGCCCTGGACTTCGAACGCCCAGCGAATGACCTTGTGCACACAGCCACCGATCCTGTGGAACGAGAGCGGTTGAGTGTTGTAAGGGGGCGGCGGAAAGGTCACCGTAAAGTTAACATCCCAGCGAATGGTGCCGATGTCGGCGTCGATCAGCGCGGAGACGAGCTGATCCGGCTCGTTGGCCAGTACGGTGGTCGATGTCGGCAGAATCTGAATCGCCCTCATAATGAGATAGACGGAATAATGCGAAGCCGACTCGCGGGCGGACTGGTCAGGCTGGTTTGGCGTTCCCACTACCTTCGTATCCCCGCCAATAGCGCGGTACAGCCGGAACAGCGATGATGAAAGAATCTGCTCGGTCCAGTAGCCCTTGCGTCGGGGCGGCGTTGAATCGGGCACCTGGGACATCGCATAGTGCAACGAACCGCCCCAGCTCCATCCATGCGACACGCATCGGTCGTGGCGACGCGGCGTAAACACCCACGGGAACGTGGCGCCGCGCCAATTGGCATCTCCGGCCAGCTGCGACTGCGGGTCCGAGACGATCGCCGCGAGCGCATCCCCGGCGCTGTGGGCGAAGCGGAATTCCAGCTCCCCGATCGAGCACATCAAGAGCACATGCCCGATCTCGTGCCAGATCCAGCGCGCGTCGGCCGCAATGCCAAGCGGCTCAGCCGGCGAGCGCTTTTTTCCGTCCCACGGCTTGCGTGCACGGGTCGAAAGGTCGGCCAGCGCCAAATGCAGTTGCAGGATCGGACGATCGCCGAGCTTGGTCGGTCCGACGTAGTCGACCTGCCAGCCCTCCGGAAGAACACGCGCATTGACGGTCTGCCCGTCCTTGCCCGGTCCCGGCCTCACTCCCGAGCGATAAAAGACTTTGAGCGGCAGGCTGCTGATCCGAAAGTACGAAGCTGGACTTATTCCGTAGCCATCGAGCCGCTGGAAGAATTGCCTGACATTGTTGTAGGCGCTGATTGCCGAGAAGTCGTTCGATCGAACGAGAGGTGTCGACGTGTCGGGCAGGTCGACCGTCTTCGGATCCCCCGGGTGAGGGGGAGGGGGAGGACCGTCGGCAAGAACAAATCCGGGGCAAACCAACACCTCTTCTTCGATGGACCCGGCTAGTTTGTAAATCAACGGATCCGCCTGATTTGCGGTGATTGCCTCATTATCGCGATAGTGCTCGAGTGCTTCTTCGGTGCGTGTCGGACGCCGTTCGCGAAGGCCGGTTGGCGCCTCCTGCGACGCAGGATCAAGCGGAAACACCCACGCGTGTCCAGGCGTCACCGCGTCGGCGACGAGCTCAACCTTGCTGACAAGAGCCCCGGCCTCTTTCGGCGTCCCCGCGAACACGAACGAATAGGGTGTAGTCCTTGTTCGGCCGCCCGTCGTGTCGGGCTTGCTCGTGGCTTGCCACTGGACAAGCGGTGTTTTTCCGTCGGATGTGGTGGCGATCCGGACGCCCCGAATGGAGACGGATTGATTTCTCAAACCAAGCTGCTCGGACATCTGGGTCTTGACGTCCGCAAGCCTGACCTCGTCGAAGATCGGCGCGAATTGTTCGTCCTTCACCAAATCGAATACTTTGACGGTGCTGTAAGGACCGAACGGAAGTGACGCGGTCATTCCGGTGATGCGGATTTCATATTCTCCGTTGCTCGGCCGCACATGCGCAACCACGCGGATGCCGAACCCGGAGCCCAGGAAATGGCCGGGCGGTTTGAGCTTGTCAGGAATCCACTCGGAGGCCACCAGAATCACGGTCTGATCGACAAGTTCATGTGCCCGCCTACGCTCAACTCGGAACGACACGAACGGGTCGCCGGCTTGGTTGTCGTCGCCGTCAGGCCTTGGGGGAGGCCAGCCAAGGGGCAACCACCGGATGAAGCCCGAACCGGGCTTGAAGAACTCCTGCGCGTCGGTTGCGAACACCGGCGGGAGATCGATTGGCGGATCGATCTCGCGGTTCGCGCTCACCGCTTCGAGGTATTCATTGCCGACACGCTGCATATTGGAGTTATCAATTGCCGGGACGGTCGACAGAAACGGAGCCGTCGGATGACGCAGCAAGATAGAGGTTGGTTCGTTGGACGCATCACCCCAGCGCTGGCTCCAGAGCGCATATTTGCTGGGATGCCACTTCGCTGAATCGCCCGGTCCGCGAGCAACTTCATCTGCCATCTGCCATCCCTCCTGCTTGAGGCGCCCGCCACCCTGTGACGGAGCTCAATGGTGTGCGCACTCGCGCCTGGCGTCGTTGTCAACGAATTCTACTCCATGCCGCCATCTCGCGATAGCCAGTCGCACAGGCAAGCAGGTTGC
Source organism: Bradyrhizobium sp. BR 10261 (assembly GCF_019455395.1). Taxonomy (NCBI): domain Bacteria; kingdom Pseudomonadati; phylum Pseudomonadota; class Alphaproteobacteria; order Hyphomicrobiales; family Nitrobacteraceae; genus Bradyrhizobium; species Bradyrhizobium sp. BR 10261. The sequence goes on from NZ_JACOFQ010000001.1 coordinate 332,574, forward strand.
ACCGAAGGTTGAGCGGGAGCTGTCGGGGTCGCAATGTCCCGATCACGTCGTTGTGCGCGATGCTGCCGATTTGCTCTGGCGTATCAAGTGGTTCTGTGTACCCATCGGTTATCGTCGATCAACGCGCCGTCTACTGTGCATGGGGTTGTTTTCGCCTTTTTGGGTCGGCGGCGGTGATGCAGGAGTGGTGATTCAGGAGTGGTGATTCAGGAGTCCTGCCTGCGATGCTCGATTTCGAGCGTGACGAGGCGCGCCAGCAGCGTCGCCGGATAGAGCTGGCCGAAAATGGCTTCCATGTTGCACAGGCTGCGCGCGACCGGGTGCAGCGGCGCGACGTCGCCATATCCGGTCGTGGTCATCGTCGCGAAGCTGAAATAGATGACCTCGCTCGCAAGGCTCGGACTGTCCTCCACCTTCATGCTGACAAAGGCGGCCGGGTCGAGCGAGCCGATGAAAGTGTAGAGTGCCGCGAAGATCACGGCGACCGTGAGATACAGCAGCACGGCACCGATCACCCGATGATAGGTGACGCGCCCAGGCGCAAAGGTCTGCCGCGCCACCGCCCAGGCCATCGTCGTTCCCACGATGAACCAGGAGCCGGCAAACAGATTGAGGTCGAGGATGGATGGAGATCTGATCCGCAAGATCGCGCCTGTCACGATCATGCCGAGCGCGATCAGCATGCCGAACACCGCGATGGGGCTGCCTGATATCACGAAGATGCCGACGACGAGCAGCAGCGCCAGCACGAGTTCGGACACCTGGAATGCGAACAGCCCCAGCGCCTGCAATGGCGCGATCACGAACATCATGATCACCATCAGCACGGTCAGCACCGTGAGGGCAGGATCGGCCCAGCGTTCGCGCAATTGATCGATGGTCATGACGCCTCAGCCGATCGAGCAGGGGACGCTCAGGAAGCCGCGAAACCGCACCCGGCCGCCGCGCACCGGCTGGCCGTTCAGGGCATAGTCCGGGAAGCGCGCCAGAAAACGCGAGATCGCGATTGCGCCTTCGAGCCGTGCCAGCGCCATGCCGGCGCATTGATGCGCACCGGTGGCGAAGGCAAGATGCCGGTTCGGCGTGCGCCCGACGTCGAAGCGTTCAGGATCGGGAAACTGCGCGGGGTCGCGGTTGGCCGCGCCAATGCACAGCGTCACCGACGTGCCGGCTTCGAGCATGACGCCGCCGAGCTCGACCTTCTCGGTGGTCATGCGATTGCCGAGCTGGTTCGAGCTTTCGTAGCGGAGGATCTCCTCGACCGCAGTCTTGATCATGTCAGGATTATCGATCAGCCGCTGCTTCTGGTCGGGATACCGGTCGAGCGCGACGAGGCCGTTCCCGATCAGATTGGTCGTAGTCTCGTGGCCGGCATTGAGCAGGAAGATGCAATTGTGCAGCAGCTCCTTTTCGGTCAGCCGCTCGCCGTTCTCCTCGGCGCTGCCTTCTCCTTGGATCAGGCGTGTCAGCACGTCACGGTCAGGATTGCCCGGCTTTTGCCGCCGCCGCGCGACCAGCGTTTCGAGATAGGCGAGGAAATCCGTCACAGCCTTGTTGCCGCGTGCGGCCGCCTCGGCTGTCACGACCGGCTCGAGCGCGCCCAGGATTGCCAGCGACCAGTCGCGCAGCGGCGCGCGTTCGTCATGGGGCACGTTGAGCAGATTGCCGATCACCTCGATCGGGATCGAGGCCGCGAAATCCTCGATCAGCTCGCAATAGCCCTTGGCGGCGATGGCATCGAGCAGGCCGTCGACCAGCTTGACGAGGTCGCCCTCCATGCCGGCGATCGCGCGCGGCGACAGCGCGCCCATGATCAGACGCCGCACGCGGGTGTGGGCGGGCGGATCGTTGAAGACGAGGCTGGTGGTGTGATGCTCGTAGAGCGGCGTGTCGCCGTATTTCGGCGCGAACTCGCGCTTCTTGTCCGAGCTGAACGATCTTGTGTTCTTGTAGGTGGTGACGAGGTCGTCATAGCGCGTCAGGAACACGGTGCCGCTCGCAAGCCGCTTGACCGGTTCGTTCTCCCGCAGTGCACGATAGGTCGGGTAGGGATCGTCGTAGAATTCGCTGGTCAGCTTCGCCAGATCGAAACTGGCCGCCAATTCTTTCGCACTTGCGTTCATCCGCCATACTCGCCTGATGAGACCGATATGCCATTTTCGCTCTTTCGAGCCGTGCGGATCACCGTCTACAGTCTCGCCGTGATTTGCTAGCCGACCGGACAGAAAAATGCACGCCCGCGCTGACGCTGCCGACACGACGGCGCCGGAGTCAAAGACTCTTTGGCCCGACGACATTTTCGCGACCCTGCAACGCTTCGACGTCCGGCAGGTGCCTTACGTGCCCGATGCCGGCCATTCCAGGCTGATCGAGCGCGTGCTGGCCACGTCCACGATGCGCGGCATTCCCCTGACCACGGAAGAGGAGGGCGTGGCGCTGCTCGCCGGTGCCTGGACCGGCGGCCAGCGCGGCGTGCTGCTGATGCAGTCGAGCGGCGTCGGCAATTGCATCAACATGCTGTCGCTGATCCCGATCCTGCGCTTTCCGTTCCTCAGCCTCGTGACCATGCGCGGCGAGTGGGGCGAGTTCAATCCGTGGCAGGTGCCGATGGGCTCGACCACGCAGGGCGTGCTCGAACTCTCCGGCATCAAGGTGCTGCGTGCCTCGAACGCAGCCGAGGTGCCGGCTGTGCTCGAAGCCGCCGCGGCGCAGGCGTACAACGCGCTCACGCCCACCGCCGTCCTGCTGTCGCAGCGCCTGATCGGCGCCAAGGTCTTCACCAAATGAGCAAGGCTAATCTCCTCGACCGCCGAAAGGTGGTCTCCGCGCTGCTGGCTGATCGCAAGGACGTGGTCGCGATCGGTGGCCTCGGTGCCTCCACCAACGACATCACGGCCGCGGGCGATCATGCCCGCAACTTCTATCTCTGGGGCGGCATGGGCGGCGCCGCGATGATCGGGCTGGGGCTCGCGCTGGCGCAACCGAAATTGCCGGTGCTGGTCATTACCGGCGACGGCGAGATGCTGATGGGCATGGGCAGCCTTGCCACCATCGGCGTGCAGAAGCCGTCCAATCTCTCAATCGTCGTGCTCGACAACGAAGCCTATGGCGAGACCGGCGGCCAGACCAGCCATACCTCGGCTGCCGCCGACTTGGTCGGCGTCGCCAGGGCCTGCGGCATTGCCGATAGCCGGGCAATCTCGACCATGGCTGAGGTCGAAGCCTTCGCCAAGGCCATCCACGACCTCTCGGCAGGGCCGCGCTTTGCCAATGTGAAGATCGACAGCGCCAACGTCGAACGGATCCTGCCGAGCCGGGACGGGACTTACATCGTCAATCGGATCCGTGGCGAGCTCGGCTTTCAGCCGATCTGACCCCGGCCCCTGAATCTGGTCCCTCGTGGGCGACGCTCTCCCCGCGGAGGTAATCTGTGACCAATTTCCAACAGTTCCCGCCCATTTAGGTTGCGCCGCACCATCCGGCTTGACTTTTGCGTGGGTGAGTGCTTACTCACTAGCATGAGCACATTGCGTATGACGAGCGACCTGAGGCGTCAATTGATCCTCGGAGCCGCAAAGCGCTGCTTTGCCCGACATGGCTATAACGGCACCACGACCAAGAGCGTAGCGGCCGCTGCTGCCATTTCCGAGGCGCTGCTCTTCAAGCATTTCCCATCCAAGGCGGCGCTTTATGCCGAAATCCTCAGCGACGAGTGCGAGGCGGACCCGGCGCTGATGGACCTGCTCGAGCGGGAGCCATCGACGGCCACCCTGGTCGAGCTGATCCGCGGCATGGTCCAGCATTTCCTGGAGATCGCCGACGGCCCCGACCAGGAAGAGGCCCAGCGGCTGCGACTGATGGCCACCAGCCATCTGGATGATGGCGAATTCGCTCGTTTGCTATATGAAAAGATCAAGATGCTGATCGGAGCGGTTTTCGTCGCCTCGCTGGAACGCGCCGTCGCCGCCGGGGATGCGCGGGCCTGTGGTGGCGAACCGCTCAACCTGTTCTGGTTTGCGCATCATACGGTGATGACCGCCGCACTGACCAGGCTGCCTTCGGTGCATTGTCTCGCCTATGGCGCGGCGAACGATCTGGAGCGGCAGCTTTGTGAGTTTCTCCTGAGAGGCATCGGACTTAACGACGCCGCAATTGCTTCGCATCTGGGCCATCAATTGGCCCCGGGTGCGGACAAGACGGCGATTGCAGAGAGCGCATGACATGAACATCGTAGCCGAACACAAGATTTCGGGCGAACCGATCGACAGCAAGGCCCCCAAGCGCCCGGTTCGGCCGGTGCTCTGGTTCATCATCGTCGGCACGCTTCTCGGCGTGCTCGTCGGTGGTCTCGTCTGGTTCAATTATTTCCGTGGCCAGATGATCAAGCAGTTCTTCGCCAACAACAAGCCGCCGCCGACCATGGTCAGCGCGGCCGAAGCGAAGTCGGAGGTGGTACCGAACCTGCTCACTGCGGTGGGCGGCCTCGCCGCAGTGCACCAGGTCGACGTCACCGCGGACGTCAATGGCCGCGTCACCGAGATCAAGTTCGAGCCCGGCACCCATGTTGAGGCCGGCACGCCGCTGGTGCAGCTGTTCGACGCCCCCGAGCAGGGCGACCTGGCAAATTACAAGGCGCAGGCAACCGTCGCGCAGCTCTCGCTGGACCGCGCCAAGCAGCTGGCTTCGCGTCAGTTCGGCCCGCAGGCGACGGTCGATCAGGCGCAGGCCTCTTACGATCAGGCGATGGCAGGCATCGCCAAGACCGAAGCACTGATCTCGCAGAAGCTGGTGCGCGCGCCGTTCTCCGGCGATCTCGGTGTCCGCAAGGTCGAGGTCGGACAATACCTCACCGCCGGCACGGCAATCGTTTCGCTGACCGATCTGTCGGAGCTGTGGGCCAACTTTACGGTGACGGAAAAGGACTCGGGCAACCTCAAGGTTGGCCAGCCGGTCCGGCTGAAGGTCGATGCCTATCCGGGGCGCACCTTCGATGGCAAGATCACCACGATCGAGCCGCAGATCGCCACCGACACCCGCAACATTCGCGTGCAGGCGACGATCGCCAACCCGGAGAAGATCCTGAAGCCGGGCATGTTCGTGACCACCACGGTGGTGCTGCCGGACAAGCCGGCCGTGATCACCGTTCCGGAAACGGCCGTCGACTATACGCTGTACGGCGACTCCGTGTTCATGATCACCGAGAAGCAGGGCGAGGACGGCAAGACGACGCTGAGCGCAGTGCGCACCTTCGTGCAGACCGGCAATCGGGTCAACGGTCGCGTCGAAATCATCAAGGGCGTGAAGGCGGGCGACAAGGTCGTCGCCGTCGGCCAGCTCAAGCTGCAGTCGGGCGCCGCTGTCGCAATTTCGACTGACCCGGCTCCGCCGATCCCGGCGCAGCCGCCGCGCTACTGATACATTCGCGTGATCCGGCCCGGCCGGATCACGTCTCTTGAGACATAGAAGTCGAGATCGCCGCGATGGCCTTTACTGATATTTTCATCAAGCGCCCGGTTCTGTCGGTCGTCGTCAGCCTGTTGATCCTGCTGATCGGCCTGCGCGCGGCGATGGTGCTGCCGATCCGGCAGTACCCGAAGCTGTCGAACACGGTCATCAACATCACGACCGTCTATCCCGGCGCGTCCGCGGATCTGATCCAGGGCTTCATCACGACGCCGATCGAGCAGGCGGTCGCCTCGGCCGAGGGCGTGGACTACATGACCTCGTCCTCGGTGCTCGGCACCTCGACGATCCAGGTCTACATCAAGCTGAATTTCGACCCGAACCAGGCGCTTACCGAGGTGCTGGCCAAGACGAACTCGGTCAAGTACCTGATTCCAAAGGAATCGAACGACCCGATCGTCACCAAGACCACAGGCCAGACCACGGCCGTGATGTATCTCGGCTTCTCCTCGGAGGAACTGTCGGGCTCGGCGATCTCGGACTATTTGACGCGCGTGGTGCAGCCGGTGCTGTCGACCGTCGACGGCGTCGCCTCGGCCGACATTCTTGGTGGCCAGACCTTTGCGATGCGGCTCTGGCTTGATCCCGTGAAGATGGCCGGCCGCAGTGTGTCGCCGGCGGATGTTGCGGCCGCAATCACGGCCAACAACTTCCAGTCCGCGGCGGGCCAGACCAAGGGCTATCTCATCGTTTCCAACATCTCGACGAACACCAGCCTGACGGACGTCAACCAGTTCAGGAAGATGATCGTGAAGGCCAAGGACGGTGGCTTCGTCCGGATGGAGGACATCGCCACGGTCGAGCTTGCAGCGCAGAGCACCGACGCGAGTGTTGCCTTCAACGGGGAGCATGCGATCTTCATCGGTGTGAACGCGACGCCGCAGGGCAATCCGCTGACGCTGGTCAAGGGTGTAAGGGCGCTGTTCCCGGAGCTCGAGCGCAACCTGCCGCCGTCGATGAAGATGAAGGTTGCCTATGACTCGACCAAGTTCATCCAATCCTCGATCGACGAGGTGGAGAAGACGCTTGGCGAAGCCGTGATCATCGTGATCGTGGTGATCTTCCTGTTCCTGGCCTCGCTGCGTTCGGTCATCATTCCTGTCGTCACCATCCCGTTGTCGATGATCGGCGTCTGTACCCTGATGCTGGCGCTGGGCTTCAGCTTCAATCTGCTGACCTTGCTCGCGATGGTGCTCGCGATCGGCCTCGTGGTCGACGACGCCATCGTGGTGGTGGAGAACATTCATCGACATCTCGAGGAAGGAAAGACGCCGGTGCAGGCGGCGCTCGAAGGCGCGCGCGAGATCGTCGGTCCTGTCGTATCGATGACCATCACGCTGGCCGCGGTCTATGCCCCGATCGGCTTCCTCGGCGGTCTCACCGGTTCGCTGTTCCGGGAATTCGCCTTCACGCTCGCAGGCTCGGTGATCGTATCGGGCGTGATTGCGCTGACCCTGTCGCCGATGATGTGCTCGGTGCTGCTGAAGAACACCGAAGAAGGCCGCTTCGCCAAGCTGGTCAACAAGGTGTTCGGCGCACTGACGCGCTGGTATGGCCGCAGGCTCGACCGGTCGCTCGATTACAAGGCGATCACCGGCCTGTTCGCAATCACGATCCTCGGGCTCGTCGGCTTCCTCTATATGCACACCTCGAAGGAGCTGGCACCCGAGGAAGACCAGGGCATCGTGTTCGCAGTGACCAAGGCGCCGAAATACGCCAATATCGACTATGTCGATTTCTACGGCGACAAGCTCGACAAGAAGTTTCAGAGCTTCCCGGAGACCGATCTGCGCTTCGTACTGAACGGCATCAATGGCCCGCAGGGCGGCATCGCCGGCATGCTGCTCAAGCCCTGGGAAGAGCGCAAGCGATCGTCGATCGCGCTGAAGCCGCTGGTGCAGGCCGAGCTCTCCAAGATCGAGGGCGTGCAGGCGTTCGCGTTCAACCTGCCGCCGCTGCCGGGTGGTCCGGGCGGTCTGCCGGTGCAGATGGTCATCAATTCCACCGCGAGCTACCAGACCGTCTTTGAGCAGATGGAGAGGCTGAAGGACGCTGCGCGCAAGAGCGGCATGTTCATCGTTTCCGACAGCGACCTCGCCTTTAACCAGCCGAGCGTTGTGGTCACGATCGACCGTAACAAGGCACAGGATCTCGGCGTCAACATGCAGAACCTCGGCAGCACGCTCGCGGTTCTGCTCGGCGGCAACTACATCAATCGCTTCAATCTCGAGGGCCGATCCTACCAGGTCATCCCGCAGGTGCCGCGCGCCAACAGGCTGTCGCCGGAATCGCTTGGCGGTTACTATGTGACGACCAGCACCGGCCAACAGCTCCCGCTGTCGACCGTGGTCTCGATCCAGACCAAGACTGACCCGAACTCGCTGACGCACTACAATCAGCTCAACTCGGCGACGTTCTCGGCCGTGCCGATGCCCGGCGTGACCGTCGGCGCCGCGGTTGACTTCCTCGAGAGCGAGGCCAAGAAGCTGCCGCAAGGCTTCAGCCACGACTATCTCGCGGATTCCAGACAGTATGTGCAGGAAGGCAATCAGCTCGCGATCACCTTCGGGTTCGCGCTGATCATTATCTTCCTGGTGCTGGCCGCTCAGTTCGAGAGCTTGCGTGATCCGCTGGTGATCATGATCTCGGTGCCGATGGCGATCGTCGGTGCATTGATCCCGCTGTTCTTCGGCGTGGCGACCATGAACATCTACACCCAGGTCGGTCTGCTCACCCTGGTCGGCCTGATCACCAAGCACGGCATCCTGATGGTGGAGTTCGCCAACGAGCTCCAGGTGAATGAACGGCTGGACCGCCGATCGGCCATCGAAATGTCGGCCCGCATCCGTCTGCGGCCGATCTTGATGACCACGGCTGCGATGGTGACCGGCCTGATCCCGCTGCTGACTGCGACCGGCGCCGGCGCAGCCAGCCGCTTCTCGATCGGCCTCGTGGTCGTCGCCGGCATGTCGATCGGCACGCTGTTCACGCTCTTTGTCCTACCCGCGGTTTACGTCGTGCTGGCGACCGACCATCGTGCGGCCGCCGATTCCGAGCGCACCAAGCAGGTCAACGAGCTCGACCTCAACGCCAAGGCGCTACGGCCGACCTGAGGTCGGCCGAACGAAGATTGCAAGGCGGCAATGGCCATCGCCATTGCCGCTTTTTTCTTGTCCCGTGCTAGACTTGAGCGGCGCGCTATTGCGCCAAGGGGCAAGGGAGACGTGATGAGGCGGCGCGAATTCCTGGCAGGGCTCGGCTGTGTCCCGCTGTTGGGGCCGTGCTCGGCCGCGGCTCAGAGCGACAGGACGTTCCGTCTGGGCACGCTGACGCCGATCGCGCCGATCACGGAGACCAGTCCTGGCGGCAAGATCCTGATCAAGGTGCTCGGCGAGCGCGGTTTCAAGCTTGGCCAGAACTTGGCCATTGAACCGCGCGGGGCGGCGGGCGACGTCGCGAAGCTCCCCGCGCTGATTGCAGAGCTGAAGGTTGCGAAAGTCGATGCCGTCGTGATCATTGGCTATCCGACAGCAATGGCGGCCAAAGCGGCCGACATTCCCACAGTGGCGGCCAGTGGCATCGGTGATCCCGTCGAGACCAGGCTGATCGAGAGCCTGGCGCATCCAGGCGGCAAAATCACCGGGATTTCGGACGTCGCAGCGACACTCAGCGCCAAGCGGCTGTCGCTGCTCAAGGACATGTCGCCGAAATTGACCAAGGTCGCAATGCTCTGGAACAAGGACGACCTCGGCATGACAATGCGCTACCAGGCGTCCGCGAAGGCTGCACAGGCGCTCGGGCTGTCCGTGCAGGCGTTAGGCGTCCGCGAACCCGACGATTTCGAAGAGGCTTTCTCCGTGATGAATGCCGATCCGCCGGACGGCATCCTGATGGTGGCCGATGCACTGACCATTCTCAACCGCAAGCGCGTGTACGAGTTTGCCGTCCACCGGAAACTGCCGGCGATCTACGAAAATGCCGATCTCGCTCGCGACGGAGGGCTGATGTCTTACGGAGCGGATGTGCTGGAATCCTTCGAGCGGGCGGCCGCCCTCGTCGCCCGCATTTTCAACGGGGCCAATCCCGGCGATCTGCCATTCGAGCAGCCGACGCGCTATCCCCTGGTGATCAATCTGAAGACGGCCAAGGCAACCGGCCTTGAAATTCCCCCGACCTTGCTTGCACTTGCCGACGAGGTCATCGAGTAACCTTGCCCCCCGCGGCGGGAGACAAGGTGCGGCCTTCTTGCTAGGCTCGGGGAAATGAGCATTTCCGTCCATCCCGACACCCCGCAGACCAGGACCCTGCCGAGCACGGCCGGGAGCGGTGCCGGGTCCGCCACGACGGGGCGAGGGATCAGGACCCGCCTGTTCACCAAATATGTCGCGCTGTTTGTGGCCGTGGTCGCGGTCGCCCTGCTGACCAATGGCCTGTTCGAGGTCTTGTTCTACTACAGGGAACACAAGGCCGCCCTGATCCGGGTCCAGCACGAGCAGGCCGAGGCGGCGGCCGCCAAGATCAGCCAGTTCATCAAGGAGATCGAGAGCCAGCTCGGCTGGACCACGCAGCTGCCCTGGTCTGCGGGTTCGATCGAGCCGCGCCGCTTCGATGCGCTGCGGCTGCTGCGTCAGGTGCCTGCGATCACCGAGCTCGCGCAGCTGGATTCGACCGGCAAAGAGCGGCTGCGCGTCTCGCGGCTGGCGATGGACGCGATCGAAAGCGGCATCGATCTGTCGAGCGATCCGAAATTCACCGAAGCCGTCGCGCACAAGGTCTATTACGGACCGGTGTATTTTCGCCGCGAGTCGGAGCCCTACATGACTCTGGCGCTGGCCGGCGCCAGGAAGGATGCCGGGGTCAGCATCGCGGAAGTCAATTTGAAGCTCATCTGGGACGTCGTCTCCCAGATCAAGGTCGGCCAGCGTGGGCACGCCTATGTGGTCGGCCCCGAAGGGCGGCTGATCGCGCATCCCGACATCAGCCTCGTGCTGCGCAATACTGACATGTCGGGCCTCGCACAGGTCCGCGCAGCGCAGGCCGGCGGCGGCGTTATGCCCGATGCGCTTCAGGAGGCGGTCAACATCCAGGGCCAGAAAGTTCTGACCGCCTCGGCCCCGATCGAGCCGCTGCACTGGACCATGTTCGTCGAGCTGCCGGTCGAGGAGGCCTATGCCTCGCTTTACGCCTCGCTGCAGCGGCTCGCGATCGTGCTGCTCGCTGCGTCGATCTTCGCGGTGCTGGCGGGGATTTTCCTGGCGCGCCGCATGGTCGGCCCGATCCAGGCACTGCGTAGCGGCGCCGAGCGGATGGGCGGCGGCGATTTCTCCCAGCGCATCTCGATCAAGACCGGCGACGAGCTGGAAGGGCTCGCGGACCAGTTCAACGACATGGGCTCGCGCTTGCAGGAATCCTACGCCGACCTCGAGAACAAGGTCGAGCGGCGGACCGCAGAACTGAAACAATCTCTCAACGATCTGCGCGCGGTTCAGGACCGTTTGATCCAGACCGAGAAGCTCGCTTCGCTCGGCCAGCTCACCGCGGGGATCGCGCACGAGATCAAGAACCCGCTCAATTTCGTCAACAACTTCTCCTCTGTATCGACCGAGCTGATCGACGAGCTCAACGAGGTCCTGCAAGCAGCGTCGCTTGATGCCAAGACCAGGGAAGAGGTCGACGAGCTCGCCCATATGCTCAAGGGCAATCTCGAGAAGGTCACTCAGCACGGCAAGCGTGCCGATTCCATCGTCAAGAATATGCTCCTGCATTCGCGCGAAGGGTCCGGCGAGCATCGTGCGGTCGACATCAACGCCGTCGTCGAGGAAAGCCTCAACCTGGCCTATCATGGCGCGCGCGCCGAAAAACCCGGTTTCAACATCACGCTCAAGCGCGACTTCGATCCGACCGCCGGCATGGCTGACATCTACCCGCAGGAGATCACGCGCGTCTTTCTCAACCTGATCTCCAATGGCTTCTATGCGGCGGCCAAGCGCAAGGAGAGCGCTGCCGACGGCTTCGAGCCGACTTTGAGCGCCACGACAAGAAGTCTTGGCGACAAGGTCGAGATCCGGATCCGCGACAACGGCACGGGTATTCCGCAGGACGTGAAGGAGAGGATGTTCAATCCCTTCTTCACCACCAAGCCGGCAGGCGAGGGGACCGGGCTTGGCCTGTCCATGAGCCACGACATCGTCGTGAAGCAGCACGGCGGCACGATCGACGTGAACACCACACCCGGTGCCTTCACCGAATTCATCGTCACCCTGCCGCGCGCAATGGCGGCAAGCGGCACTTCCGGAGGCAAGACGTGAACGTTTACATCCTGGTCGTCGATGACGAGCCCGATGTCGAGGCGCTGTTCCGGCAGCAATTCCGGCGCGACCTGCGTGCCGGCCGTTTCCAGATGGAGTTCGCACCCTCTGCGCCCGATGCGCTGAAGCGTGCCGCCGAGGTGCGCGATCCCTCGCTGATCCTGATCCTGTCCGACATCAACATGCCCGGCATGAGCGGGCTTGATATGCTGCCCAGGGTGCGCGCCGAGCATCCGGATGTTCCTGTGATCATGATCACGGCCTACGGCGATGCCGAGACGCATCGCAAGGCGATCGAGCGCGGTGCCAGCGGGCTCCTCACCAAGCCGATCGACTTCGCGCAGCTGCGCCAGCAGATCGACACGAGGCTCGAGCAGGCGGCATGACCCCGACCATCCTCTTCGTCGACGATGAGCCAGATCTCGAGGCGCTGATCCTGCAGAAATTCCGCAGGAAGATCCGTGACGGGCTTCTCGCCATCATGTTCGCACGCGACGGTATCGAGGCGCTGGAGTCGCTCGAGCAGAACCCGCATGTCGACATGGTGGTCTCGGACATCAACATGCCCAGGATGGACGGGCTGTCGCTCTTGCAGAAGCTGCAGGAAGCCGAGGACAAGAAGTCGACCATCATCGTCTCGGCCTACGGTGATATGCGCAATATCCGCACCGCCATGAACCGCGGCGCGTTCGACTTTCTCACCAAGCCGATCGACTTCGTCGACCTCGAAACCACGATCGAGAAGACACTGCGCCACATCGAGATGCTGCGCGAGGTGCGGCGCCGTCAGGCGGAAGCCGAAAGGGCCCACGCCGCGCTGTCGCGCCACTTCTCTCCCGAGCTCGCCAAACGCCTGGCGGCAGGCGGCGACAGCGAGGGTATCGAGGTGCAATGGCGCGATGTCGCCGTCATATTCACTGATATCACCGGGTTCACATCGCTGGTCGAGAGCGCGGCACCCGAGACACTGGGCGCGCTCCTCAACGAATATGTCGGTGGGACGACCGAAGTGATCTTCGCGCATGAGGGGACGGTTGCCAAGATCATCGGCGATGCGATCCACGTGCTGTTCAATGCGCCGGGCGATCAACCCGATTATGCGACGCGTGCGGTCGCCTGCGCGCATGAACTCGACCGTTGGGCGCAGGAGTTTTGCGTGCGTCAGAAGGCCAGAGGCGTGAATTTCGGCACCACCCGCATCGGTATTCACGCAGGGGCCGCACTGGTCGGCAATTTCGGCGGCAACCGTTTCTTCGACTACACCGCCTATGGGGACACGATCAATATCGCAGCGCGGCTGGAGGCCGCCAACAAGCAACTCGGCACTCGCATCTGCGTCAGCTCCAGTGTCGCCGCGGGCGCGTCGAACTTTCAGGGGCGCCCGGTCGGCGATTTGATGCTGCGCGGACGCAGCGAACCGCTGCGCGCGTTCGAGCCACTGCCGCAGGACAAGTTCGATGCGCCCGCGACGGCACAATATGCAGAGGCATTTGCCAGGATGGAGGCGGGCGACGCCGCGGCGATGCCGGCCTTCGCCGCGCTGGTCGGCATGCACGCCGACGATCCGCTCGCCGGCTTTCACTTGAGACGCCTGCTCAACGGCGCCAAAGGCATTCGCATCCAGCTGGATTAGGGTTCGACATGACGCGTGAATTCTCCGCCGGAAATTACCGGTTCATCCCCTCCGTGTTCCAGTATTCTGCTGGTGCTGCTGCCGACGACGGCTATGAGATCGAGCGCGTCAGGTTCGATCGCCTGGTGCCGCTGGCCGACGGGTTTGCGCTGGCTGCAAACTACATCCAGGCGCAAGGACGTCCGCTGACGGCTTTCTGCGCCTGCGAGTTGCGCTCGCCGGCGGCCTTCAGCGAGGAGGGCTTTCGCGCCTTCAACCTGCATTATGTGAAGACACTGTCGGAGTGGGGCATCTTCGACGGCAGCACTAATCCGGTGGCACGCAGCAATGTCTGTCCGGAAATCGATCCGCCCGCGGAGCCGTCATTCTATGCATTCTCGTTTACGCGTCCGACGATTTCGAAGGCGCCGTCCTTCGTGATCGCCGGTGGCGCCGAGGCGCGCGAAGGCAGCGGCACCTATGTCGAACGTACCGTGCGCTATCGCGACCTCAGTCGGGAAGGCCTGCGCGAGAAGGTGCGCTTCACGACGACCTCGCAGATGGAGAACCGGATGGCGGCATTCGGTTTCGGCTGGAAGGACACCACCGGCGTCCAGGCCTATTCCGTGCACGACTTCCATCATGCGCTGGTCGACGAGCTGGTACGGCGCGGCGCGCTGCGCTCGGGCCTCACCTGGCACTTTGCGCGGCCGCCGGTGGTCGACCTGGAATATGAGATGGATTGTCGCCGGGTGATGCGTGAGGTCGTGATCTGAGCTGTCGACGCTCGTTCTTCACCTCTCCCTGCGGGAGAGGTGAACGAAGCTGACTTTCCGCTATGTTACTGCCTCAGCGCTGCCGCGGATCCAGCGCATCGCGCAGGCCGTCGCCGAGCAGGTTCAGTGAGAGCACCACGAGGAAGATCGCAAGCCCCGGCCAGATCGCCATCCAGGGCGCCTGGGTCAGGAAGCGTTGCGCCGCATTCAGCATGCTGCCCCAGGACGGCGACGGCGGCTGCTGGCCGAGCCCAAGGAACGACAGGGCGGCTTCCGCGATGATCGCTGCGGCGATCGACAGCGTCGCCTGGACCAGCAGCGCGGGCAGGATGTTCGGCAGGATGTGCGAGAGCGCGATCCGCCAGGGCGGATTGCCGAGCGCGCGAGCTGCCTCGACATAGTCCTCGGCCTTGACGCTCAGCACCTGGCCACGGGTGAGGCGGATGAAGACCGGCGTCGCCGAGATGCCGATTGCGATCATGGCATTGCCGAGGCTCGGGCCGAGGAACGCGGCCAGCGCAATGGCCAGGATCAGGAATGGACAGGCGAGCATCGCATCGGTGATCCGGCTGATCAGCGCATCGACGAATCCGCCACGATAGCCGGAGACCAGGCCAAGAGGAACGCCGATGCCGAGCGCGATCGCAACCGAGATCAGGCCGGCCAGCAATGAGGCGCGGGCGCCATAGATGACGCGGCTCAGGATGTCGCGGCCGAGCTCGTCGGTGCCGAACCAGTGCGCAGCTGTCGGCGGCTTGCGCACCAGGCTCCAGTTCGTTGCGACGGGATCATAGGGCACGAGCAGAGGCGCCAGCAGCGCGAGCAGGATGAAAATGATGAGGACCACAAGGCCCGCAACCGCCGCCTTGCGCTTGAACAGGCGACGCCGCGCCCGGCGCGCCGGGCTGTCCAGCTCGCTGGTATCAGTGATGGGGGTGGTCGTGAGCACGGCGTCGGTCATGGCCTAGCCCCTCAGCCGCGGATTGACGAGGATATAGGCGAGGTCGGCGACCAGATTGAGCGTGATGTAGACCGTGGCGGTCACCAGCACCACGCCCTGCACGACGGCATAATCGCGGTTGAACACGGCGTCGACGATCAGCTTGCCGAAGCCGGGAATGGAGAAGATCTGCTCGGTGAGCACCGCGCCGGACAGGAGCGTGCCGAGCTCGAGCGCGCCGAGCGTGATGATGGGGGTGAGCGCATTGCGCATCGCATGCTTGAGAATCACCGAGCGCTCGGACAGGCCTTTCGCGCGCGCCGTGCGTACATAATCGCTCTCCAGCACCTGCAGCATGGCGCTACGGGTATGCCGCATCAGGATCGCGGCAATCGCGTTGCCGAGCACGAAGGCCGGCATGATGGTGGCGGCCAGGCTCGCGCGCCAGTTCTCGGTCAGCGGCACATAGCCGGAGGCCGGCAGCCAGCCGAGCTCGATCGAGAACAGGAAGATCAACATGATGCCGAGCCAGAAGTTCGGCGTCGAGATGCCCCACAGCGCAAAGAAATTGGCGCCGTAGTCCCAGGCCGTTCCCTTCTTCACGGCCGCGACGATGCCGGCGGGGATGCCGATCAGGAAGGCGATGATGATGGCCATGGCGCCGAGCTGCAGCGTCACCGGCAGCTTTTGCGCGATCAGCTCGCGCACCGGCATCTTGTTGCGAAGGGATTCGCCGAAGTCGCCGACAAGGACGCCCTTGATCCAGTAGACGTATTGCACGGGGACGGGTTGATCGAGCCGGTATTGGTGCCGGATTTGCTCGATCACGGCAGGATCGCGTTCTTCGCCCGCCATCACCAGGGCGGGATCGCCCGGCAGCAATTGCTGCAGCGAGAAGATCAGCACCGACACGAAGAACAGCGTCGGGACGATCTGCGCAAGCCGGCGGGCGAGGAAGTTCAGCATCCGTTTGGCGTCACTTCAGCTTGAGGCCGACGACGCGCACGAGGCCGTCGGGCATCTGCTTGTAACCCTCGAGCTTGGTGGTGTGCGCAATGATGATGCGGCGATGGTAGAGATAGAGGATGGGCTCTTCGTCCTGGACCAGCTTGGCCAGGATTTCGTAGTCGGCCTTGCGCTTGGCCGGATCGGTCACGAGCCGCGCGTCCTCCAGGGCCTTGTCGGCCTGCGCATTGTTCCAGTCGCTGTAATTCTGAGGCGCGTTGCTGTGCAGGAAGACGACGGTGTTGCCGTCGGGGTCGATGCGGCCGCTCCAGGCGAGCCAGAAGGCCTGAAAATCGCCGGCCTCGGCCTGCTTGAGCCCGGTTGCAAACTCGGTCACCCGGATCTTCATGTCGAAGCCGGCTTCTGCGGCCATTGACTGGATCATCTGCGCCGGTGTTTCGTTTTCCGCGCCCTTCGGCACCAGGAAATCGACGCTGACCGGCGGCTTCACGCCGGCTTCCTTCAGCAGGGCCTTGGCCTTCTCCACGTCGCGGGCACTGACCGGAAGGGATTTCTGATAGTAGGGATGATCAGGATTGACCCATTGATTGCCGACCTGGAACTCGCCGTTGAAGACGACCTGGTTGATCGCCTCGCGGTCGATGGCAAGGTCAAGCGCCTGCCGCACCTTGGCGGACTGGCTGAGCGGGCCCTTGGCCTTGTCCTTGCCGATGTTCAGCGTGATGCCCTGATAGCCGAGCTCGATGGCGGTCGCGACCTTCAGCCGTGAATCGCTACGCACCTCCTTGAGATCGGTGGCGAGTACGCGCTCGATCAGATCGAGGCCGCCCGATTTCAAATTCGCGAGCCGCACGGTGGCGTCGACGATGGGCTGGAACACGATCCGATCGATAAAGACGTTGTCCTTGTTCCAGTAGTCGGCGAACTTCTCGAACACGATGCGATCCTGCTGCACGCGCTCGACGAATTTGTAGGGACCGGCGCAAACCGGGTGCAGGCCGAACTTGTCGCCGGCTTCCTTTGCCGCCTTCGGCGACACCATCATGCCGGCACGATCGGTGAGCTGGGCGAGCAGCGGTGAGAACGGCGACTTCAGCACCAGCTTGATGGTGAGGGGATCGACGACATCGATGTGGTCGACCGAGGCGAGCTCCGGCTTGCGGAACGAGCCGGGGAGAGTCAGGTGACGCTCCAGCGAGAATTTGGCGGCGTCCGCATCGAGCGCCTCGCCGTCGTGGAATTTCACGCCGGGCCGAAGTTTGATGATGAGGCCCTTGCCATCATCGACGGTCTCGCTCGACAGCGCGAGCTGCGGCACGATGTTCAGCTTCTCGTCGATGTCGAACAGCTTGTCGCAGAAGGCGGCGAACACGATCCGGCCGACATAGGTCCGCGCCATGGTGGGATCGAGAATATCAGGGTCCTCGGCAAGCCCAATCCGCAGCGTGGTCTGGGCCTGCGCGGCTCCAAGCGTCAGCAGGGCGACGGCAGCCGTCGCGGCCAGGCGAAACATCTTCATCGGACAGTCCCCATTGCTCCGGCTACGTCGTTGGTGGCCTTGCACTCTGTATACCAACACCGGCCGGGTTCGCGCCTTCCGTCTTTCGGCTGAAGGCCGCGACTAATTTTGCCAGTGCCGGCGAAAATCCGGCCGCTGCGGGCAGTATCGCGTCGGCCGGGGGCAGCTCGCTGACGCGGTGGCAGGCTGTGGCGTGGCCCGCGCCGTCGGCCACCAGCGCTGGCGCTGAGGTGCGGCAGCGGTCGATCACGAACGGGCAGCGGGTGTGGAAGCGGCAACCCGCCGGCGGATTGAGCGCGCTCGGGATCTCGCCTTGCAGCACGACCTTCGCCCGCTTGGCGTGAGGCTGGGGCAGCGGGATCGCCGACAGCAGAGCGCGGCTATAGGGGTGACGGGGCTGGGCGAACAATTCGTCTGCGTCGGCCTCTTCGACGATGCAGCCGAGATTCATCACCGCGACGCGGTCGGCGATGTGTTTGACCACGGCGAGGTCATGCGAGACGAAGATGTAGGCGAGGCCAAGCCTGTCCTGAAGCTCGCGCAGCAGGTTCAAGATCTGCGAACGGATCGAGACGTCGAGCGCCGAGACCGGCTCGTCGCAGATGATCAGCTTCGGCTCGACCGCGAGCGCGCGTGCAATCGCGATGCGTTGGCGCTGGCCGCCGGAGAATTCGTGCGGATAGCGCCGGGCCAGTCGCGGCTCGAGCCCGACCAGCCGCAGCAGCTCCGCGACGCGCTGTGGCCGCTGCGCCGGTGGAACGAGATCGTGCAGCGCCAGCGGTTCGGTCAGGATCTGCGCAACCGTCATGCGCGGATTGAGCGAGGCGTAAGGGTCCTGAAAGATGATTTGCGCCTCGCGGCGGAATTTGCGCAGCGCATCGGCATCGAGCGAGAGCAGATCGCGGCCGTCGAACCGCACGCTGCCTGCATCCGGCTCGATCAGCCGCAGGACCAGACGGCTAACAGTGGATTTGCCGCAACCGGATTCACCGACCAGGGCGAGAGTCTTGCCGGCCTCGAGGGAGAACGTCACGCCATCGACCGCCTTGACATGCGCCCGCGCCCGGCCGAACAGCGAGCGCTCGGCGACGAAGTGCTTGACCAGTCCGTTGACCTCGAGCAGCGCCATCACGACACCAAAACTTCGAGCGGTGCGCGGATGCAGCGCGAGACGTGGTTCGGGCTGACGTTTATCAGCTGCGGCGGCGCCCTGGTGCAGGCCTCCAGCACGAACGGACAGCGCGCGGCGAAGCGGCAGCCGGCGGGCGGTTGCGCCATGTTCGGTACCATGCCTTCGATGGTCGCCAGCTGCTCGGCGCGATGGTCGAGGCGCGGGATCGAGCCAAGCAGGCCCACGGTGTAGGGATGCTGCGGCGCTGAAAACAATTCGTCGACCGGCGCGCGCTCGACGATCTCGCCGGCATACATCACCGCGACCTCGTCGCAGACTTCTGCGACGACGCCGAGATCGTGGGTGATCAGGATGATGGCGGCGCCGCTCGCCGCCTTCAACTCGCGCATCAGCTCCAGGATTTGCGCCTGCAAGGTGACGTCCAGCGCAGTGGTCGGCTCGTCCGCGATCAGGAGCTGCGGATCGCAGGCCAGCGCCATCGCGATCATCACGCGCTGGCGCATGCCGCCGGAGAGCTTGTGCGGATATTCGTCAATGCGTCGCTCGGGCGAGGGGATGTGCACGCGGCGCAGCAGCTCGATGGCCCGCTCACGTGCGCTTTTCCGCGTGCCGCCGCGATGGCGCAGGATCGTCTCGATGATCTGGTCGCCGATCGTAAAGCTCGGGTTGAGCGACGTCATCGGCTCCTGAAAGATCATCGCGAGCCGGTTGCCGCGGAGATCCCGCAGGGTCTGGTCCGGGGTCTTCAGCAGGTCAAAACCGTCGAAGCGGATCGCGCCAGTAATCTCAGTCGTCTGCTTCGGCAGCAGGCCCATGATTGCCAGCGACGTCACACTCTTGCCGCAGCCGGATTCGCCGACAAGACCGAGCGTCGCGCCATTGGCGACGCTGAGATCGACGCTGTCGACGGCGTGGGTGATACGGCCGTCGTCGCCGTGAAAGCGGATACGAAGGTCCCTGATCTCGATGAGAGGGCTCATGGTTGTCTCGCCCGCGCCGCGGCGATGCTGGCCTCGATGACGCTGCGATCGGTGTTGCCGGCTGGGTTCTTCCGGGTCGGCATGGACGGGCGGAAATGGACCCAGAGCTCGTGACTGACCCGTTCGAGCCGTTCGAGCTCCCCGAGTGGATCGGGATGGTCGTCGGCGCGGATGTCCAGCGCCGGCCATTCCTCCTCGCCATGGATCAGCAGCGCAGCCGATTGCTTGCCGCGCTTGTCGCCGCCGGCGGCTTCGCCTCCGCGCATTGCTGCGAGCAGGCGGCGCGGGAAGGGCAGGCTGTCATTGGCGATATAGGTCTTCGCCGTCTCGGCGAGCACGTCGGCGCCGGCGAGCATGTTGCCGGCGATCGAGAACCCGCTGCCGGCGATGTGGCCGCACCAATCGACGCAGTCGCGTCCGGTATGCGCGGCGATCGCACCGCTTGCATCCATGAGATGGATTTGCCGGCTCTCGCGGCCCTCGTCTGTCGCGAGCAGCGTGGCGAGCACGTCATCGGCGTTGAGGCCTTCGCGCAGCAGCTTGACGCCGTCGATGCCGTAATAAGGATTGACGAAGGCCTGGGTCGCGATGGCGCCGAGGCCGGCCGCAATGTAGGGCACGCGGGCGCCGACGGCGAAGAAGCGGGTTGCGACCGCAATGCCGAACTGGCCGGTGGCAGGGTCTCGCGCGATGATCGACCAGGTCATGTGCTGCCTTCAGCGTCCCGCGGCGTAGCCCTGCATGCCGCGCGGATTGGCGGCGGCGCGGCGGCGCACCCCGACGCGCGAGGCCGCGGTGAGGCGGCCTTCCGACCAGTCGGGGCCGACCTCGACGATATGTCCGCGCTCGCGCAAATTCTCTATCGTCGCTTTCGGCACGCGGTTCTCGACCACGAGCACGCCGGGACGCGCGGTACGCGGCCAGAACGAGATCGGGAAATGTTCGGAGTGCCAGGCCGGCGCGTCGATCGACTCCTGGAGATTGAGATTGCAATGGACGTGGCGCAGGAAGAACTGCGTGATCCATTGGTCCTGCTGATCGCCGCCGGGCGAACCCCAGGCCAGATACGGCTCGCCGTCGCGCAGTGCCATGGTCGGCGACAGCGTGGTGCGCGGCCGCTTGCCGGGCGCGAGCGAGCCGGGATGGTTTTCCTCAAGCCAGAACATCTGGGCGCGGCTGCCGAGGCAGAAGCCAAGCTCGGGGATAACAGGCGAGGATTGCAGCCAGCCACCCGACGGCGTCGAGGACACCATGTTGCCGGCCTTGTCGATGATGTCGAAATGCACGGTATCGCCGCGCACCTCGCCGAAGCGTCCCACGGTCGGTTCGCCAGCGCCGAGCGCGCCAACCGCCTCGCGCTGCCCTTCGGCACGGCGCAGCTTGACCACGCCGCCGAAGCCTTCGACGGTGCCGGGCCGGAAGTCGAGCGAGGCCCTGTCGGTGACGAGCTTGCGGCGCTCGTCATTGTACGCATCCGACAGCAGCGTCGCGATCGGGATGTTCGAGAACTTCGGATCGCCGTAGAATTTTTCGCGGTCGGCGAAGGCGAGTTTTGCGCATTCGATCTGGAGATGGATGAATTCCGGTCCGGTCGGATCGAGCCCGTCGAGCGCAAAGCCCTTCAACAGCGCGAGCTGCTGCAGCGTCACCGGGCCCTGGCTCCAGACCCCGGCCTTGCAGACGGTGTAACGGCCGTAATCGTAAGTCAGCGGCGCTTCGACGGTCGGCTGCCAGCGCGCCATGTCGTCGGCGGAGAGCACCCCGCGATGCGGGGAGCCGCTGACGTCCATCACCTCCCGCGTCCGGCAGAACTTGTCGATGGCTTCCGCAACGAAGCCTTGCGACCAGGCCTTGCGCGCACGCTCGATCTCGGCGTCACGACGACCGCCGCCGCTCTCGGCCTCGCTGAGGATGCGGGCGTAGGTCCCGGCCAGCGTCTTGTTGGTGAAGATCGTGCCGGGCTTCGGCACCTCGCCGTTCGGCAAATAGACCGCGGCCGACGTTGGCCAGTGCGTGCGGAACAATTGCTCGACCGTCTGGATCGTCGCGCAGGCGCGCTCGACCAGCGGGTAGCCGTCGCGGGCGTAAGAAATCGCGGGCTCCAGCACGTCGCGCACGCGCATGGTGCCGTAGTCGCGCAGCAGCATCATCCAGGATTCGAAGGTGCCGGGAACACAGGCCGCGAGCAGGCCGGTGCCGGGCACCATGTCGAGGCCTTCGCTCTTGTAATGCGCGATGGTGGCGCGCGCCGGCGCCGGGCCCTGGCCGCAGATCACCTCGGTGCGGCCGCGCTTCACGTCGTGGACGATGACAGGCACATCGCCGCCGGGGCCATTCAGATGCGGCTCGACGACTTGCAGCGTGAAGGCGGTGGCGACGCCGGCATCGAACGCGTTGCCGCCTTTTTCCAGGATGGCCATGCCGACGGCGGTCGCGATCCAGTGGGTCGAGGCGACGACCCCAAACGTGCCCTCGATCTCGGGACGCGTCGTGAAGGGATCCGGATTGACGATGCTGGCCATGGGCTACCTCATTGACGGCGCGCGCAATTGATCACATCAGGCACTGGGATGCCAAATGCACAGGCCGCATGGCACGCGCGCGTTAGGCCGGGACCGGCGCGGTGTTGACGGCATGGCAGGCGACGCCGTCGATCAGCTTTGGAACTTCCTTGCGGCAGAGGTCGAACGCCAGCGGACAGCGCGGATTGAAGGCGCAGCCAGCAGGCGGATTGATCGGGTTCGGAATCTCGCCCTTCACCGGAATGCGCTGGCGGCCACTCATGGCGAGATCAGGCACGGCGCCGAGCAGCATCTTGGTGTAGGGCATGCGCGGGTTGGAGAACAGCTCGCGTCCCTCCGCGATCTCGACGATGCGGCCGAGATACATCACGCCGACGCGGGTCGCCATGTGTCGGACCACAGCGAGGTTGTGGCTGATGAACATGTAGGTCAGGCCGAACTTGTCCTGGAGGTCGCGCATCAGGTTCAGGATCTGTGCCTGCACGGAGACATCGAGCGCCGAAGTCGGCTCGTCACAGACGATGAACTCGGCGTCGGAGGCGAGCGCCCGCGCGATCGCGATACGCTGGCGCTGGCCGCCGGAGAACTCGTGCGGAAATTTCAGCCGGTCATCAGGATGCAGGCCGACGAGGCTAAGCAACTCGCCGACGCGGGCCTGGATGTCGCGTTCGCCCTGGATCAGGTCGAAGGCGCGGATCGGCTCGGAGATGATGGCATCGACCCGGAAGCGCGGGTTCAGGCTCGCATAGGGATCCTGGAAGATCATCTGGATGCGGCGGCGCAGCTTTCGCCGTGCGGGAGCCTGCCTCGGATCGGTCATCGAGACGCCGTCGATCAGGACGTCGCCGGAGCTCGGCGGCAAAAGGCCGACGACCATCCGGGCCACCGTGGTCTTGCCCGAGCCGGACTCGCCGACGAGGGCAAAGGTCTCGCCCTTCTTGATGTCGAAGGTGACGCCATCGACGGCTTTGAGAAATTCGAGATGCCCACCTTCGAGCACGCGGTTGAGCCAGGGCTTTGAAACGTCGAAGACGCGGCGCAGATTTGTGCCCTGGACGAAAGGCGTGCTCATGCCGCGGTCTCCGCCGGCACGGTGTCATAGAGATGGCAGGCGACCGATTGCGCGCCGTGCGGCAGCGGCTCGGGCCGGTCGACGCGGCAGCGGTCGAATGCGAAGGCGCAGCGCGGGTTGAACGAACAGCCGCGCGGGATGGCTGAGAGCCGCGGCATCGAGCCCGGGATCTGCACCAGGCGCTTGTCGTCGCCGGCAAGCGTCGGGATCGCGCCCATCAGGCCCTTGGCATAGGGATGCAGCGGGTTCTTGACGACATCCTGCACCGGACCGATCTCGGCGACACGGCCGGCATACATCACCGCGACGCGGTCCGAGGTCTCGGCGATCACGCCCATGTCGTGGGTCACCAGCATCACGGCGGTGCCGTGGTCGCGGCCGAGCCGCTTGATCAGCGAGATGATCTGCGCCTGCACGGAGACGTCGAGCGCGGTGGTCGGCTCGTCCGCGATGATCAGCTCCGGCTCGGCACAGATCGCGAGCGCAATCACCACGCGCTGGCGCATGCCGCCGGAGAATTCGTGGGGATAGCCGTCGATGCGCTTTTCGGGCGCAGGAATGCCGACCTCGGCGAGCAGATCGATGGCGCGGCGGCGCGCGGCCTGTTCGGACAAATTGAGATGGGTCCGGATCGTCTCCACAATCTGGTCGCCGACCTTGTACAGCGGATTGAGCGAGGTCAGCGGGTCCTGGAAGATCATGCCGATGCGCTTGCCGCGGACGCGGCGCATTTCCTCCGGCGGCAGATCGTCGATGCGCAGGCCGGCGAGACGAATCTCGCCGCCGGCAATGCGGCCAGGCGGGTCGATCAGGCCGATCACCGAAAGCCCGGTCACCGATTTGCCGGCGCCGGATTCGCCGACCACGCCGAGTACTTCGCCCTTGGCGATGTCGAACGAGACGCCGTCGATGGCGCGCAGCGTGCCGCGGCGCGAGGC
This sequence comes from Bradyrhizobium sp. BR 10261, assembly GCF_019455395.1. Classification (NCBI taxonomy): domain Bacteria; kingdom Pseudomonadati; phylum Pseudomonadota; class Alphaproteobacteria; order Hyphomicrobiales; family Nitrobacteraceae; genus Bradyrhizobium; species Bradyrhizobium sp. BR 10261. The sequence goes on from NZ_JACOFQ010000001.1 coordinate 356,802, forward strand.
GAACTCGACCTTGAGATTGCGGACGGAGAGGACGGGTTCGGTCATGAAGGCTGTAGACTCATCGGAGTTTGGGGTTGAGCGCGTCGCGCAGCCAGTCGCCGAGCAGATTGATCGACAGGATCAACGCCGCAAGTGCAATTCCGGGGAAGGCCACGATCCACCATTCGCCTGCGAACAGATAGCCGTTGCCGATGCGGATCAGCGTGCCGAGCGACGGCATGGTCTCGGGCATGCCCGAGCCGAGGAACGACAGCGTCGCCTCGGTGATGATGGCGAGCGCGAGGTTGATGGTGGCGATCACGAGGATCGGCCCGGTGGTGTTCGGCAGCACGTGGCGCAGCATGATCACGGGGGCGGGCAGGCCGATCAATTGCGCGGCCGCGACATAATCCTTGTTCTTCTCGACCAGGACCGAGCCACGCACCGTGCGGGCATATTGCACCCAAAAGCTCAACCCGATCGCAAAGACCAGGACCGCCAGCATGCTCATCTCGTCGAGCTTGTTGCCGAAGACCGATTTGGCGATGCCGTTGATCAGAAGCGCGATCAGGATGGCCGGGAAGGAGAGCTGCACGTCGGCGATGCGCATGATCAATCCGTCGACCGCGCCGCCGAAATAGCCGGCCGTCAAGCCGAGCAGGATGCCGATCGCGCCCGACAAGACCACGCCGAGCACCCCGACCAGCAGCGAGATGCGCAGGCCGTAAAGGATCGCGGACAGCACATCACGGCCCTGCTCGTCGGTGCCGAGCAGGAACGGGCTCTGACCGTCGGCGGTCCAGAGCGGCGAGATGCGCGAATTCATCAGCTGGAGCTGCGCCGGGTCGAACGGATTTTGCACCGACAGCGCTGAAGCGAAGATCGCGACCAGGAAGAACAGCAGCGTCACACCCGCCGCGATCATGGTGATCTTGGAACGGCGGAACGAGTAGAACACGTCGCTGTCGAGCGCGCGCCTGAACCGGCCAGGCGGCGCCGCAGGGCGCTTCTCAGTTGTATGCGGAACGACAGCTTCGCTCATCTCAGTGTGCCCGGCCGACCGTCGAGCGCAGCCGCGGATCGACGATGGTATAGAGGATATCAACCACGAGATTGATGGTGACGAAGATCAGGGACACCATCATCAAATAGGCCGCCATGATCGGGATATCGACGTTCTGAACGGCTTGCACGAACAGGAGCCCCATGCCCGGCCACTGGAACACGGTCTCGGTGATGATCGCGAAAGCAATGACCGAGCCAAATTGCAGGCCGGCCACCGTGATCACGGGAACCAGCGTGTTGCGCAGGGCGTGCCCGAAATGGATCGCACGTGTGGTCAGGCCACGGGCGCGGGCGAAACGGATGTAATCGGTCCGCATCACTTCCAGCATTTCGGCGCGGACGAGCCGCATGATCAGCGTCATCTGAAACAGCCCAAGCGTGATCGCGGGCATGATCAGCGCCTTCAATCCCGATAAGGTCAGCAGGCCCGTGGTCCACCAGCCGATATGCACGACGTCCCCCCGCCCGAACGAGGGCAGCCAGCCGAGCGTCACCGAGAACAGGTAGATCATGAGGACGCCAATCAGGAAGGTCGGCAGTGAGATGCCGATCAGCGAGACGGCCTGGAATATATGCGTGAGCCAGCTGTCGCGGCGAAGAGCCGAATAAACGCCCATCAGGATGCCGCTGAGCATCGCGAAGATCGTGGCAACGATGGCCAGCTCGAGCGTCGCCGGCATCCGCTCCATCAACAGATTGGTGACAGGCAGGCGGAACTGGTAGGACACCCCGAACTTGAATTGTGCGGCGTTGCCGATATAGCGGCCGAACTGCACGAGCACGGGATCGTCGAGGCCGAGTGATTTGCGGATCGCGGCGCGTTCGGCGCCGGAGGTATCCATCCCGACCATCTGGTTCACGGGATCGCCGGCGAAGCGGAACATCGAGAACGCGATGATTCCAACGGCGATCATGACGCCGATGGCCTGGATTGCCCGGCGTAGTGTGAAAGCGAGCATCTGTTCCTTTCACATCTCTTCAGCAGCACGCATCATTGCGTTAGCCCGAAACAACAAGTCCCGGAAGCCAGATCTTGAAAGCGATGGCTTCCGGGACTTCCACAAGATGTCGACACCTACTCGTCCTGCTTGGTCGCCCAATAGAGCATGACCATGTTGTCCGCACGCTGGGTCAGCTTTACCTTCTTCGACACGCCCCAGGCGAGCGCCTGCTGGTGCAGCGGGATATAGGCCCAATCCTTCATTGAGAGCTCGAAGGCCTGTTTGATCAGGAGATCGCGCTTGGTCGTGTCGGATTCCAGGAGAACCTTGTCGGCGAGTTCGTCGAACTGCTTGTTGCAATAGCCGGCGAGATTGGCTTCGCCGCGATTGGGATCCTTGGGATCGTCCCGGCACCCCATGATGTCGTGCAGTACGTTCTGGGAGTCGAGCGTATCCGGGGTCCAGCCCAGCATGTATAGCGAGGTCTTGTAGCCGCCGGGCTTGAGCACCTTGGCGAAATACTGCGCCTTGGGCTGCGCCAGCAGATCTACCTTGATGTTGATGCGGGCGAGCATGCCGACGATCGCCTGGCAGATCGCGGCGTCATTGACGTAGCGATCGTTCGGGCAGTCCATCGTGACTTCGAAACCTTCCGCATAGCCGGCGTCGGCGAGGAGCTTCTTGGCAGCGTCGGGATCGAATTTCGGCCGGGTGAAGTCCTTTGAGAACGGGAAGATCTCCGGTGCGACCATCAATGCGGACGGCGTGGAGAGGCCGCGCATGACGCGATTCTTGATCAGGTCGACGTCGATTGCCCGGTAGACCGCTTCGCGGACCCGGACGTCCTTGAACGGGTTCTTGCCCTTGACGTTGGAGTACAGCAGCTCATCGCGCGCCTGGTCCATGCCGACGAAGATGGTCCGGAGCTCGGGACCGGTCAGCACCGTGGCATTGGGGCTTGCCTTGACGCGGTCGATGTCCTGGACCGGAACCGGCTCGATCACGTCGACCTCGCCCGATAGCAGCGCCGCGACACGCGTGGCCGGGTTCGCGATCGGCGTGAAGACGATCTCCTTGAGATTATGCTCCGGCTGGCGCCACCAGTTCGGGTTGGGCTTGAAGACGGTCTTCACGCCCGGCTGATGGCTCTCGATGATGAAAGGGCCGGTGCCGTTTTCATGGAGCGAGGCATAGCTCGGGGTCGTCGCGGCGGCCGGCGTCGGTGCCACTGCATCGTTCGCCTCTGCCCATTTCTTGTCCATGATGTACCAGGTCGCCCACAGCGCCGTCAGGATGGGATTGGGCGAGGTCAGGATGAAATCGACGGTGTAATCGTCGACCTTGACGACCTTGGCGTCGGCGGGAATGCGGCTCTGAAAATTCGAGCCTTTCGCCCGGACGCGCTCGGCGGAGAACACCACATCGTCAGCGGTGAAGGGGTCGCCATTGTGGAATTTCACGCCCTTGCGCAGGTGAAAGCGCCAGCGCGTCGGCTCCGGGATCTCCCAGCTTTCGGCGAGCGCCGGGATGATCTTCAGGTCCTTGCCGCGGGCGACCAGGCCCTCATAGACATGACCGAGATGCGCGCTGGTGGTCGATTCGTTCAGCGTGTAGGGATCGAGCGACTTGAGCTCACCCTGGTTGGCGTAGCGCAGCGTCTGGCTCGACGCCGGCGACACCGCCAACGCAAGCGTACCGGCGAGCGTCGCCGCAAACAGACTTCGTCCGACTGACATTCTTGACCCTCTTCACTCGCCCCGACCGTCATTTTTGATTGTTCGGCGGGGCTGATCGATCCATGTTGCCCAGAGTTCTCGACCCGTGCAAGCGCCATTCCAGCAAGGAACGCGCCAAGTTGCACCGCTTTGCAGCAATGCTGACCAGTCTTTTAAGGGAGCCAGGCGCGCGAGCGACATTGAACTTTCGGCCGGGTCGGACCTCGAAAATGAGGTGGAAATGGCCCGCCGGGGCCCGTTCGCGCCGACAATTTGATTGACCATATCCGCCGATCGCGGAAGGCCGGTTGTCCCGTCCCCGGCTCAGGTCGCTTGCGTCGCACACCATGTCGCGGCGATACTGTCTGGCGCCGCTCGAATCTCATCCGGAGGGCACATGAAAGTTAATATCGAAATCGACTGTACCCCCCTCGAGGCCCGCCAGTTCTTCGGATTGCCGGATGTCTCGCCGATGCAGATTGCCGTCATGGATAAGCTGCAGCAGCAGGTCCTGAGCAATATCGATAAGGTCTCGCCGGAATCGCTGATCCAGAGTTGGTTCACCTTCGATCCCAAGCTGGCGGAACGGTTTCAGGACATGTTCGTGACCATGGCTGGTCTCGGCGCCCCGCGCAGCGGCGACAAGAAGAAGTAATGCCCGACGCGCGCGAGGCGGGGCCAGGCTCGGGCCGGCTTCGTCCGCCGGCCCTCGGCCTGCTGCTCGCGGAGGCGCGCGGCCTGTTCGAGTTCAACGCCAGCTTGCTGCTGTCACCGCTGCTGATGCGCGCGCCCACGGGCGACGGCCATCCGGTGCTGGCGCTGCCGGGCTTTCTCGCCAGCGATCTGTCGATGGCGCCGATGCGGCGCTATCTGCGCGAGCTCGGCTATGAGGCCCACGCCTGGCGGATGGGCCGCAATCTCGGCGGGCTGGCGCGGATGCGGGAAACCTTGCGCGCCCGTCTCACCGAGATACACGCCGCAAGTGGACGCAAGGTCAGCCTGGTCGGATGGAGCCTCGGCGGTGTCTATGCCAGGGATCTCGCGCTTCAGGCACCCGAGTTGGTCCGCTATGTCATCACCCTCGGCAGCCCCTTTGCCAATGATGTGCGGGCGACCAATGCGACCGCGCTGTATGAGGCGTTGTCCGGCGAGCGGGTCGAAAACTTTGCCGAACTGCGCGAGGCGATCGCCGGTGATCTCAAGGTGCCGGCGACGTCGATTTATTCGCGCGCAGACGGCGTCGTGAATTGGCGGACTTGCCTGTTGCACCCCTCGGACCGGGCCGAGAATATCGAAGTGTATTTCGCCAGCCATATTGGGCTCGGCGTGAACCCGGCGGCATTGTGGGCCGTGGCGGATCGCCTGGCGCAACCGGAGGGGGAGTTCTGGCCATTTGACCGGGGAGGGCCGTTTGCCATTGCATATGCCCCGCCGGAGCGGGCAGTATCGGCCTGACGAGAAGCGCCGTCAAAGGCGCCCGTCGAATGTTCGGGAGGGAACTATGGCTGACGGTAAGAAACTGTCGTCGCTGGACGCATCGTTTCTCTATCTGGAAACGCCTGAGATGCCGATGCATGTCGGAAGCATGGCGATCTTTCGCCTGCCTGACGACTACAAGGGCGACTTCTTCGAAGAGTTCAAGGCGATGATCGTCTCGCGGCTGCACATCGCGCCGATCCTCAAAGCGCGCCTGGAGAAGGCGCCGCTCGACATCGATCATCCGACCTGGGTCGAGGACGACCAGTTCGACATCGACCGTCACATCTTCCGCGCCAGCCTGCCGGCGCCGCGCGATCGCGCCACGCTCGAGCGCATCGTCGGCTGGATGCATGCCAAGCTCTTGAATCGTGCCCGCCCGCTCTGGGAGTTCTACGTGTTCGAGGGCATGAAGGACAATGAGGTCGGGCTCTATTCCAAGATGCACCATGCCGCCATCGACGGCGGCGCCGGTGCGGCGCTGACCAACATGATCTACGATATCTCCCCGATCCCGCGAAAGGTCGAGCCGCCGACGGGCGGATCGAAGCCCGGGCAGGAGCCGCGCGACATCGCTGCGAACCTGCTCGATTCCTATCAGCAGCTCTTTAGCCAGCCGCTCGAGGCGTCGACGGCTGCGAAGAATCTGCAACTGCCGCGCACCGGTAAGAGCGATATTGGCTCGATCCTGTTCGACAACGCGATGTACCAGATCGAAAGCGCGGTGCGCTTCGCCGGCAACATCCCGACCGTGCTCAAGAGCGTGTCCGACGTACTCGGCAAGATCGCCGATCCCAAGTCGCGCGAGAGTCTTGCCAGCATGGTGTCGCCGCCGACCATGCTCAACAAGACGATCTCGTCGGAGCGGAGCTTTGCCGGCGTATCGATCTCGCTGTCGCGCGCGAAGGCGCTGGCCAAGCAGGCCGGCGGCAAGCTCAACGACGTCGTGCTCGCGCTGGCCTCCGGAGTCGTCCGCCGCTACCTCCTGCAATACGGTACGCTGCCGGCGAAATCCCTGACTGCGGCCGTCCCGATCTCGCTGCGCGAGGAGGGCAACACCGAGGCCAACAACCAGGTGTTCGGCATGATCTGCTCGATCGCGACCAACATCGCCGATCCCAAGGCACGGCTCGAGGCCATCATCGCGCAGTCGACCAAGTCCAAGGAGATGTCGCATCCCTTGCGCGCGCTGATGCCGCAGGTCTCCAACATCTCGATGCTGGGCGCGCCGATCATGGTGCAGATCCTGGCGCTGCTCTACAGCCGCTCAAATCTGTCGGACGTGTTGCCGCCGGCCGCCAACATCACTGTGTCCAACGTGCCGGGGCCCCGTCAAACGCTCTACGCCGCCGGCGCCGAGCTGCTGCACATCTTTCCGGTCTCGATCTCGACGCACGGGCAGGCGCTCAACATCACCGTGCAGAGCTATCGCGACCAGCTCGACTTCGGCTTCATCGTCGGCGCCAACATCATTCCGCATGTGCAGGTGATGTGCGACATGCTGCCGGAGGAGTTCGCCGCGCTCGAAGCGGCCTATGGGCCGCCGGCGTCCGACATCAAGGGCGCCGCGGAATAAGGAATGAGCGATGATTGAAATGCCGCCGCTCCAGTTCGCGCAGACGAACGGAATCCGCATGGGCTATCACGATGCGGGCCCAGTGACCGACAAGCCGCCGGTTGTGCTGTGCCATGGCTGGCCGGAGCTCGCCTTCTCCTGGCGCCACCAGATCAAGGCGCTGAGCGAGGCTGGTATCCGCGTGATCGCGCCCGATCAGCGCGGTTATGGCGCGACCGACCGGCCCGAGCCGGTCGAAGCCTACGATATGGAGCATTTGACCGGCGATCTCGTCGGATTGCTCGATCATCTCAACATCGAGAAGGCCATCTTCGTCGGCCATGATTGGGGCGGTTTCGTCGTCTGGCAGATGCCGCTGCGGCACCCGTCACGCGTCGCCGGGGTCGTCGGTGTCAACACGCCGCATTGGGATCGCGCGCCGATGGATCCGATCGCGCTGTTCCGTCAGCGCTTTGGCGACCAGATGTATATCGTCCAGTTCCAGGATCCCGCGCGCGAGCCGGACAGGATCTTTGGCAGCCGCGTCGAGCAGACGTTTGATGCGTTCATGCGCAAGCCGGCTGCGCGCCCTCCCGGTGCGCCCGAGGAACAGCCGATTGCCGGCATTGGTGCTTCGCCCCGCATCAACCTGGCGTTCCCGCAGATGATCGCGAACTACGACGCCAGACATGATCCGCGCACGCCGATCCTGTCGGCGGACGAGAAGAAGGTATTCGTCGACACGTTCACAAGAACCGGCTTCACCGGCGGCATCAACTGGTATCGCAATTTCACCCGCAATTGGGAACGCTCGAAAGGGCTCGATCACCACATCACCGTGCCGTCGCTGATGATCATGGCCGAGAACGACGCGGTGCTGCCGCCGTCGGCGGCCGACGGTATGGAGAGACTGGTGACTGACCTCGAGAAGTACCTGGTGAAGGACAGCGGCCATTGGACGCAGCAGGAGAAGCCGGAAGAGGTCAGCAGCAAGCTGATCGAATGGCGTAGAAGGCGGTTTGGCTAGCTCGTCATTGCGAGCGAAGCGAAGCAATCCAGGAATGCATCCGCCGAGACGGTCTGGATTGCTTCGTCGCTTCAGCGCAAAATTGCTGCGCAATTTTGTCGCGAGCTCCTCGCAATGACGACGTTGGCGATCGCGGCAGGGGGAAACGTTTTTTATGTCATCGAAGAACCGTCTGGATCCGATTCCGCAGCCGCCAACCAAGCCGGTGGTCGGCAACATGCTGTCGCTGGACTCGGGCGCTCCCGTGCAGCATTTGACCCGACTTGCCAAGGAGCTGGGCCCGATCTTCTGGCTCGACATGATGGGCTCGCCGATCGTCGTCGTGTCCGGCCATGATCTCGTCGACGAGCTCTCCGATGAGAAGCGCTTCGACAAGACGGTGCGCGGTGCATTGCGGCGCGTGCGCGCGGTAGGGGGTGACGGCCTGTTCACGGCGGATACCAAGGAGCCGAACTGGAGCAAGGCGCACAATATTCTGCTGCAGCCCTTCGGCAATCGCGCCATGCAGTCCTATCATTCGAGCATGGTCGACATCGCCGAGCAGCTCGTCCAGAAATGGGAGCGTCTGAACGCCGACGACGAGATCGACGTCGTCCATGACATGACCGCGCTGACGCTCGACACCATCGGCCTCTGTGGCTTCGACTACCGCTTCAACTCGTTCTACCGGCGCGACTACCATCCCTTCGTCGAGTCGCTGGTTCGCTCGCTCGAAACCATCATGATGACGCGCGGCCTGCCGTTCGAGCAGCTCTGGATGCAGAAGCGGCGGAAGACGCTCGGCGAAGACGTCGCTTTCATGAACAAGATGGTCGACGAGATCATCGCCGAGCGCCGCAAGAGCGCGGAGGGCATTGACGACAAGAAGGACATGCTCGCCGCGATGATGACCGGCGTCGACCGCTCGACCGGCGAGCAGCTCGACGATGTCAACATTCGCTACCAGATCAACACGTTCCTGATCGCAGGTCACGAGACCACCAGCGGCCTCTTGTCCTACACGCTCTATGCGTTGCTGAAGCATCCGGACATTCTCAAGAAGGCCTATGACGAGGTCGACCGCGTCTTCGGCCCCCACGTCAACGCCAAGCCGACCTATCAGCAGGTGACGCAGCTTACGTACATCACGCAGATCCTGAAGGAGGCGCTGCGGCTGTGGCCACCGGCGCCGGCCTACGGTATCTCGCCGCTGAACGACGAGGCCATCGGCGGCGGCAAGTACAAGCTTAGGAAGGGCACGTTCGTCACGATCCTGGTGACCGCGCTGCATCGCGACCCCAGCGTCTGGGGACCCAAGCCCGATGCCTTCGATCCCGAGAATTTCAGCAAGGAAGCCGAGGCCAAGCGGCCGATCAATGCCTGGAAGCCGTTCGGCAACGGCCAGCGCGCCTGCATCGGACGCGGCTTCGCCATGCACGAGGCGGCGCTGGCGCTCGGCATGATCCTGCAGCGCTTCAGGCTGATCGACCATCAGCGCTATCAGATGCACCTGAAGGAAACGCTGACGATCAAGCCGGAAGGCTTCAAGATCAAGGTGCGTCCGCGTGCGGATCGCGAGCGTGGCGCCTATGGCGGCCCGGTCGCGGCTGCGGCTTCCGTGCCAAAGGCACCACGCCAGCCGACGACACGGCCAGGCCATAACACGCCGATGCTGGTGCTCTACGGCTCCAATCTCGGCACGGCTGAGGAGCTCGCGACGCGCATGGCCGATCTTGCCGAGATCAACGGCTTTGCCGTGCATCTCGGGCCGCTCGACGAGTATGTCGGGAAGCTGCCGCAGCAGGGCGGCGTGCTGATCATCTGCGCATCCTACAACGGCGCTCCGCCCGACAATGCGACGCAATTCGTCAAATGGCTCGGCGAGGATTTGCCGAAGGATGTCTTTGCCGGTGTGCGCTACGCCGTGTTCGGCTGCGGCAACAGCGACTGGGCCGCAACCTATCAATCGGTGCCGCGCTTCATTGACGAGCAGCTGTCCAAGCATGGCGCACGCGCGGTCTATCCGCGCGGCGAGGGCGATGCGCGCAGCGATCTCGACGGCCAGTTTCAGAAATGGTTCCCGGCGGCTGCCCAGGTCGCGACCAAGGAATTCGGCATCGACTGGAATTTCACCCGCACTGCGGAGGATGATCCGCTCTACGCGATCGAGCCTGTCGCGGTGACCGCCGTCAACACCATTGTCGCCCAGGGCGGCGCGGTCGCGATGAAGGTGCTTATCAATGACGAGCTTCAGAACAAGTCCGGTGCAAATCCGTCGGAGCGATCGACGCGCCATATCGAGGTGCAGCTGCCGGCCAACATCAGCTATCGGGTTGGCGATCACCTAAGCGTCGTTCCGCGCAACGATCCGACGCTGGTGGACTCCGTTGCCCGCCGCTTCGGCTTCCTGCCGGCCGACCAGATCAGGCTTCAGGTGGCTGAGGGCCGCCGCGCGCAATTGCCGGTTGGCAGTGCTGTGTCGGTCGGACGCCTGCTCAGCGAGTTTGTCGAGTTGCAGCAGGTGGCGACGCGGAAGCAGATCCAGACCATGGCGGAGCACACCCGCTGTCCGGTCACCAAGCCGGAGCTGCTGGCCTTTGTCGGCGAGGAGGCTGAAACGCTCGAGCGCTACCGGACTGAGATCCTGGGCAAGCGCAAATCGGTGTTCGACCTGCTGCTTGAATATCCGGCTTGCGAGTTGCCGTTCCACGTCTATCTGGAAATGCTCTCGCTGCTGGCGCCGCGCTATTACTCGATCTCGTCCTCGCCGTCGGTCGATCCTGCGCGTTGCAGTGTCACCGTCGGGGTGGTCGAAGGACCTGCGGCCTCTGGGCGCGGTACGTACAAGGGCATCTGCTCGAACTATCTCGCCAACCGGCGTGCGGGCGACACGGTCTACGCCACCGTGCGCGAGACCAAGGCCGGTTTCCGGCTTCCCGACGATCCGTCCGTGCCGATCATCATGATCGGTCCGGGCACAGGGCTCGCGCCGTTCCGCGGCTTCCTCCAGGAGCGCGCCGCGCGCAAGGCCAAGGGCGCCAGCCTCGGACCGTCCATGTTGTTTTTCGGCTGCCGCCATCCGGACCAGGACTTCCTCTACGCGGATGAGCTCAAGGCACTTGCTGCGAGCGGCATCACCGAGCTGTTCACCGCGTTCTCGCGGGCGGACGGACCGAAGACCTATGTGCAGCACGTCCTCGCCGCGCAGAAAGACAAGGTCTGGCCGTTGATCGAGCAGGGCGCAATCATCTATGTCTGCGGAGACGGCAGCAGGATGGAGCCCGACGTGAAGGCGGCGCTGGTTGCGATCTACCGCGAGAGGAGCGGCAGCGATGCGGCCGCGGGCGCCCGCTGGATTGAGGAGATGGGTACGAAGAACCGCTACGTGCTGGACGTCTGGGCCGGCGGGTGACCGCCAGCCCAATCGTGCTAAACGTCTCCCATGATTCCCTGGGAAAAAATCGACACCGCCAAAATCCCCGGCTCGGACGAGGAGCTCCGCCTGATGCGGCGGGGCAAGGAGTTTTCGATCAAACTCGGCACCAATGAGCTGATGAACAACCGCCTGTCGGGCTCCGAGGCCGCCCTCGCAACGCTCGCAGCGAAGCAGATCGAGAAGGTGGCAACGCCCGTCGTCCTGATCGGCGGCCTCGGTATGGGCTTTACGCTGCGCGCGGCGCTGGCCGCGCTTGGAGCCAAGGCGAAGATCGTGGTCTCCGAGCTGGTGCCGGCGGTTGTGGCGTGGGCGCGCGGTCCGATGGCGGAGGTCTTCGGCGACAGTCTCGATGATGCCAGGGTGAGCATCCGCGAAATCGATGTTGGCCAAATCATCCAAGCGAAGAGCTCGGCCTTCGACGCCATTCTCCTCGACGTCGATAACGGACCGGAGGGGCTGACGCGGAAAGGCAACGATGCACTGTACAGTGCGAGCGGATTGACGGCCGCAAAGGCGGCGCTGCGGCCCGGCGGTGTGCTCGCCGTCTGGTCATCGGGACCCAACCCCGCTTTCACCAAACGTCTTGGCCGCGCCGGCTTCGACGTCAACGAGATCAATGTGCGCGCCACCGGCAAAGGCGGCGGGGCGCGCCACGTGATCTGGATCGCGAAGAAGGGTTAAGCCGCTTTGGCCGCGGCGCCATGCGCGTGCTTGTCGATCGCGCCGATGATCTCCGGCCAGAACCGCATCGGCAGCGCGTGGCCCATGCCCTCGATCATCAACAGCTTTGCGCCCGGAATTGACTCCGCCGTGTCCTTGCCGCCCTCGGGGCGCACCAGCGGATCGACGGAGCCATGGATCACCAGCGTCGGCGTCTTCACGCCATGCAGCCGTTCCTTGCGGCTGCCGGAGGCCAGCACGGCGCGGAGTTGCCGGCCGACGCCGGCGGGATTGAGCCCGCGGGCGAAGACGCGTTCGGCACGACCTGGATCGAGCGCTTCTTCCTCGGGAAAGGAGCCGGCCCGCAATATCTTCCACGTCTCGGCGAAGCGCGTGATGAACTCTTCCTTGCTGCGCGGGGGCGGCGCCATCAGCATCGCGGCAGCCTCCCGCGTCGGCGGCGGCACGCGCGGATTGCCCGTCGTCGACATGATCGAAGTCAACGAGCGCACGCGCTGGGGAAACGACAACGTCACCTCCTGCGCGATCATGCCGCCCATGGACGCTCCGACCAGATGCGCAGACTTGATCCCGAGCGCATCCATCAGGCCGACCGTGTCCTTGGCCATGTCGATCAGCTTGTAAGGAGCGGCCACGGGAATCCTGAGGAAGCGCAGCTTCATCAATTCGAGCGGCGTCAGCCGCTTGCCCCCCGTGAGATGGCTCGATTTCCCGATGTCGCGATTGTCGAAGCGGATCACGCGAAAGCCGCGCGCGGCGAGCTGCTCGCAGAAGCCATCGTCCCAGTGGATCATCTGCGCGCCGAGCCCCATGATCAGCAGAAGCGGCTCGGCATTGTCGTTGCCGAAAATCTCGTAGCAGATGTCGATGCCGTTGGCGCGAACGGTCTGCGGCGGCTGATGGGCGGAAGCGTTCACCGGATTGTTCCCCTGTGGCAGGCCGGAATTGTATCGCATGGTTTGCCGCTGCAAAGAAGCCGTACGACATCAGCCTGTCGCTTAGCCGTTGACCGGCCCGTCGCAACGGTGTGGTATGGCGGCAAAAGAGGGGCGCAAGAAGCCCTCGTGACCTGGAGGACGCCGATGACCGACAAGATCACCGACCCTGTCGCCCTGTGGCAGAAGATGGTCGGCGAGATGGAGAAAGGCTTCAACTCCTTTGCCACCAAGGCGATGGAGACGCCTGAATTCTCGCAGGCCATGAATCGGGCCGGCGGTGCTGCTGCGGGCGCTCAGAAGCAGTTCGGCGATCTCATGGAGAAATATCTTCTCTCGATGAACCTGCCGAGCCGCGAGCAGATGACCGGCATCGCCGAGCGGCTGCAAGCCATCGAGGGTCAGATCGGCGAGATCAAGTCGATGCTGAGCCAGATGTCGGCGGCGTCGGGCGGATCGCAGGCCGATGCCGCACCGCGGCCGCCGCGTACCAAACGTCCGCCATCCGAAGGCGGAGGGCCGAAATGAACGCGCCGACGGGACTTGATTTCGCTAGCATCCCGGAGCGCATCCAGGCCGAGGTGCAGCGCGCCATCCAGCGCAGCATCAAGGGCGTCGAATATTTCTCGACCTCGGGTCCGACGCTCGGATCGACCCCGAAGGACGTACTGCATTCGCGCGGCACGATGAGCCTCTATCACTACCGGCCGATGTCGGACGAGATCTACCGCGTGCCGGTGCTGATCGTGATGGCGACCACCAATCGCGGCTACATCCTCGACCTCGTGCCCGGCCAGAGTTTCATCGAGTTCCTGTTGAAGCGCGGCTACGACGTCTACATGCTGGACTGGAGCGCGCCGCGGCCGGAGGAGCGAAGCCTGCGGATGGAGGATTATGTCCTCGACTTCATTCCGGATTGCGTCCGCCGCGTGCAGGCCGATTCCGGCGAGCAGGACGTCTCCGTCATCGGCTATTGTTTCGGCGGCGTGTTGTCGCTGCTGTACGGCTCGATCTTTCCGGACGGGCCGATGAAGAATTTGATCTGCTTCACCACGCCGATCGACTTCCGCGAGATGAAGCTGTTCTCCAATTTCTCCGACCGCCGCTATTTCGACGTCGACCGCCTCGTCGACAGCGTCGGCAACGTGCCGCCGGAGATGATCCTGTCGTCGTTCGAGATGCTGCGTCCGGCCTCGCGCGCGGCGAGCCAGATCCAGCTCTGGGAAAACATCTGGAACGACGAGTTCGTGAAGTCGTACCGGATGTTCGACCGCTGGGCGACCGACACGCTGCCGCTGGCGGGCGAATATTTCCGCGCCATCACCAAGGACCTGATGTGGGACAACAAGCTCTACAACGACACAATGTCGGTCGGCGGGCGACCAGCGAAGCTCGCGAACATCAAGGTGCCGATCCTGCACGCCGTCGCCGAGCACGATCACATCGTGCCCTATGACGCGGCCAAACATCTGATCGCGAAGATCGGCTCGGCGGACAAGGAAGAGGTGATGCTGAAAGGCGGTCACGTCTCGCTGGTCGCCGGCGCCAACGCCATCAAGCGGCTATGGCCGAAACTGGATTCCTGGCTGGGGACACGATCGACATGAGTGAGCAGCGTACCTATCCGCGCCACGTCAAGACCGACGCCGGCGATATCGAGATCCGCCTGATGTCGGCCGCCGATGAAGCCGCCGTGCTTGCCTTCGGCAAAGGCCTGCCGACCCATGACCTGCTGTTCCTGCCGCGCAACATCAGCGAGCCGAAGGTGCTGTCGGCCTGGGTCAAGGAGATCGAGCGCGGCGCCATTCAGAGCCTGCTCGCGGTCAGGGGTGGCACGGTCGTCGGTTGCGGCACCCTGGTGCGCGACCCGCATTCCTGGTCGCCCCATGTCGGCGAGATCCGCATGGTGGTGTCGCAGGACGTGCGCGGGAAGGGGGTGGGGAAGGCGCTGTCGCAGGAGACCTTCGCGCTCGCGCTCGGGGCGGGGCTGGAGAAGCTCTCGGTCCAGATGACGGTCGACCAGCAGGCGGCGATCGCGCTGTTCGAGAGCCTCGGCTTCAAGGCTGAGGCGCTGCTCCGGGACCATGTCCGGGACGTCGACGGCAAGACCCACGACATCGTCGTGCTCGGTCACAACATCGCGCAGGTCCAGGCCCAGATGGAGGCCTATGGGCTGCCAGGCGCCGTCCAGCACTAAAAGCGCCGTCCAGCACTAAAAGCGCCACCCGCCGGCCAAAACCGCAAAACAACCCCATGCACAGTAGGCGGCGGGAGGCAGGGAGGCATCAGAATGCCTCCCGATAAGGCTGATCACGAATTCGTGATATCGCATTGCAACATGAATATTGCATCGCACAATTAGCGATGCCATATATCCAGTGCCCCGGGCCATCGAGGACGGGGTGAGCCCATAGCTCAACCTAATGAGGATGGAGAGAACCCCCATGACCATCGAAACCAACACCGCTTTCGAGGGCTTCAAAGACGCTTTCAAGAACATCCAGAATCTGGAAGTTCCCGAGGCTGCCCGCGAATTCGTCAAGAAGACCGCCAACACGGCCAAGGACCGTGCTGCCGAGGTGTTCGCTGGCTCCGAGCGCGTGACCGCCGCCGTCGAGAACGCGGTGACCGAGTCCGTCACTGAAGCCGGCAAGATCAGCCGCAACATCCAACAGGCGATCTACGAGGACGCCGAGGCGTTCTTCTCGGGTATCGACAAGCTGGCGTCCGCCAAGTCGTTCAGCGAAGCCGTCGAGATCCAGTCGAGCCTGCTCCGCTCCCGCGGCGAAGCGTTCGTCTCGCGCACCAAGGCGACCGCCGACTATCTCGGCAAGCTCGCCGCCAACGGTGCGAAGTCCGCTCAGGACAACTTTGCCAAGGTCTATAGCAAGACCGCCTGATTGTGTGGTTGAGTTTGTTGCGTTGAGTTGAAACTGTGTTTTGAGGCCCGCTTCGGCGGGCCTTTTGTTTTGCGCTGGCGTCATTGCGAGCCAACGGGTCCGCGCTAAGCGCGGCCCGATGACAGGCTCCGCGAAGCAATCCAGAGTCTTTCCGCGGCGGCAGACTGGATTGCTTCGCTTCGCTCGCAATGACGAGTACTGTGATGCGGTGATGACTCGCCCCACTACCTTCTCCTTCGACAGCCCAGGCGATGCCGAGCGCGCGGCCGAACTGCGCCGTGTCAAAGCGCTGGCGACGCTGGTGCTGGCTTCGACATTGGCGCTGTTCATTGTGGCGAAGTGGCTCTTGCCGGTGCATCCCGTATTCGGCTTCATCGCCGCTTTTGCGGAGGCCGCGACCATCGGCGGCCTTGCCGACTGGTATGCTGTGGTGGCGCTGTTCAAGCGGCCACTCGGCCTGCCGATCCCGCACACGGCCATTATACAGAGTAACCAGGCCCGCATCGCCGACAAGCTCGGCGAGTTCATCCAGGTCCATTTCCTCGAGGCCGGTCCCGTCGAGGCCAAGCTGAAGGAGATCGATTTCGGCTCCTTCGTCGCCGACTGGCTGCGCGACCGCAAGCGCAGCGATGACCTCGCGCGCTTTGCGCTGCGGCTGCTGCCGGAGGCGGTGTCCGCGACCGAAAGCTCCGGCCTGATGACCTTCATCATCCGCCGCATGTCCTCGCAGATCCAGGCGATCGACCTCGCGCCGCTCGCGGCAGGCACGCTGCGCGGCTTCGTCGCGGAAGGACGGCACCAGATCCTGTTCGACGATCTCCTGCGCGTGATGCACGAGACGCTGAACCAGAAGGAAACGATGGCGATGATCCGCGAGAAGGTGCGCGCGGAACTGCCTACCCTGCTCAAGCTCTATCGCGCCGACAAGTTTCTCGTGAACAAGATCGTCTCCTCCGCCACCGCGTTCTTCAACGAGGTGCGCAGCGATCCCAAGCATCCGTTTCGCGGCGAGTTCGACCGCATGGTGCTCGGCTTCGTCGATCGGCTCGGCACCGACCAGGCCTATATCGACCGCATCGACGGCCTGAAGCGCGATTTCCTGGCGCGGCCCGAGCTTGCCGATCTCGCCCGCACCGTCTGGGCCAACACGCGCTCCTTCATCGAGCGCAGCGCAGCCGGCGAGACCCAGGTGCTGCAGCATCATCTCGCCGGCATGTTCGTCTCGGCGGGCGAAGCGCTCGCCGGCGATGCCGAGCTGCGCGGCGAGATCAACCAGGGCCTGGTGACGGTGCTGCGCAGCTTCATCGCCGACCAGAAGAGCGGCGTCTCGATCTTCATCTCCGATCAGGTCAAGGCGTGGGACATGGCGCAGCTGATTTCGCTGATCGAAATCAACATCGGCCGCGATCTGCAATACATCCGTTTCAACGGCTCGTTGATCGGCGGGCTCGCGGGTCTTGCGCTCTACTCCGTGGAATTCCTGCTTCGATTGTTGTGACTTTTGCGTCACGCCTGACAGCATTAACACGCGGGCCTATTGTCGCCCGGCGTCCCTCCCGCTTGAATATCGGGAACCGGCCGCCTAGCTGATTCATGTTGCGCTGCGGAACGATCAAGAAGCTGGCGTATTGGAATTCGTGCCCGTTGCCGCTTGCGGCCGGCGGGCTGTTCAGGAATTCTTCCCAAGGGGATCCATTGATGACCGCTACCGCCCAGACGCTGCGTCCGCCGTCCCGTACTCTGATGTTTCTGGAAGGGCGCGCGATTCACGAGTTCGGCGCGTTCCTCGGCGCGTTGCCGCTGCTGAGCCTTGCGCCGCGCGGCGACGGGCATCCGGTGCTGGTGCTGCCGGGCCTGGTGGCCTCCGACGAGTCCACGCGCGCGCTGCGCACCTTTCTTGCCAGCAAGGGCTACGCGGTGAGCGGCTGGCGCCAGGGCCGCAATTACGGCCTGCGCGAGGGCGTGCAGGATGCAATGGTCGATCTGGTTCAGGAGCTCAACGACGCGCACGGCCGCAAGATCAGCCTGGTCGGCTGGAGCTTAGGTGGCCTCTACGCGCGCCAGCTCGCCAAGATGATGCCCGAACGTGTGCGCCAGGTGATCACGCTCGGCAGCCCCTTCGCCGGCAATCCCCGATCGACCAATGCCTGGCGCGTCTATGAATGGGCCAGCGGCCGCCGCGCCGACGAGGTCGACCCGCGCTTCGGCGGCGACCTCGCCGCGCCGCCGCCGGTCCCGACCACCGCCATCTTCAGCCGCACCGACGGCGTCTGCGCCTGGCAGGGCTGCATGGAGAAGACGGGCGCGCAGACCGAGAGCATCGAGGTCGAGAGCAGCCATTGCGGCATGGGCCACCATCCCGCCGTCGTCTATGCGGTGGCCGACCGCCTTGCACAGAAGGAAGGCCAGTGGCGTCCGTTTGATCGCAGCGGCTGGCGCAGCGTGGTGTATCCAGATCCGCACAGGTGAACTCTTTCTTCGCCTTTCCCCGCCTGCGGGGAGAGGCCGGAATTTGCGAACAGCAAATTCCGGGCGAGGGGGACCCTCCACGAGTCCAACTCTCACCGACTCTGTGGAGACTCCCCCTCATCCCGACCTTCTCCCCGCAAGCGGGGAGAAGGAGAAGAGTTGCTCCCCTCCATTGTCGCGCCCGCACCAAACGCGCTAAGCCTGCCGCATGGCGCATCCGCTTTCTCGCATCATCGACCAGCTCAAGCGTGAGCCGTCACGCACGGGCTCCATCGTCATTACCATGTTTGGCGATGCCATCGTGCCGCGCGGCGGTTCGGTGTGGCTCGGCACGCTGCTGGCGTTCTTCCAGGGGCTCGATATCGATGGCAGCGTGGTGCGCACGGCGATGTCGCGGCTTGCCGCCGACGGCTGGCTGACGCGCGAGAAGGTCGGCCGCAACAGCTTCTATCGCCTCGCCGAGAAGGGCCGCGAGACGTTCGAAGCCGCGACGCGCCACATCTACGATCCGCCGCCATCGGACTGGACCGGCCGCTTCGAGCTGCTGCTGATCGGCAATGGTGAAGACCGCGACGCCTCGCGCGAGGCGCTGCGAAATGCCGGCTTCGGCAGTCCGTTGCCGGGCGTGTGGGTCGCGCCGTCGGGCGTGCCGGTGCCTGAGGAGGCCGCGGGCGCGATCCGCCTCGAGGTGTCGGCGGAGGATGACAGCGGCCGTCGCCTGCTCAGCGCGAGCTGGCCGCTGGACCGCACCGCGGACGCCTATCTGAAATTCATGAAGACATTCGAGCCACTGCGCGCCGCACTCGCGCGCGGCACGGATTTGTCCGAGGCCGACGCCTTCACGGCACGTATCCTGCTGATCCACTATTACCGCCGTGTCGTGCTGCGCGACCCGCTACTGCCTGAAAGCCTGTTGCCGGCGGATTGGCCGGGCAGGGCTGCTCGCGCGCTCTGCAGCGAGATCTATCGCGCGCTGCTTGTCCCGTCAGAACAATGGCTTGATGGCCATGGAACGAACGAAAAGGGGCCGCTGCCGCCGGCGCGGAAGCTGCTGGAGAGGCGCTTCGGCGCTTGATCTTTATGTTACAGAAATATCTTGCATGAAGTAGTTTATGTTATATATTGCCTCCCAACAAAGCGGGAGGACGCGCATGTATACCCAGGCGCTGAACACGGCCGAGACCGACGATCGCGGTCTTGAGGATGCGGCCAAGGCTGCGCAGTTCCAGGCCCGCATCGATGCCGAGGAGCGTATCGAGCCGAACGACTGGATGCCGGCGGCCTATCGCAAGACGCTCACCCGCCAGATCTCCCAGCACGCCCATTCCGAAATCGTCGGCATGCTGCCCGAAGGCAACTGGATCACCCGGGCGCCGACGTTGCGCCGCAAGGCCGCGCTGCTCGCCAAGGTGCAGGACGAGTGCGGCCACGGGCTCTATCTCTACGCTGCGGCCGAGACGCTCGGCTCCTCGCGCGAGGAGCTGGTCGACGCCATGCTCGCCGGGAAAGCAAAATATTCCTCGATCTTCAATTATCCGACGCTGACCTGGGCCGACATCGGCACCATCGGCTGGCTGGTCGACGGCGCCGCGATCATGAATCAGATTCCGCTGTGCCGCTGCTCCTACGGCCCCTATGCGCGCGCGATGATCCGCGTCTGCAAGGAGGAGTCGTTCCACCAGCGCCAGGGCTACGAGATCATGCTGACGCTGTGCCGCGGCTCGGACGAGCAGAAGGCGATGGCGCAGGATGCGCTGGACCGCTGGTGGTGGCCGGTGCTGATGATGTTCGGCCCGCCCGATGCGACCAGCCAGCACAGCGACACTTCGACGAAGTGGAAGATCAAGCGCTTCTCCAACGACGAGCTGCGCCAGAAGTTCGTCGATGCCACCGTGCCGCAGGCGCAATATCTCGGCCTCACCATTCCCGATCCCGGCATGACCCAGGACGCCGAAGGTCACTGGCGCTACAGCGAGATCGACTGGACCGAGTTCAAGCAGGTGCTGGCCGGCAACGGCCCGTGCAACCGCGACCGCATGGCCGCGCGCCGCAAGGCACATGATGAGGGCGCCTGGGTGCGCGAAGCGGCTGCCGCCTATGCCGCCAAGCGCGCCCAGCGTCAGACCGCGCAAGCCGCGGAATAGGGAGATCAATATGGCCACGCCGAACACGCCGCTGTGGGAAGTCTTCATTCGCAGCCGCAACGGGCTTGCGCACAAGCATGTCGGCTCGCTGCATGCGAGCGACGCCACCATGGCGCTGCAAGCCGCCCGAGATATCTACACCCGCCGCGGCGAGGGCCTGTCGATCTGGGTCGTGCCGTCGACCGCGATCACCGCGAGCGACCCCGCCGAGAAGGGCATGATGTTCGAGCCGGCCGAATCGAAGATCTACCGGCATCCGACTTTCTACGAAGTGCCCGAGGAAGTGGGGCATATGTGATGGGGGCGATGTGATGTCTTCCGCCAACATCCAGGTCTCCGAAACGCCGTTGGTGCTCTACGCGCTGCGGCGCGCCGACGATGCGCTGATCCTCGGCCACCGGCTGTCGGAATGGTGCGGGCATGCGCCGATGCTGGAAGAGGACATGGCGCTCTCCAACATCGCGCTCGACCTGATCGGCCAGGCCCGCGAGCTCTACACCTATGCCGCCAAGGTCGAGGGCAGGGACAACGACGAGGACAAGCTCGCCTATCTGCGGGATGTCAGGCGGTACCGCAATCTGCTGCTGGTTGAGCAGCCCAACGGCGACTTCGCCCAGACCCTGGTGCGGCAGTTCTTCTATTCCGCCTTCGCTGACCTCTATTGGCGCGCGATGATGGCTTCGCGCGATGCGACGCTCGCGGCTGTCGCCGCGAAGTCGGAAAAGGAAAGCGCCTATCATCTGCGCCACGCCTCCGAATGGATCGTCCGGCTCGGCGATGGCACGGACGAAAGTCACGCACGCGCGCAAGCCGCGATCGATCACCTCTGGGCCTTCACCGGCGAGATGTTCGCCGTCGACGACGGCGAACGCGCGCTGATCCACGCCGGAACCGCGATCGATCCCGGCACCCTGCGCGGCCACTGGCTGACGACGCTGTCCGACGTCGTCAGCGAGGCAACGCTTATACTGCCGCAGAACGACTGGATGCAGCAGGGCGGCCGCTCCGGCCGGCACAGCGAGCATCTCGGCCACCTCCTGTCCGAGCTGCAATCGATGCAGCGAACCTTCCCGGGGCAGACATGGTGACGGTGCTCGAGCGTGACCGTGAATTGCGTCAGCGCGCCTGGGACGCTGCGGCGAGCGTGGTCGATCCCGAAATTCCGGTGTTGACGATTGCCGATCTCGGCGTGCTGCGCGATGTCTCTCTCGATGGCGATCATGTCGAGGTCGCGATCACCCCGACCTATTCGGGTTGCCCGGCCATGAACATGATCGCGCTGGAAATCGAGATCGCGCTGGAGCGCGCCGGCTTCCATCGCCCGACGGTGCGCACGGTGCTGTCGCCGGCCTGGACCACGGACTGGATGAGCGAGGAGGGGCGCAAGAAGCTGCGCGCCTACGGCATCGCGCCACCGCAAGCTTCAAATTCGCGCCGCGCGCTGTTCGGCGCGCAGACGGTGGCATGCCCGCAATGCGGCTCGGACAAGACCGAGCTGCTGTCCGAATTCGGCTCGACCTCCTGCAAGGCGCTCTGGCGCTGCAAGGCCTGCCGCGAACCCTTCGATTATTTCAAGTGTCATTGAGAGACGTGCGATGCCAATCCGATCGTCATTGCGAGGAGCCCTTGCGACGAAGCAATCCAGATTGCTTCCGCGGAAAGATTCTGGATTGCTTCGCTTTGCTCGCAATGACGACGGAGAGACCGAACGAGGACGCCTGTAATGTCCGCCGCCGCACCGCGCTTTCACCGCCTGGCCGTCAACGACCTCCGCCGCGAGGCGTCGGACGCCGTTTCGATGACCTTCGCCATCCCGCGCGAGCTCGCCGACGACTATGCTTTCAGCCCCGGCCAGTATCTCACGCTGCGCACCACGCTGGACGGCGAGGAGGTGCGCCGCTCCTATTCGATCTGTTCCGGCCCAGACGATGGCGAGATCCGCATTGCCGTGAAGAAGGTGGACGGCGGTGCGTTTTCGAGCTGGGCCGCGGAGGAGCTGAAGCGCGGCGACGAGCTCGACGTGATGACGCCGACCGGGCGCTTTGGTGTGATCCCTCCGGCCGAGGCCGGACGCATCCATGTCGGCTTTGCCGCGGGCTCCGGCATCACGCCGATCCTGTCGATCGTCAAGGGCGTGCTGGCGCGCGAGCCGGACAGCCGCTTCTTCCTGTTCTACGGCAACCGCACGACCGACAACATCATGTTCCTGGAGGCGCTCGAGGAGCTAAAGGACCGTTTCATCGATCGCCTCTCGATCTTCCATGTCATCTCCGGTGAGGAGCAGGACATCCCGATCCTGCATGGCCGGCTTGACGGCGACAAGGTGCGGGTGCTGCTGCGCTCGCTGGTGCCGGCGGAGAGCGTCGACCACGTCTTTATCTGCGGTCCCCTGGGCATGAGCGAGGAGATCGAGGCGACCTGCCGCGATCTCGGCATCGCGGAGGAGCGCATCCATGTCGAGCGTTTCGTCTCGGAGTTCGGCGGCAAGCCGCGGCCGAAGCAAGTCGTAGTTTCAGATGCGCCGCCGAAGGCGGTCGCATCGCTGATCATCGACGGCAAGCGCCGCGACGTGCCGGTCGCCGAGAACGAGGCCATCCTCGATGCCGCGCTGCGCGCCGGCATCGATCTGCCCTTTGCCTGCAAGGGCGGCATGTGCTCGACCTGCCGCGCCAAGCTGGTCGAGGGCGAGGCGGCCATGGACATCAATTATTCACTGGAGCCCTGGGAGCTGAAGGCCGGGTTTGTTCTCACCTGTCAGGCCAAGCCATCGTCGGAGCGCGTGGTGGTCGACTACGACCACGTTTGACAGTCTTGGCCATCAGGCAGAACATCATGAGCAAGCATTTCACCGGGAGAAGCGCGTGAACGTCAAAGCCGCCCTGTCGCCTGAGGATATCGCCCGTGCCTGTGCCGATGCGATGTGGGCCGAGGACGATGCCTCCAAGGGCCTCGGCATGGAGATCGTCGAGATCGGCCCGGGCTTCGCGACGCTGGCCATGATTGTGCGTCCGGACATGGTCAACGGCCAGCGCATCGCCCATGGCGGCTTCATCTTCACGCTCGCCGATTCCGCCTTCGCCTTTGCCTGCAACTCGCACAATGAGCGCGTCGTCGCGGCGCAGGGGCAGATCACCTTTCTCAAGCCCGGCCGGCTCGGCGACCGCCTCGTTGCGACGGCGCGCGAGGTGAGCCGCGGCGGCCGCTCCGGCATCTATGATGTGCGTGTCACCGCCGGCGACACCGTCATTGCTGAATTCCGTGGGCATTCGCGTGTCGTTCCGGGCACGTGGCTGCCCACGCAAGATCAATAAAGAGAAGAGCACATATGTGGGGAAACGAGAATGGCTTCGACGAAGCTGAAGGAAGGCGGCCACACCTATAAGGCCGAGATGGACGCGCATGAGCGCGCCTCACGCGATGAGATCATGGCGCTGCAGACGCAGCGGCTGGCCTGGTCGCTGAAGCACGCCTATGACAACGTCGCGCATTATCGCAAGGCCTTCGACAAGGCCGGCGTGCATCCGTCGGACTTTCGCGAGCTGTCCGATCTCGCGAAATTTCCGTTCACGGTGAAGACGGACCTCCGCGACAATTATCCCTTCAACATGTTTGCGGTGCCGCGCGAAAAGCTGGTGCGCGTGCATGCCTCTTCGGGCACGACGGGCAAGCCGATCGTGGTCGGTTATACCCAACGCGACATCGACACCTGGTCGGACGTCATGGCGCGCTCGATCCGCGCCGCTGGCGGCCGCACCGGCATGATCATCCACAATGCCTATGGCTATGGCCTGTTCACCGGCGGGCTCGGTGTGCATTACGGTGCCGAGAAGCTCGGCTGCACGGTGGTTCCGATCTCCGGTGGCATGACCGAGCGGCAGGTGCAGCTGATCAATGATTTCAGGCCCGACATCATCACGGTGACGCCGAGCTACATGCTGGCGATCCTCGATGAGTTCAAGCGGCAGAAGCTCGATCCGCGCCAGTGCTCGCTCAAGATCGGCATCTTCGGCGCCGAGCCCTGGACCAACGCGATGCGCGGCGAGATCGAGGACGCCTTCGACATGGACGCGACCGACATCTACGGCCTCTCCGAGGTGATCGGCCCCGGCGTTGCGCAGGAGTGCATCGAGACCAAGGACGGGTTGCACATCTGGGAAGACCATTTCTACCCTGAAGTGATCGACCCCGAGACCGGCGCGGTGCTGCCTGATGGCGAGAAGGGGGAGCTGGTGTTCACCTCGCTGACCAAGGAAGCGTTCCCCGTGATCCGCTACCGCACCCGCGACCTGACCCGGCTGCTGCCGGGCACCGCACGGCCGGGCATGCGGCGCATGGAGAAGGTGACGGGCCGCTCCGACGACATGATCATCCTGCGCGGCGTCAATTTGTTCCCGACCCAGATCGAGGAGGTGCTGCTCGCGACCGATTGGTGCGGCGGCCACTTCATCCTGGAACTGACCCGCGAAGGCCGCATGGACGAGCTGACCATCATCGCCGAGGCCCGGCCCGAGAGCTGGGATGGCCGCGGCCTTGTCGACCATGCCGACCGGATCTCGACCCACATCAAGAACACGATCGGCGTCAGCTCCAGGGTCCAGGTGGTCGCGCCGGCCACGCTGGAGCGCTCTCTCGGCAAGGCCAAGCGGCTCTACGACAAGCGGCCCAAGGATTGAGCGGCGGGCACTCTATCACCGTCACCCTGAGGCGGCCGCTTCTTCAGCGGCCCTCGAAGGGCGACGGCCCAGATGCAGCAGCGGGGCCATTCATCCTTCGAGACTCCCAGCGCGGTGCCTCGCACCGCTCTGTTCGCGCCTCGGGATGACGGGATGCTGCGAGTTCGTGGCTGTTGACTTGCTCCGTCCCAACGGCGACAACGCCCGCGAGAAATCGCGGGCCTTTCCCATGTCGCCAGCCGATACCATGACCATCGAAGCGCGCTGCGTTCGCCTCAATAGCAAGGCCGAAAACGCTGCTGCGCTTGTCCCTGATGTCGAGCGTCGCACGCTCGCGCGTGGTCCGAACGATCTGCTGATCGAGGTGAAGGCGGCGGCCGTCAATCCGTCCGACGTCAAGGCTGCGACCGGGCTGATGCCTTACGCCGTGTTCCCGCGCACGCCGGGCCGTGACTACGCCGGCGTGGTGATCGACGGTCCGGCCGGCACGGTCGGCAACGAGGTGTTCGGCTCTTCCGGCGATCTCGGCATCCGCCGCGACGGCACGCATGCGAGCCATCTCGTCGTCGAAGCCGACGCCGTGGTGGAGAAGCCGAACACGGTGTCATGGGAGGAGGCCGCCGGCATCGGCGTGCCCTTCGTCACCGCGATGGAAGGCTTTCGCCGCGCCGGTGTTCCGAAGCCGGGCGAGACCGTGCTGGTGTTCGGCGTCAACGGCAAGGTCGGGCAATCAGCGGTGCAGATCGCGACCTGGCGGGGTGCGCGCGTCATCGGCGTGGTGCGCAAGGCGGAAGGCTATGAGGGCCACAGCAACGCGCCGATCGAGGTGATCGACGCTTCCACAACCGATGTCGCCACGCGCGTGCGCGAGCTGACCGGCGGCAAGGGCGCCGACATCGTCTTCAACACGGTCGGCGATCCCTATTTCCAGGCCGCGCACAAATCGCTCGCGCTTCGCGGTCGCCAGATCCTGATCGCCGCGATCGACCGCATCGTGCAGTTCAACATTCTGGAATTCTATCGCGGCCAGCACACCTATGTCGGCATCGACACGCTCGGCCTGTCGTCGGCTGCGACAGGCGCGGTGCTGCGGGAACTGGAATCGGGATTCGCGAGCGGGCATTTGAAGCCGTTCCCGATCAAGGCGAATGCGATTTATCCGCTGGAGCGTGCGAGGGAGGCCTATGTCGCCGTGGCCGGCTCGTCGCGCGACAGGGTCATCCTGCGGCCATGAGGCTCGCAATGACGGAGAATGGCGAGAGGTCTGAGAACTACCGATGGAAACCACCCAACTCGTCACCCTCGCCGGCCTCGTCATCGGCCTCGTCTACGGCGCCGTCGGCCTGCTTAGCGGCTTCTGCCTGATGAGCAGCATGCGCGGATGGCTGGCGGAGGGGGATGGGCGGCTGGTGCGAGCTTACGCGCTGGCGATCGCGGTTGCGATTGTTGCGAGCCAGCTCCTCGCCCGCAGCGGCATGGTCGATCTCGGCAAATCGATCTATCTGCAACCGACCTTTTCGGTGCCGGTGCTGTTCCTTGGCGGCCTGCTGTTCGGCTACGGCATGGTGCTGTCGAACGGCTGTGGTTCGCGCGCGCTGGTGCTGCTCGGCCGCGGCAATCTCCGCTCCTTCGTCGTGGTGATCGTGCTCGCCATCGCCGCGCAGATGACGCTCAAGGGCCTGATTGCGCCGGCGCGCATCACGCTGGTTCAGGCCTCGCAGATCACTGTTGGCGCGAATTCGCTGCCGTCCGTGCTGGCGACGCTTGGTCTTGGTGAAGCGACTTCTCGCGTGATCTCTGCGGCTGTCATCGTCGTTGCGCTGATCCTGTTTGCCTTCGCTCATCCACCGTTTCGCCGCTCGCCGGGCCAGATTGCGGCGGGCGTCATCGTGGGCCTTCTCGTTGCCGGCGGCTGGTACGTCACCGGCTGTCTCGGTGCGGACGACTTCAATCCGGTGCCGGTGACATCGCTCACCTTCATCGCCCCGATCGCCGATAGTCTGCAATATGCGATGCTCTCGACCGGGCTGACGCTGAACTTCGGCATTGCGACCGTTGGCGGGGTCTTCGCGGGCAGCCTGCTCACCTCGCTCGCCACCGGTCGCTTCAAGCTCGAAGGCTATTCCTCGCCGCGTCACATGCTGCGCTCAGGCACCGGCGCCGCGCTGATGGGGATCGGCGGCGTGATGGCGTTCGGCTGCTCGATCGGGCAGGGGCTCACCGGCATCTCGACGCTTGCGGTCGGCTCGTTCGTCGCAGTCGCCGGCATCCTGCTCGGCACGGCGGCCGGCCTGCGCGGAGCCCTGCGCGTTCAGCCGCTCGCGGTGGCCTGACGGCGCAACATCCGATCGCCCAAGGTCGCAAGGCCGATGCCGGTCACGATCAGCGCGGCTGCGATGACGAGGCTGATGTCGATCGGCTCGCCCAGCAGGATCGCCGCGCTGGCGATGCCGACGAGCGGCGTCCCCGTGGTGCCGAGCGCCGTTGTCAGCGCCGAGATGCTCCTGTTGACCATCGACATCGCCCAATAGGCCAGCGCCGTCCCGATCAGGCCGGAATACAGGAGCAGCAGCACCAGCTGCCATGACCATGCCGCATGCGGCAGGCCATCGGTGATGACAGCCAATGCCGTGAGCACGATGGTCGCAACCAGCACCTGCCAGATCAGGAGCTGGAGCGGAGAGCCGATCCAGCGATGCGCCCGGAGATAGATGATGTTCGCGGCCCAGGAGATCGCGGCGAGGATCACCATGCCTGCGCCGAGCAGGACGTTGCGATTGCTCCAGTCGATCGAGGCGGGATTCAGGATGACGGCAAGGCCGACCAGGCCGAACAAGGCGCCGGCTAGCTTGGGTGCGGTCAGCGTATCCTTGCCGAGCATGGGGGCTGATATCGCGACCCACAGCGGCGTGGTGTAGCCGAGCACGATCGCCTTGCTCGCGGGCAGGAAGCGCACACCGGCGGCGACCAGGACAGAGAATATCGTCATGTGCAGCAGCGCCACGCTGAGGATGACAGGGATGTCGCGCCGCTCCGGGATCACCAGATTGTCGCTCGCCTTAAGGATCACGAACAAGCCGGCCAGCGCGATCCAGCTCCGGATCGCCGACGTCCACAGCGGCGGAAGGAACTGCACGATCTGCTTGGTCATCGACCAGTTCACGCCCCAGGCCAGCACGACGATCAGGAACAGGCCGATGGCGGCGCGGGGAGACAGGGAAGAGTTCATCGCAAGGTCCTTGAAGGAGTCCGGTGCGGTGGATAGCATCCGATCTGGCACCTGAAAAAGTGCCAGATTGGAAAGGAATAGAGTGCCAGTTTCGGACAGCATGATCTCCGGCCTGATCGACCTGAACCGCGCCGACGAGCAGGGGCTGGTGGCGCAACTGACGGGCCAGCTTCGCGGCCTGATCGCGGCCGGCCGCATCGCCAAGGGCCGCGCGCTGCCGTCCAGCCGCAGGCTCGCCGGCGATCTCGGTGTCTCACGCAACACCGTCACCTATGCGTTCGAGCAGCTTGCCGCCGAGGGATATCTCGCCGCATCGCGTGGACGTCGTCCTGTGGTGACCGTCGATGGCGGCGAGCGGATCGAAGGCATGGGCGTTGCCGCATCGAAGGCCCGGTCCGCCAAGCCTCGGCTTTCACCCTGGGCTTCAATGCTCAAGCAGGCCGACTGGCCGATGTCCTATCAGGCGCCGCTCAAGGCGCTGCGTCCAGGGCATGGCGATGCACGCGAGTTTCCGAACGAGGTCTGGGCGCGGTGCCTGCGCCGCAGCGCCGTGCGTGCCGCCAAGCGTGAGCTTGGTCCGGTCAACCGCACACGCCTGCGCGAGGCGCTGGCGCATTACCTCGCGGCCAGCAGGGGCGTTCGCGCAGCCGTGGACCAGATCATGATCCTGCCGAGCGCGCAGGCCGCCCTGACCTTGATTGCGGCCGTGCTCATCACGCCGGGCGATGAGGTCGTTGTCGAAGATCCCGGCTATCCCGGCGCGGCCGCCGCCTTTCGCGCGTCTGGCGCGCGCGTCACCGGCATCGGGCTGGATCAGCAGGGCATGCAGCAGATGCCTGAAATGGCCGCGCCAAAACTCATCTTCACGACGCCGTCGCATCAGCATCCGACCGGGCGGCTGATGTCGCTGGCCCGCCGCACCGCGTTTCTCGGGTCATGCAGGTCCGGCAGGAGCTGGATCGTCGAGGACGACTACGATGGCGAATTCCACTATGACAGCCGCCCGGTGCCGTCCCTGCAAGGGCTCGATGCCCATGGCCGCGTGTTCTATGTCGGCACCTTCTCGAAGGCGATGACGTCGGATATCCGGCTCGGCTATCTCGTCGTGCCTCCGGCGCTGGTCAGCACATTCGAGATTGCGCAGCGGCATATCGGGCTGATCGCATCCAGCCACATCCAGGAGGCGCTCGCCGAGTTCATCACCGACGGGCATTTCCTGGCACATCTGCGCCGGATGCGCCGGCTGTACCATCTCAGGCGCGATCATCTCGTCGACGGGCTGCAACGCCATCTCGGCGAGGCGCTGACGGTCGAGGTGCCCCAGGGCGGCATCCAGCTGGTCGCCCGCCTGAAACGAGGGCGCGCCGACCAGGCGGCGGTGAAGCGCTTGGTCGACGCCGGCGTTGAAGCGCGCGCACTATCCAGCCTGGCGCTGGGCAAGCCGCGCGATCATGGCCTGCTGCTCGGCTTTGCGGCCTGGCGCGAGAGCGAGATAGCTGCGGCGGTGCGAACGATGGCGGCGTGCTTCTAATCCACGGCCTTGGTCACGATACGGATCTCCGAGGTCAGCGTCCGGTGCACCGGGCACTTGTCAGCGATCTCCATCAGCTTCCTGCGCTGCTCGGCATCGAGCGCGCCGTCCATCGCGATATCGCGCTCGATCTGGTCGAGCATGCCGTCGCGCGTCTCGCATTCCGCGCAGTCCCTGGCGTAGATCTTCGCGTGCTTGAGCGTGACGGTGACGCGGTCGAGCGGCAATGATTTGCGGTCGGCATAAAGGCGCATGGTCATTGAGGTGCAGGCGCCTAGGCCCGCCAGCAGGAAATCATAGGGGCCGGGGCCGGCATCCTCGCCGCCGGCCGCTTTCGGCTCGTCCGCCACGAGATGATGCGGGCCGACGGTGATGAGCTGGTTGAACTTGCTCTTGCGGGTTTCCTGGACCACGACCTTGCGTGGTTCCTCGGGAAGATCGATCGCTTTTGCGGTCTTTGCCGTATCGATGTAGCGGCTGGCCCAGGAGGCGATCAAATCGGCCGCATAGAGCGCATCGACCGGCTTGGTCAGCAGATGATCGGCGTGGTCGAGCGAGACGAAGCTCTTGGGATGCCTGGCTGCAACGAAGATCTTGGTCGCATTGTCGATGCCGACGGTGTCGTCAACGGGCGAGTGCATCACCAGCAGCGCCTTGTGCAGGCCTGTGATGTCCTTCATCAGCTCGTGCTCGACGATATCGTCGAGGAATTCGCGCTTGATCCGGAACGGGCGTCCGGCAAGCGAAACCTCGACTTCACCCTGCGCGCGGATCGCATCCACATGTTCCCCGAACAGGCCGGTGACATGAGCCGGGTCGGACGGTGCTGCGATGGTGACGACGGCTCTTGCCTCAGGAATCCTGCCGGCGGCCGCCAGGATCGCGGCGCCGCCCAGGCTATGGCCGATCAGGATCGACGGCGCCTTGCGCTCGTTGCGGAGATGATCGGCCGCGCGCACGAGATCGGCGACGTTCGAGGTGAAGGTCGAATTGGCGAAATCGCCCTCGCTGGAGCCGAGGCCGGTGAAGTCGAAACGCAATACCGCGATGCCCTTGGCGGCGAGCGCGACCGAGATGCGTTTTGCAGCGAGCGTGTCCTTGCCGCAGGTGAAGCAGTGCGCGAACAGTGCGTAGGCTGCGGGCTCGCCGTCCGGCAGCTCGAGCGCCGCTGCGAGCTGATGACCGCCTTCACCGGTGAACTGGAAGCGTTCGGTCGGCATGGGTTCCCCCTTGTTTGCTTGAGGCTAGTCCCCTGAATAGCGCTGCTCGGCCCAGGGGTCGCCGCGATTATGATAGCCGCGGACTTCCCAAAAGCCCGGCGCATCCTCGGTCACGAATTCGATGGCTTGCAGCCATTTGGCGCTCTTCCAGAAATACAGATGCGGCACGACGAGCCGCACTGGCCCGCCATGCTCGTCCGACAGCGGCTGGCCCGACCAGCTATGGGCCAGCAGCGCATCCTCGGCTGCAAAGTCTTCCAACGCAAGATTGGTGGTGTAGCCGTCATAGGAATGCAACACGACGAAGCGCGCATTCTCGCGCGGCTGGCAGACCGCGAGCAGCTCGCGCGTGGCCAGGCCTTCCCACTGATTGTCGTAGCGCGACCAGGTCGTCACGCAATGGATGTCGGAGGTGAACTGCTCCTGCTTCTGCGCGGCGAAATCTGCAAAAGTCCAGAATATGGGATTATCGATCGCGCCGTAGACGTCCAGCCGCCAGCGCTCGCGCGACACCGGCGGCACGACACCGAGATCGAGCACCGGCCAGTCCTTTGTCAGATGCTGGCCGGGCGGCAACCGCTGGTCTTCAGGGCGCGTGACCTTGCCGGTAAGGAAGCGGCCCTCGCGCGCCCATTTCTGCTTGGTGCGGGTCAGCTTGCTGTCGGGCGGCTCGTTGTCGTCGGCCATGATTGACTCGGAGTCAGCTATTCGTGGCGATGCATCGCGGATTCGCGCTTGGTGTCGCGCATGGTGGAATAGATGATCAGCGACAGGAAGATGATGCCGGCGAGATAGTAGTAAAACCACTGCTCGTGCCCGATGGTCTTGAAATAGAGCGCGATCGCCGGCGCCGTGCCGCCGAAGATCGAGACGGTGATGGCGTAGGGCAGCCCGACGCCGAGCGCGCGGACATTGGTCGGAAACAGCTCGGCCTTCACCACTGCGTTGATCGAGGTGTAGCCGGCGACGAACAGCCAGGCGCAGCTGATCAGGATGAACGCCATGAAGGGCGATTTGGTCTCCTTCAGCGTCATCAGCAGCGGCACGGTCGCGAGGGTGCCGGCGACGCCGAAGAAGATCAAAAGCGGCTTGCGGCCAATCTTGTCGGAGATCGCGCCGTAGATCGGCTGCAGGATGGTCGCGAACACCAGCGTGCCGAAGATCACGAAGGTGGTCTGGTCCTCGGTCAGCCCGACCGAGAGCTTGACGAAGGTCTGCATGTAGGTGGTGAAGGTGTAGAAGGCGGCGGTGCCGCCGGCGGTGAGGCCGACCACCAGCAGCAGCTCGCGTGGATAGCGCAGCAGATTGGTGATCGAGCCTGATGGGTTCACCACCTTCTTGGCTTCCTCGAAGGCTTCGGTTTCGTGCAGATTGCGCCGCATCACCGCGGCAACGATCGCGAGCGCCGCGCCGATCGCGAATGGAATGCGCCAGCCCCAGGCCTTCAGCTCATCGGGCGTGAGGAAGACCTTTTGCAGGAGCAATAGCACGATGATCGCGGTCAGCTGGCCGCCGATCAGCGTGACGTACTGGAAGCTGGAATAGAAGCCGCGATGCCTGGGATCGGCGACCTCGCTCAAATAAGTGGCGCTGGCGCCGTATTCGCCACCTAAGCTCAGGCCCTCGATGACCCGGGCCAGCGCCAGGATGACCGGCGCGGCGAAGCCGATCGTCGCGTAGGTCGGCGTCAGCGCGATGATCAGCGAGCCGAAGCACATGAACACGACTGATAGCGTCAGCGAAATGCGGCGGCCGAAATGGTCGGCGATGTAGCCGAATAGCCAGCCACCCAGCGGGCGCATCAGGAAGGTCGCCGCGAAGATCACGGCGGCATTCAATTGCTGCACCACGGGATCGTTGCCGGGGAAGAAGGCCGGGGCGAAATACAGCGCGAAGGCCGTATAGGCGTAGAAGTCGTACCATTCGACGAGATTGCCGACGGAGCCGATGAAGATCGCCTTGATTCGCCGCTTTGCGTCGGCGATGTCGAAATGGTCAGAGGCCGGGTTGATTGCTTGCTCTGTCACGTCCGGCCTCCCAGAAGTCTGTTGTCTGGGTGCCTACATCGCCTTTCCCAGCAGAAATGGCAACTGGCGAGGTCCCCGCACCGTGCCCTGCGACCAGGTCACGGTGCCGGCGGGATCGAGGGCGAAGTCCGGAATCCGCTTCAGCCATTCCTCAAGCGCAACCTGCATCTCCATCCGCGCCAGATTGGAACCGACGCAGCGGTGGATGCCGAGGCCGAAGGCGGCATGGCGGTTCTCCCGGCGATCGATCACGACCTTGTCGGCGTCCGGAAACATTTTTGGGTCCCGGTTGGCGGCCGGGAAGGACAGCAGCACCATGTTGCCCGCCTTGACCGGACAGCCCGAGACCGTGGTGTCCTTGACCACCTCGCGGGCCATCGTGACAGGCGAATAGGCGCGCAGCAGCTCCTCCACGGCGGTGGGAATCAGGCCTGGCTCGGCGATCAGCCGCTCGCGATCGGCCGGCGTCCGGGCGAGATGCCACAGTGAGGAGCCGATCGCGCTCCAGGTCGTGTCGATGCCGGCGATCAGGAGCAGCCGCAGCGAGCCCAGCACGTGCGACTCTTCCAGCGGCTGGCCTTCCCGATCCCGGGCATTCATCAGATAGGAGATCAGGTCGTCGGTCGGCTTCGACCGGCGCTCTTCGATATGCGTCCTGAAATAGTCGCTCATCTCCTGCACGGCCTGGAGCAGCTTGGTCTCGTCCCTGATGCCGAGTTCCAGGATCATGTGAATCCAGTTGATGAAGAGATCGCTGTCACTTTCGGGAATGCCGAGCATATGGGCGATGGCCCGCACCGGGATGTATTTGCTGTAGCGCGCGGCGGCGTCGACCTTGCCGGCGGCAATGAACCCGTCGATCAGCTCGTTGCAGATCGCCCGCATCCGCGGTTCCAGCTTCTTCATCGCATCCGGCGTGAAGGGCGGCAGCAGCAATTGCTTGGCCGGCTTGTGCACGGGCGGGTCCGACGTGATCGGCGGGGCCGCGTTCCTCGCGACCTCGGGCCGGACGTCGCGAACGATGATTCGTCGCGAGGAGAAATGTTCGGTGTCGTTGGCGATCGCGCGCACCGCCTCGTAGGTCGTCGGCATGTAGCAACCGAGGAAGCGCTCGGTGTGCACGATCGGACTCGCGGCGCGCAATTCCTCCCAGATCGGAAACGGATCGTCCGTCCATTGCGGATCGGTGTGGTCGAAATCGTTGACCCAGTCGGTCACGGGCGGATGGGCGACGGGCTGGCTGACATCGGACATCGGAAGAATCCCTTGAGGCTCGTGTTCGCTGAAGGCACGCGAGGGCGCGGGCAGGCGCCGCGCTACTCCTCGATCACATCGATCGCGATTTCCGGGCAGTTGGATTTGGCAAGCCAGGCCTTGTCTTCGAGCCCCGGCGGGACTGTGCCGTCTCCGGCCTCGTGGGCGTTGCCATATTCGTCGAGCTCGAACAGCTCCGGCGCCAGCGCCTTGCAGCGTGCATGGCCCTGGCATTTGTCGGGATCGACGTGAACTTTCAGTCGTTCTGCCATTGCGGCTCCCTCGGTCGTGTGGGCGTAGCCCGAGGGGCTGCGCGTTCCTCTTGTCTATTGTCGGCGGCATTTGCCGCTCATTCTAAGTTATATGCTATTACATTCGCGGCAGGCTTCCCCTGTCAAGCGCAAACTTATAGGCTCGCGCCTGACATGCGATCACAACTCGCCCGCAAGCCCGAGAATACCTACCACCATGGCGATCTCCGTGACGCCCTGATCAAGGCCGCGTTGCGCGAGGCGGAGCAGGGCGGGGCGGAAGCGATCAGCATCAAGGCCCTGGCAAAGCAGCTCGGCGTCTCGCAGCCGGCACCCTACCGGCATTTTGCCGATCGCGATGCGTTGCTGGCCGCGGCAACGGCCGAGGCCTTCCGGCAGTTCAGCGCGATGTTGCGCGAAGCCATGACGAAGCCGTCGAAACAATCGAAATTGTCACGGCTGGCGCAGGCGACGCTCGATTTCGGTCTGCGCCGTAACGGCGTCTACCGTCTGATGTTTGCGTCCCGCACCGTCTCGTGCGCGGCCAAGGGCAGCGAGCTGAACGAGGCCACGCGGGAGACTTTTGCGCTCGTGATCGAAGCGCTGGAGGCCCCCGCGGTCGGCTATTTGCGCGAGCGGCAGGCGCTGAAGATCTGGGCGGCGCTGCACGGCGTGGTGATGCTGGCCGCGCAGGGCCTGTTCACCGGCGAGGCCGCGCATGCCACGCGCGAGGAGCTGGTCGAGGATTTCGTCAACGAGACCAAGGCAGCGCTCGCCGTTGCGATCAAGGACGCGCAGCGGCGCAAGAAGGCGGGCGCTTAAGGCGTCGCCTTCAGCAGCCCCTTCAGCTTCTCGACCGCGCTGTCCGGCGTCGTCACGACCGGCCGGCCGGTGGCTTCCGCGACCAGCGGAGCTGATGATGCGATGCTGAACTGGGCCAGTGCGATCACGTCGCAGTCGCGCAGGTCTTTTGACGCCTCGACGATCAGCCGGTCATGCATGGCGCGGTCGCCGCGATCGAGTGCGGCCAGCGCGCCCTCGGCGAGTTTCGGCACGATCTGGACGGAGGCCGGAAACTCCGGCGGCATCGAGACCAGCGTCGGCGGGAAGGTGGAGAGCAGGCCGATGCGCTTGCCCATCGTCACCGCTCGCTCGATCATGGCTTCGTTCGGCTTCAGCACCGGCATCGGTGCGTGTGCGCGCGCGACCGCTTCGATGCAGGGGCCGAAGGCCGAGCAGGTGAACAGGATCGCGTTCGCGCCCGTGGCTGCGGCGTAATCGCCGAGCGCAAGGAAGCGCTCCGTCATGGCGTCGCCAAGCTTGCCGTCACGCGCCAGATCCGCCGACAGGCTGTCGTCGAGCAGGTTCATCAGCCGCGCCTCCGGCCACGCTTGCGCGAACGCCGCTTCGATCGGGGCGATGGAGTGCTTGAGGGCATGGATCAGGGCGATGCGAGGAGATGTCGTCATTGAACGTGACTACCTGGGAGGTCTCGTGCCCCGGACGCAGCGCAATGCGAAGTGTTGCGCTGCAGAGCCGGGGCCCATTGTAGCTGCTGGGTCCCCCGCTCTGCGCAGCGGCGTACCGGACGATGCTTCGCATCGCCGGGAACGCCGCAGCGCGTCCGGGACACGCGGCTTTACTTGAACGGCACTGCGTACATCAGGCCGCCCTTGCTCCAGAGGCCGTTGAGGCCACGCTCGAGCTTGAGCGGGCTCGCTTTGCCGACGTTGCGCTCGTAGATCTCGCCGTAATTGCCGGTGGCCTTGATCGCCGTGACCAGCCATTTGTTGTCGAGACCAAGCCGCGAGCCGAGATCGCCGGTGGTGCCGAGCAGCCGCTGGATGGCGGGCGTCTGCGACTTCGTCATCTCGTCGACATTGGCCTGGGTGACGCCGAGCTCCTCGGCTTCGATCAGGCCGTAGTGCAGCCAGGTGATGATGTCGCTCCAGACCTCGTCGCCATTGCGGGTGAAGGGGCCGAGCGGCTCCTTGCTGATGGTCTGCGGCAGCACGACGTAGTCGGCCGGGTTCGGCGCCGCAGTCGTCACCGCGCCGGCGAGCGCCGAGGCGTCCTGGGTCATGGCATCGCAGCGACCGCCGAAGAAGGTCTGGTACATGGTGTCGACGCGGTCGAACACCAGCGGCTTCCAGTCGATGCCGTTGGCGCGGCCGTAATCGCCGAGCGTGACCTCGTGCGTGGTGCCCTGCGCGACGCAGACGGTGGCGCCCTTGAGATCCTTGATCTCCTTCACGCCGAGGTCCTTCTTCACGACAAAGC
Source organism: Bradyrhizobium sp. BR 10261 (assembly GCF_019455395.1). Lineage (NCBI taxonomy): Bacteria > Pseudomonadati > Pseudomonadota > Alphaproteobacteria > Hyphomicrobiales > Nitrobacteraceae > Bradyrhizobium > Bradyrhizobium sp. BR 10261. The sequence goes on from NZ_JACOFQ010000001.1 coordinate 393,569, forward strand.
CCTGACCGTCGTAGAAATTGATCGGACCCTGGCGCAGGCCAAGCGTCACGCCGCGCAGGTACGTCTGCGTCGAATTGCGGTAGAGCACGTCGATCTCGCCGGACTGCAGCGCCGTGAAGCGGTTCTGTGCGGTCAGCGCGACATAGCGCACCTTGTTGGGATCGCCGAGCACACCGGCGGCGAGCGCGCGGCAATAGTCGACATCGAGGCCCTTGTAATTGCCCTGAGAATCCGGTGCCGAGAAGCCGGCAAAGCCGGCGCTGACGCCGCACACCAGCGTGCCACGGCTCTTGACCGTGTCGAGCGTCGCCGCCTGGGCGACCACCGCCGATGCCGCGAGCACGCCCGCTGCGATAACCACTTTCCTCATCATGCTACTCTCCCCTCAATGATTGACACTACGCAACACGTTGTCGACGCTCGTGCCGAGCTTGTCGACGATCTGGTCGATCTCATCTGCGGACGCGATATAAGGCGGCGCCAGCAGCACATGGTCGCCGCGGACGCCGTCCACGGTGCCGCCGCCGGGATAGCAGCCGAGCCCGTTGGCGAACGCTTCCGCCTTGATCTTGTGGTTCAGCTTGAGCGCCGGATCGAAAGATGTGCGCGTGGCGCGATCGGCGACGAGCTCGATCGCCCAGAACAGGCCGCGTCCCCTGATGTCGCCGACATGGCGGTGATTGCCGAAGCGCTCGGTGAGCCGCTGCTCGAGCTGCTTGCCGCGCTGCTTCACTTGCTCGAGCAGATTGTCCTCGCGGATCACGTCCTGCACGGCGAGCGCCGCTGCGCAGGCGAGGGGATGTGCGAGATAAGTGTGGCCATGCTGGAACGCGCCAGATCCGGCGCGGATGGTGTCGATGATCGCCCTGCTCGCCAGCATCGCACCGATCGGCTGATAGCCGCCGCCAAGACCCTTTGCGATCGCCTGGATATCAGGGGCGACGCCTTCCTGCTGCCAGGCGTGCGTGGTGCCGGTGCGGCCCATGCCGCACATGACCTCGTCGAGAATGAGCAGCGCGCCGTGCCGGTCGCAAATCTCGCGCACGGCCCTGAAGTAGCCGTCGGGCGCAGTCACCGCGCCGGCGGTGGCGCCGACGATGGGCTCGGCGAGGAACGCGGCGACCGTGTTGGGGCCAAGCCGCTGAAACTCCGCTTCGAGCTCCGCGGCGAGGCGCGCCACGAATTGCGCGTCGGATTCGCCGTCGTGCTTCTCGTGATACGCGAACGCCGGTGTTACATGGCTGAAGGCGGCCGAGAGCAGCGGTGCGTAGGGCGCGCGGCGCCAGGCATTGCCGCCGGCGGCGAGCGCACCGAGCGTATTGCCGTGATAGCTCTGGCGTCGCGCGATGAAATGCTGCCGCTGCGGTTCGCCGCGCTCAATGAAATATTGCCGGGCGAGCTTGATGCTGGCCTCGATCGCCTCCGATCCGCCGCTGACGAAATAGGCGTAGGCGAGACCACCGGGCTCATCGCCGACGAGCCTCTCGGCGAGCGCTTCGGCCGGCTCGGAGGCGAAGAAGGCGGTGTGCGCATAAGCGAGCGTCGAGGCCTGCTTCGCCATCGCGGCGATCACACGCGGATGCTGATGGCCGAGGCAGGACACCGCCGCGCCGCCGGAAGCGTCGATCACCCGCCGTCCGTCCTCGCCAAACAGATAGACGCCTTCGCCGCCGATCGCCTTCGGCGGCGTCTCTCGCAGCGAGCGGTGCAGCACGCGGGTGGTGGGGGGGCTCATGGGTCAACCTTTCTCTGAAACGTAGGTGGAGGCCGTGGCGAGCCGGGCCTCGGTATTTTCCAGGCGCTTCTTGGCGGCCGTGCCGCCGAGCGAGAACGTTACTGCAGCGAGCGACTGCGCGATCGCAATTGCGCCGGTGAGGCTCGGAAAGAAACCGGGCGAAGAGGCTGCTTCGAACAGCAGCACGTGGTCGGCGCCCTCGGCCATCGGTGCCGAGAGACTGTCCGCGATGGCGATCAGCGTTGCGCCGGCGCGATGCGCCGCTTGTGCAACGCGGACGCTCGCATTCGTGTAAGGCACAAAGCCAATGACGACGACGGCTTCGCCGGGACGGAACGCGCCGAGATCGAGATCGTCGGGGCCGGACGCACCGACGATCTGCACCTGCTCGGGGCGGAACAGCCTGAGCTCGTAGTTGAGCAATTCGGCGACGCTGCGGCAGCTGCGATAGCCGGCGATCCAGATCCGTTTCGCACCGTGCAGCGTGCGGGCCGCGTCCGCAATCGCGTGGGCGGAGATGCGCGGCAGGCCGGCAGCTTCGGCCTCGAGCTTGTCGGTGATGAGTGTGACGTCGGCATGCGGGCCGTGGCGGCTGCCTTTGGCGCGAGCCGAGAACGGCGAGGTCTGGGACGGCCGCCGTGCCTCGGTCAGCGCCGCGCGCAACTCATCCCAGCCGGAATAGCCGATCGCCTTGGCAAGGCGCGTGAACGCGGCAGGATCGGCGCCGGCCTCGGCAGCGAGATCACGCATCGAGCGGGTGGTGGCGTCGTAATCGTTGGCCGCGACAAAACGTCCGACCTCCTGCAAGCGCAGGGGGAGCGATGGCAACGCAATGCGCAGTTCGCTCAACGGCGAGGATTTCGCTGATACGGCCATGAAACATTTGTTGCACGGAAACGATTTTGATGCAACAGTTGATGCGCGCCGCCGGAAATCGCTGTTTTCGAGAAGGATTTTTGTGCCGTGACCTCAGATGATCCCAGGCCGCCGCCGCGCCGCAGTTTCTTCGGCGCGCTCGGGCCAAACGAATTGAGGGGCCTGTTCTGGCAGGTGCTGGTGGTCGGCATTGCCGTTGCCGTCATCGTCTTCCTCTGGTCCAACACCGTCACCAACCTCTCGGCCCGCCGCATCACCACCGGCTTTGCCTTTCTCGGCCGCGAGGCCAGCATGCCGATCGCCGACAGCCTGCTCGCGTACAATCCGAGAGACAGCTACCTCTGGGCCTTCGTCGTCGGCGTCGCCAACACGCTGCGCGTCGCGGTGATCGGCATCGTGCTCGCGACCATCCTGGGCACGCTGATCGGCATCTCCAGGCTGTCGACGAATTGGCTGCTGTCGCGACTTGCCGCCCTCTATGTCGAAGTCCTGCGCGACATTCCGCTGCTGCTTCAGCTCCTGTTCTGGTACGTGCTGATGCAGGGCTTGCCGGCCGCACGCGCGGCGTGGCGGCCGGTCGACGGCGTGTTCCTCTCCAATCGCGGCCTGATCCTGCCGGCGATCCCGATTCTGGCGCCGCAGCTCTTGGTGCTCGGCACGGCCGTGCTGGGCTTCATTGCGTTCCTTGTCATCAGGCGATGGCTGGTCGCGCAGCAGATGCGCGACGGCAAGCCGCGCCCGGCCTGGCCCTTTGCGCTCGGCCTCATTGCCGTGCTGCCGGCCGCGGTGTCGCTGCTGCTCGGCGTGTCCTGGACGATCGAATGGCCGCAATTGCGCGGCTTCAACTTCGTCGGCGGGCTGACGCTCGCGCCGGAATATTTTGCACTGCTGATCGCGCTCGTCACCTACACCTCGGCCTTCATCGCCGAGATCGTGCGCAGCGGCATCCAATCGGTGCCGCGCGGGCAGTGGGATGCCGCCAGCGCACTCGGCCTGCGCCGCAGCTTCATGCTGCGGCAGATCATCCTGCCGCAAGCGCTGCGCGTGATCGTGCCGCCGATGACGAGCCAGTATCTCAATTTGACCAAGAACTCCTCGCTTGCGGTCGCGATCGGCTATCAGGACGTGGTCTCGGTGGCCAACACGACGCTGAACCAGACCGGCCAGGCGATCGAGGTGATCTCGCTGATCATGGCCGTGTTCCTCACTATCAGTCTTGGCATCAGCTTCTTCATGAACTGGTACAATGCGCGCATCGCGCTTGCGGAGCGCTGAGCATGACCGCGATCACCGACATGCCGGATCTGCCACGCGCCGCCCGCCGCCCGCAAAGCGGCAACCCGGTGCTGCGCTGGCTGCGCACCAATCTGTTCTCGTCGATCGCCAACGGCATTCTCTCGATCATCCTGCTGGCGGTGCTGGCCAAAGGCGTGATCAGCTTCGTGCAATGGGGCATCGCGAACGCGGTCTGGCTCACGCCGGCCAACGATTCCAGCGCCTGCAAGGCCGTGCGCGGTTTAGGTGCCTGCTGGGCGATCATTCCCGAAAAGTACCGCTTCATCCTGTTCGGGACCTATCCGTTCGACGAGCAGTGGCGGCCGGCGCTATCGGTCGCGCTGTTCATCGCGCTGTACTTTCTCTCCACCCGCCGCGCCCTGTGGCGGCGCGAGCTGGTCTATCTCTGGATCGGCGCGCTGGCGCTGATCAGCGTGCTGATGTGGGGCGGCCTGTTCGGGCTGTCGTTCGTCTCGCAGGATCGCTGGGGCGGCCTGCCGGTGACGCTGATCCTGGCGACGTTCGGATTGGCGTTCGGTTTCCCGCTCGGCATTCTGGTCGCGCTCGGCCGGCGCTCAAAGCTGCCGGCGATCCGTTCGCTCTCGGTGCTGTATGTCGAGCTGATCCGCGGCGTGCCGCTGGTCAGCCTGCTGTTCATGGCGAGCGTGATGTTTCCGCTGTTCATGCCCGCGGGGTTCAACATCGACAAGCTGCTGCGCGCGCAGATCGCGATCATCCTGTTCGCAGGGGCTTATTTGGCCGAAGTGATCCGCGGCGGTCTCCAGGCCGTGCCACGCGGGCAATATGAAGCGGCCGACGCGCTCGGGCTGTCCTACTGGCGCAAACATCGGCTGGTCGTGCTGCCTCAGGCGATCCGCCATGTCATCCCCCCGCTGGTCAATACCTTCATCGCGTTCTTCAAGGACACCAGCCTGGTGCTGATCATTGGCATCTTCGATCTGCTGACGACCGCCAAGACCGCGATCATCGATCCGGCCTGGCAGCAGTTTTCGGTCGAGGTCTACATTTTCGTTGCCGCGATCTATTTCGTCTTTTGCTTCGCGATGTCGCGCTACAGCCGCGGCCTGGAGGCGAGGGGAAGGTGAGGCGCGTCCCGGACAAGGTGCAGCGCGCGAGCGCTGCGTCGGAGGCACGAGAGCGGCTACTTCACCCTGGGATCGATCGGCGTCTGCCCGCGCAGGCCCAAAATGTCCTCCAGTACCTTCGCGCCGGCGATCACCTGCGCATCCGCGCGCGGTGCGCCGACGACCTGGACACCCACCGGCAAGCCCGAGGCGGTGAAGCCGCAGGGCAGCGACAGCGACGGGCAGCAGGCGAGCGTGATGGCGTAGACGATGCCGAGCCATTGGATGTAATTCTCGAACCGCTTGCCGGCGCATTCGGCGACATAGCGGTGCTCGATCGGGAAGGGCGGCACGATCGTGGTCGGCGTCAGCAGCAGATCGTAGGTCTTGAAGAACTCGATCGCGCGCGCGGCCATGCCGACGCGCTGGGCTTCGGCGCGGGCGAGCTGATCGACCGTGAGCTTGAGGCCTTCCTCGATGTTCCAGATCACCTCGGGCTTGAGCAGGTCGCGCTTGGTGCGCAGCAGATTGGCCTTGGTCATGGCGAAATCGAAGGCGCGCAGCACGTGGAAGCATTCATGCGCCTCGCGCCAGTCCGGATGCGCCTCCTCGACGATGGCGCCGGCCTCCGCGAAGCGTTCGGCGGCCTTGCGCGTGATCGCCTTCACTTCGGGATCGACAGGGGTGATGCCGAGATCGGGCGAATAGGCGATGCGTTTCGGCTTTTTGGGCGACTGCGCCGCCGACAGGAACGAGGTTGTGGGTGCCGGCAGCGAGAGCGGATCCTCCGCATAGTCGCCGCTCATGGCGTCCAGCAGCAGCGCGAGATCCTCGACATTGCGCGCCATCGGGCCGACCACGCCGAGATTGCGGTTGATGGCCGACTTGGGCGTATGCGCGACGCGGCCGATGCTCGGCCGCATGCCGACAACGCCGCAGAAAGCCGCCGGGCTGCGCAAGGAGCCGCCCATGTCGGAACCTTCTGCGAGCCACGCCATGCCGGTGGCGAGCGCCACGGCCGCGCCGCCTGACGAGCCCGCCGCCGATTTCGTCGTGTCCCAGGGATTGAGCGTCGCGCCGAACACGTCGTTGAAGGTGTTGGCGCCGGCGCCGAACTCCGGCGTGTTGGATTTTGCGTAGACCACCGCGCCATTGGCTTCGAGGTTCTGGACCATGAGGTCGGACTTGGCTGGGATATTGTCCTTGAAGATCGGCGAGCCCTGCGTGTTCAGCACGCCTGCGACATCGGTCAGGTCCTTGATCGGTACCGGCAGCCCCGCCAGCAGCCCGCGTGCACCGGCCGGTTTCTGCATCAGCGCCTTCGCGTGCGTCCGCGCGCGATCGAAGCACAGTATCGGCAACGCGTTCACCTTGCCGTCGACGTCCTTGACGCGCTTCTCCAGCACCTCCAGCAGCTCGAGCGGAGAGACGTCGCCGGAGCGCAGGATGTCGACGACGGTGCACGCGGTTTCGCGGATCAGGTCTTGAGACAAGTACCTACTCCTGTGCTTATCGTATCGTCATTGCGAGCGTAGCGAAGCAATCCAGAAATGCATCTGCGGCGAAAGTCTGGATTGCTTCGCTGCGCTCGCAATGACGGAGAAATCTAACCCCAGCCGGCGCTGATGCCGCCGTCCACCGTATAGATCACGCCGGACGTATACCCTGCACGATCCGACGCCAGGAACGCCATGAGGTCGCCGATTTCGCGCGCATGCGCGGGGCGGCCGAGCGGCAGGCCTTTCTGGAATTCCTTGTAGCGGCTCTCATCGCCGAACTGGTGTTTTGCGCGGGTCTTGAGCAAGGTGACGTGACGATCGGTGCCGACGGGGCCGGGATTGATGCCGACCACGCGGATGTTGTCTGCAAGGCTCTTGCTTCCGAGCGCGCGGGTGAAGGCCATCAGCGCGGCATTGCCGGCGCTGCCGCAGATGTAATTGGCGTCGAACTTTTCGCCGGCTGCGCCGATGTCGTTGACAATGACGCCGCCGCCTTTGGCCTTCATCTGCACGTAGATATGTCGCGTCAGGTTGATGTAGCCGAACACCTTCAAATCCCAGGCGTGGCGCCAGGTCGCTTCATCGATCTTGTCGATGGAGCCGCCGGGGATATCGCCGGCATTGTTGACGAGCACGTCGATATCGGCGGCTTCCTTGGCGAGCCGCGCCACGTCCTCTTCCTTACGCAGATCCACGACACTCGTCGCGGCATCGATCTGATGCGCGGAGCGCAGGCGGTCGGCCAGCGCCTTGAGCTGATCGCCGCTGCGGGCGGCGAGCAGGAGGTTTGCGCCTTCCTCGGCAAACGCCTCGGCGGCGGCGGCGCCAATGCCCTTGGACGCGCCTGTGATCAGGACGCGCTTGCCGCGCAGATGCAGATCCATGGGAGCTACTCGCAGAATGGGTACGGGATGAAATCAGTAGGCGTTCGGTTGCGCCACGGTCAACATTGCAGTGCAGCGTTGCACTGCTGCCGACTTTGGTCCATTGCAGTGCGGTCAAAACGACGGCGGCTGCCGGACCAACCAAGGACGTTCTCGATGAGCAAGAAACAATACCGCATCGCGGTCATTCCCGGCGACGGCGTCGGCAAGGAAGTGATGCCCGAGGGCCTGCGCGTTCTGGAGGCAGCGGCGAAAAAGCACGGCGTGTCCTTGCATTTCGATCATTTCGACTTCTCGTCTTACGACTATTACGAGAAGCACGGCCAGATGATGCCTGACGACTGGAAGGAGAAGATCGGCAAGCACGATGCGATCTATTTCGGTGCGGTCGGCTGGCCGGCGAAGATTCCGGATCACGTCTCGCTGTGGGGCTCGCTGATCAAGTTCCGCCGCGAGTTCGACCAGTATGTGAATTTGCGCCCGGTGCGGCTGATGCCCGGCGTGCCGTCGCCGCTGGCCGGTCGCAAGCCCGGCGACATCGATTTCTGGGTGGTGCGCGAGAACACCGAAGGCGAATATTCCTCGGTCGGCGGCCGGATGTTCCCGGACACCGACCGCGAGTTCGTGACGCAGCAGACGGTGATGACCCGCACCGGCGTCGACCGCATCCTGAAGTTCGCCTTCGAGCTCGCCCAGTCGCGGCCGAAGAAGCATCTGACTTCGGCGACCAAGTCGAACGGCATTTCCATCACCATGCCCTACTGGGACGAGCGCGTGGAGGCGATGGCCAAGAAGTATCCGTCCGTGAAGTGGGACAAGTACCACATCGACATTCTCACCGCGAACTTCGTGCTGCACCCTGATTGGTTCGACGTCGTCGTCGGCTCGAACCTGTTCGGCGACATCCTCTCCGATCTCGGCCCGGCCTGCACCGGAACCATCGGCATCGCGCCGTCGGGCAACATCAACCCTGAAGGCAATTTCCCCTCGGTGTTCGAGCCGGTGCACGGCTCGGCGCCTGACATCGCGGGGCAGGGCATCGCCAACCCGATCGGCATGATCTGGTCCGGTGCGATGATGTTCGAGCATCTCGGCGAGAAGGAAGCCGGCCAATCGATCGTCGAGGCGATCGAGCGCACGCTGGCGGAACGTACGCTGCGCACCAAGGATCTCGGCGGCAATGCCGATACCACGGCGTGCGGCAAGGCGGTTGCGGATATGGTGGATTAAGGCGGGGGCAACACTGCGTAGGGTGGGTTAGGCCTGCGGCCGCGCGAAGCGTGGTCCGCTGGGCGCAACCCACCTCTTCTGTTTCCGCCGATACGAACAGTGGTGGGTTACGCCGCCCAGATGCGCTTCGCGCATCTGCACGACTAACCCACCCTACGATTAAACATAAGCTTCGGTCGTAGCTAGCCCGCGATCTTCTCGATCGCCGCCTGGTCCAGCCCGAACTTCTTTCCGGCCTCGATAATCTCGTGCCAGGTGGTCGGATCGACCGTAATGCCTTCGGCGAGCCGCTTCTTCTTGGTCTCGCGTTCGGGTTCACCGGCGATCTTGACCTTGTCGACGCCGGGGCCGGGCGGCGAGCCGGTGTGCCAGGCGACGAAGCTTTCGACCTCGCGTGCAAGATTCTCCGCGGTGCCGAGCTTGGCCGGATCGATGACGATCGAGAGCATGCCGTTGATGACGTTGTACTTGCCGTCTGACGGGCCCTTGACCACCTCTCCGCCGGAGAGCGCACCGCCAAGGATTTCGCACACCAACGCGAGCCCCGAACCCTTGTGTTCGCCGAATGGCAGGATGGCGCCGTAGGGCGGGATCACGGTGTAGCGCGGATTGACGGTCGGCTTGCCCTCATGGTCGATGATGGTGCCGGGCTCGAGCTCGGCGCCCTTGTTGTGGGCGACGCGGGTCTTGCCCTGCGCGATCCGGCTGGTGGCGAAGTCGAGCACGATCGGCTCCTTACCCCTCCGGGGAATGCCGACGCAGAACGGGTTGGTGCCGTGGCGCGCATCGCTGCCGCCCCAGGGCGCCACGATCGGGCGCGAGATCACGTTGACGAAGTGGATCGAGACCAGGCCGTGGTCGATGCACTGCTCGGCCCAGTGGCCGATGCGGCCGATGTGGTGCGCGTTGGAGAGGCCGACGAGACACACGCCGTTCTGCTTGGCGCGCGCGGCCGCGAGCTCCATCGCTTCATGGCCGATCACCTGGCCGTAGCCGGTGAGGCCGTCGAGGGTGAGAAGCGGACCGGCGTCGAGCACGATCTTGACGTGCGCGTTCACGGCGAGGCCCCCATTGACGACGCTCTGGACATAGCGCGGGATCATGCCGACGCCGTGCGAATCGTGCCCCTTGAGATTGGCTTCGACCAAGTTGGTCGACACGAGCTCGGCTTCGCGGTCCGAGGAGCCGCCGGCCTTGACGATGGCGCGGATGGCGTTGGTGAGCGGCTCCGCCTTGATGGTGCGATAGTCGGCCATTGTTGTTGCTCTTATCCTCTACGAGTCGGTGGGAGGGTCGGGTGGGTTAGGCGAAGCCGTAACCCACCTCTCCTGTCTCCGGGGAGACAGACAGTGGTGGGTTACGCCTTGCCGATGCGCGTTGCGCATCCGCAAAGCTAACCCACCCTACGAGTTCACGATCCGGCGGCAATGGACCCACGCGGCTTCGATCAGGTTCTCGCTCGCTTCCGGTGTACGAAAGGCCGAATGCGCCGACAGCGTCACGTTCGGGATCCTGGTCAGCGGATGGTTCGCCGGCAGCGGCTCGATGTTGAAGACGTCGAGGCCGGCATGGCGGATATGGCCCGATTTCAGCCCATCGATCATCGCCTGCTCGTCGACGATGGCGGCGCGCGCGGTGTTGATGAAGACGACGCCGGGCTTCATCTTGGCGATCTTCTCGCGGCTGATCATGCCGCGCGTCTCGTCGTTGAGCAGCAGATGCAGCGACACGACGTCGCTCCGCGCCAGCAGCGTGTCGAGCTCGGTGAACTCGACCCCCGGATGGCTCTTCGGCGAGCGGTTCCAGGCGATCACCTTCATGCCGCTGCCGGATGCGATCCGTGCGACCTCCGCCGCGATGCCGCCGAACCCGATCAGGCCGAGCGTCTTGCCGGTCAGCTGCATGCCGTCCTCGCGCAGCCAGTTTCCGGCGCGCATCTCGCGGTCCATCATCGCGATGACGCGGGCCGAGGCCCACATCAGTGCGATCGCGGATTCCGCCACCGCCGTGTCGCCATAGCCCTTGATCAGATGCACGGAGATGCCGAGCTCGGCGAGCTCCTCCGGGTTCATGTAGCTGCGTGCGCCGGTGCCGAGGAATACGACGTGCTTCAGGCCCGTGCACTTCTTCGCAACCTCCGTCGGCAGCGCCGTATGATCGACAATCGCGATCTCGGCGCCGTCGAGGATCTCAGGATATTGCTCGGGCTTGATGTCGGGATCCCTGTGGATGCGAACCTTGGGATCACCAGGCTTCTCCAGCCGCTCCATGATGACGGCGAGCGCCTCGTTGGCGTCGACGAAAACTCCGCGCATGTCTGTCTCCGATCAGGATGCGACGCCGGCAACCGCCAGCACGGTGTGCATCAGCACGTTGGTGCCCGCGGCGCAGTCGGGCTGCGTGGCGTCTTCCAGCTCGTTGTGGCTGACGCCGTCCTTGCAGGGGACGAATACCATCGCTGCCGGCATGATGGTGTTGAGGTTGCAGGCGTCGTGGCCGGCACCGGAGGTAATGCGGCGGGAGGAGTAGCCGAGCGTCTTGGCGGCATTCTCGACCGCGGCGATCAGCTTCGGATCGAAATGCGTCGGTGCCTTGCGCCAGACCAGGTCGATCTTGACGTCGACCTTGCGTCGCGCGGCGATCTCGGCGATGGCGGCGCGTAAATCCCGATCGAGCGCATCCATGATCGCGCCATCGGCGCTGCGGCAATCCATGGTGAAGGCGATCTCGCCAGGGATCACGTTGCGGGAGGGCTTTGCGATCACGGCTTCGCCGATGGTGCCGACCGCGTTCGGTCCGTGCTTCTTCGCGATGGCCTCCATCGCCAGCACGATCTCCGACAGTGTCGCCAGCGCATCGCGCCGCAGCGGCATGGGGGTCGATCCCGCATGGCTCTCGAAGCCGGAAATCTTGCCGTCGTACCACAGCACGCCCTGGCCGGAATCGACCACGCCGATGGTCTTGCCCTCGGCTTCGAGGATTGGTCCCTGCTCGATGTGCAGCTCGACAAAGCAGCCGAGTTTCAGAAAGCCGACCGGCTTGTCGCCGCGGTAACCGATGCTGTCGAGCGCCTGGCCTACGGTGGTGCCGTCGATATCCTTGCGCGACAGGATATCGTCGGTGGTGAAATCGCCGACGTAAGCGGCGGACGCCATCATTGCCGGCGCGAAGCGCGAGCCTTCCTCGTTGGTCCAGTTGACGATGCAGATCGGCGCTTCGGTCTCAATGCCGGCGTCGTTCAGCGTCCGGATCACCTCGAGCGCGCCGAGCGTTCCCAGAATGCCGTCATACTTGCCGCCGGTCGGCTGGGTGTCGAGATGCGAGCCGATGCCGACGGGCAGCTTCGACATGTCGCGGCCCTTGCGCAGGCCGAATTGCGAGCCGAGCGCATCGGTGTGAACCTCGAGCCCGGCGTCCTCACAGGCCTTTCGGAACCAGTCGCGAACCTGCTTGTCTTCGCTGCTGAGCGTCAACCGCCGCACACCGCCTTTGGCCGTCGCGCCGAATTGCGCGGTTTCGTGGATGGAGTCCCAGAGGCGGGCGGAATCGATTTGCAAATTGGTCGCGGCTCGGCTCATGCGTCTCTTCCATTAGTCGCTGTCATTCCGGGGCGCCGAAGGCGAACTCTGGTGCGCTCTCGCGCACCCGAGAATCTCGAGATTCCGGGTTCTCACTTCGTAAGCCCCGGAATGACGGTACAAAATCCGGCGCCTTTTTCAATGACGCGCCAGCGCGGGCGCGTCAACCGCGAGGCTGCTCTGCGCAATCTGACATGCAAGCTCGGCGACGCGCTGCACTGCGACGACGTCGGGGGAGGCGAGCCAGCTCGCCGTGAATGTCAGCGGTGCGATCTGAAGGTCGGTGTCGAGCAATTGCAGCCTTCCGTCGGCGAGCTCGTTCTCGACGATGGCGTCGGGGATCACGGCGATGCCGAGGCCTTCCACCGCCATGTGGATCACGGTGGCGAGCGAGGCGGAGGCGTGAAGACGGATCGGTGGCAGGTCGGGCCGGTCGAACACCTCGCGCACCACCTCGTAGGGCCTTGTCTTGCGCGGGAAGGTGATGATCGGAAACCGCGCGAGATCGGCGAGCGTGACAGGCCCATGACCGAGCCCGAGTGACGGGCTGGCGAGAAAGCCGATCGGATAGTCCGCGAGCATGCGGTTGTGCACGCCCGAGGCCGACAGCGGTCCGACCACGAAAGCCAGCTCGATCTCTTGCGCGAGCAATCGCGCGGTGAGGTTCGGCGTGATGTCGACCTCGATCTCCAGCGACAGGTTGGGATAGATCTCGTTGACGCTCTTCACCAGCCGCGGCAGCCAGGTGTGCACGATGGTCTCGGCGACACCGAGCCGCATCACGCCGCGCATGGCAGAGCGATCGCCGATCTCGGCCATCATCGCGGCGCGCAAGCCGATCAGCTTCTCGGCGTAGACCATCATCTGCCGGCCGCTCGGGGTCGGCGAAGCCACGCGATGATCGCGGTTCAGGAGCTTCACGCCCATCTCGCGTTCGAGCTGAGCGATGCGTTGGGAGATCGCAGGCTGGGTGGTATTGAGCCGCGCCGCGGCGCCTCGGAAGCTGCCGAGCTTCACAACCCAGAGGAAGGTTTCGATCGACCTGAAGTCCAGCATTGGAAGGATTTTCCCGATCGATAAAGTTACTTTATCGATATCGATTAAAAAGGACGATTAGACTTTATAGTATGCTTGATGTTGGCTAGGCTTGTCGAGTTCATAGGCAGGTCGATGAAATGACTGTTTTGGTGGCAGCGCAGCAAACTGAAACGCCCGAAACGCTCCCGAGCCGCCAGGCGCGGCTGGCCTATCGCGGCGGCCAGGTCGGATCCACCGCAGGGGTCGCCCCTGGCTTTGTCCAGGGCAATCTGGCGATCCTTCCCGCCGAATACGCCAGCGCCTTCCACCGCTTCTGCCAGCTCAATCCGAAACCGTGCCCGATCATCGGCATGTCTGATGTCGGCAGCCCCTACATCCCCGCGCTTGGCGCCGACCTTGACATCCGCACCGACGTGCCGCGCTACCGTGTCTGGCGCGACGGCGAAGTCGTGGACGAGCCTACCGATGTCACCAGCTATTGGCGCGACGATCTCGTGACCTTCGTGCTCGGCTGCTCGTTCTCGTTCGAAGAGGCGCTGCTCGACGAGGGCATGCCGATCCGTCACATCGAAGAGAACGTGCGCGTTCCGATGTACCGCACCAACATCGCCTGTGGCGAGGCAGGGCCGTTCGCGGGCCCGATGGTGGTCTCGATGCGTCCGTTCAAGCCGGCCGATGCGATCCGCGCGGTGCAGATCACCTCGCGCTATCCGGCCGTGCACGGTGCCCCCGTGCATCTCGGCCATCCGCATTTGATCGGCATCAAGGATATCGCCAAGCCTGATTATGGTGATCCCGTACCTGTTGCCGATGACGAGATTCCGGTGTTCTGGGCCTGCGGCGTGACGCCGCAATCGGTGATCAACGCTGCCAAGCTACCTTTCGCAATCACGCATTCGCCCGGCTTGATGCTGGTGACGGATCTGAAGAACAGGAACATGGCCGTGATTTAGTAGGCAGCGTTTGCTGCTTCTTCGGGCTTTACGCAGTTTGCCAATCGTTTCATTCGATACGCGCGAATAACAGGGGACTTAGCCAATGACGATCACTCGCCGCGACGTTCTGTTAGGGGCCACCGCCGCTGCCGCACTGCTGCCGCTAGCCGCACGCGCGCAAACGTCCGAGGTGGTGATCGGCGCGACCTATCCCCTGTCGGGTGCCGGCGCCCAGGTCGGTGTCGATGCGCAGCGCGCGTTCGAGACCGCAATCGACATCATCAACAACGATCAGGATTTCGACCTTCCGCTGGCAAAGGGCGTCGGCTTGCCGGGTCTCGGTGGTGCCAAGATCCGCATGGTGTACGCCGACCACCAGGGCGACCCGCAAAAGGGACGCGCCGAAGCCGAGCGACTGATCACCCAGGAGAAGGTCTGCGCGGTGCTCGGCTCCTATCAGAGCGCGGTCGCGGTCACGGTCAGCCAGATCTGCGAACGTTACCAGGTCCCGTTCCTGTCGGCGGACAATTCCTCGCCAAGCCTTCATCGCCGCGGGCTGAAGTACTATTTTCGCGCCTCGCCGCACGACGAGATGTTCTCGGCCGCGATGTTCGACTTCCTCGACTCGATGAAGAAGAAGGGCGTCAAGGCCGATACGCTGGCACTGTTCCACGAAGACACGATCTTCGGCACCGACTCCGCCAACGCCCAGACCAAGCTCGCAACCGAGCGCGGCTACAAAATCGTCGCCGACATCAAGTACCGCGCCAACTCGCCGTCGCTGTCGGCTGAAGTCCAGCAGCTCAAGGCCGCCAATGCCGACGTGTTGCTGCCGTCGAGCTACACCACGGACGGCATCCTGCTGGTCAAGACCATGGCCGAGCTCGGCTACAAGCCGAACGCGATCCTGGCCCAGGCGGCCGGCTTCTCCGAAAAGGCACTTTACGATGCCGTCGGCGACAAGCTCGACGGCGCGATCACCCGCGGCAGCTTCTCGCTCGATCTCGCCGCCAAGCGGCCGATGGTCGGCAAGATCAACGATCTGTTCAAGGCGAAGTCGGGCAAGGATCTCAACGACAACACGTCGCGGCAATTCATGGCGATGATCGTGATTGCGGACGCCATCAACCGCGCCAAGTCGACTGACGGCGAGAAGATCCGCGACGCGATGGCTGCAACCGACATTGCGGGTGAGCAGACCATCATGCCCTGGAAACGGGTCAAGTTCGATGACATGGGCCAGAACAACGACGCCGATCCCGTGCTGCTGCAATATATCGGCGGCAAGTTCGTTACCATCTTCCCGACGCAGGCGGCGGTAGCCCAAGCTGTCTGGCCGATGAAGTGAGGATGGAATCGGAAGCTCGCACGATAGCTTCCGATCCTGGTCATGCGGAATAAGGCGGAGGGCCGCGTCGGCTAAGACGAGGGCACGCCTGTCCTTTGCGATGCGCGTTCGATGTCGCCCCTCGGGGTGAGGGCTTTTTCTGGGGGACAAGTTGCTGACAGTCGAAACCATTGTCCAAAGTCTCGCGAGCGGCCTGTTGATGGGCCTGCTCTACGGACTGATCGCCGTCGGCCTCGCGCTGATCTTCGGCCTGATGGACGTCACGAACTTCGCCCATGGCGAGTTCCTGATGATCGCGATGTACGCGTCCTTCTTCCTGTTCGCGTACTTCGCCATCGATCCCTTGCTCTCCGCACCGCTGGTCGCGGCTGCGATGTTCGTGTTCGGCGCGGTGATCTACCTGTTGATCGTACGGTTCGCGATGCGGGCCAAGACCAATGCCGGCATGGTGCAGATCTTCACCACCTTCGGTCTCGCCATCGTCATGCGCGGCCTGGCCCAGCTGTTCTTCACGCCGGATTATCGCAGCATTCCGCAATCCTGGCTCGGCGGCAAAACCGTCTCGGTTGCGGGCATCTTCCTGCCGGAGCCGCAGCTGGTCGGTGCGCTGGTTTCGATCGCCGCCTTTGCCGGCCTTTACTTCTTCATCCATCGCACCGATTTCGGCCGCGCGCTGGAGGCTACGCGCGAAGATCCCGGTGCGGTCGCACTCGTCGGCATCGACAAGAACCGCGTCTTCGCGTTCGGCTGGGGCCTTGGCGCTGCGCTGGTCGGTCTCGCCGGCGCGATCATGGCGGTGTTCTTCTATATCTACCCCGACGTGGGCGCGTCCTTTGCGCTGATTGCCTATGTCACGGTGGCGCTCGGTGGCTTCGGCAGTGTGTTCGGCGCCTTTGCCGGCGGCATCATTGTCGGCCTGGTTGAAGCGGTCACCGCCCTGATGCTGCCGCCGTCGCTGAAGTCGGTCGGCATCTATGCCGTGTACCTGCTCGTCGTCTTCATTCGGCCGCGTGGCCTGTTCGGGTCGATGTGATGGACAAGAATTTTGCCGCGCGGCGCCGCCGCGATCTCATCATTGCCGCGGTGCTGGCCGCGCTTGCCGCGCTCGCGCCGCTGTTCGTCAAGAACGTCTATGTCCAGAACATCCTGGTCCTGACCTTGATGTATGCGGCGCTGTCGCAGAGCTGGAACATCCTCTCCGGCTATTGCGGACAGATCTCGCTGGGCCACGCGCTCTATTTCGGCATCGGCGCCTACACCACCGAGCTGCTGTTCACCAAGTTCGGCGTGTTGCCCTGGTTCGGGATGCTCGCCGGCGGCGGGATCGCGGCCGTTATCGCGATGGGGCTCGGCTATCCCTTCTTTCGCCTCCGCGGCCATTACTTCGTGATCGCGACCATCGTCATCGCCGAGATCGGGCTCCTGCTGTTCCAGAACTGGGAATGGGCGGGCGCTGCGATGGGGATCACCATTCCGGTACGCGGCGACAGCTGGCTGAAATTCCAGTTCATGCGCAGCAAGCTGCCGTATTTCTATTTCGCGCTGGCGCTGTGCTGCATCGCCTGGTTCGTCACCTGGTGGCTGGAGGACTCCAAATGGGGCTTCTGGTGGCGCGCGGTCAAGGACAATCCAGAAGCGGCCGAGAGTCTGGGCGTCGTCGTGTTCAATTCCAAGATGGGGGCGGCCGCGGTCTCCGCGTTCCTCGTCGCCGTCGGCGGCGCCTTCTACGCGCAGTTCCTCGCCTATATCGATCCTGAAAGCGTGATGGGCTTCCAGTTCTCGCTGCTGATGGCGCTGCCGGCTGTGCTCGGCGGCATTGGCACGCTCTGGGGGCCGGTGCTTGGCGCGGCCATCCTGATCCCGATGACGGAGCTGACGCGCTCCTATATCGGCGGCTCCGGCCGCGGCGTGGATCTCATCGTCTACGGCACGCTGATCGTCTTGATATCGCTGGCGCTGCCGCAGGGACTTGTGAGCCTGCTCTCTCGTTCGAAAGCGAAAGGAGCCACGCGATGACCGCGCTCCTTGAAACCCGCGGCGTCTGGCAGCGGTTCGGCGGCCTCGTCGCCAACAGCGATGTCTCGATCTCGGTCGGTCGCGGCGAGATCGTCGGCCTGATCGGTCCCAACGGCGCCGGCAAGTCAACGTTGTTCAATCTCATTGCCGGTGTCCTGCCGCCGACGCAAGGCTCGATCTGGTTCGACGGCGAGGACGTCACCAATCTGCCGGCGGCCGAGCGCTGCCAGCGCGGTGTGGGGCGCACCTTCCAGGTGGTCAAGAGTTTTGAGACCATGACCGTGATCGACAACGTCATCGTCGGGGCGCTCGTCCGCAACACGGTGATGCGCGAGGCGCGCCGCAAGGCGCACCAGGTGCTGGAGTTCACCGGCCTTGCCGCGCGCGCCAACGTGCTCGCGAGCGATCTCGTCCCGGCCGAGAAGCGCCGTCTCGAAGTCGCCCGCGCGCTTGCGACCGAACCAAAGCTGCTGCTGCTCGACGAAGTGCTCACCGGCCTGACGCCGACCGAGGCGCAGACCGGCGTGGCACTGGTGCGCAAGGTGCGCGATGCCGGCATCACGGTGTTGATGGTCGAGCATGTCATGGAGATCGTGATGCCGCTGGTCGATCGCGCCATCGTGCTCGACCTCGGCAAGGTCCTGGTCGAGGGCAAGCCCTCTGAGGTCGTGCGCGATCCCAAGGTGATCAAGGCATATCTGGGAGATCGTCATGCTGTCGGTGCATGAAATCACGACCGCCTATCAGGGCCTGGTCGCGATCTCCGCGGTCAGTATCGAGGTCAGCAAGGGCGAGATCGTCTGTGTCGCCGGGGCCAACGGTGCCGGCAAGTCGACGCTGCTCAAATCGATCGCAGGTGCCGAGCGTCCGCGCTCTGGCACCGTGACCTTCGACGGCAAGCTGCTCAACGGCATGGCGCAGCATCACATCACGGCCGCCGGCATCGCCTATGTGCCGGAGAACCGCCGCCTGTTCCCGCGTCTGTCCGTGCGCGACAATCTGCGCCTCGGCAGCTATCTCTATCGCGGCGAGGCCAACCGCGAAGAACCGCTCGATCTGGTCTTCAAGCTGTTTCCGCGTCTGTCCGAACGGCTCGAGCAGCGTGCCGAAACGCTCTCCGGCGGAGAGCAGCAGATGCTGGCCATCGGCCGCGCCTTGATGACACGGCCGCGGCTGTTGATGCTGGACGAGCCCTCGCAGGGCATCATGCCCAAACTGGTCGACGAGATTTTTCAGGCCGTGAAGCTGATCCGCGACTCCGGCATGACCGTCCTGATCGTCGAGCAACGCATGGCCGAGTGCCTGGAGATCGCCGACCGCGCCTACATCCTGCAAACCGGCCGCGTGCTGATGCAGGGCCCCTCGGCGGAGATCAAGGGCAATCCGGACGTGCGCAAGGCATATCTGGGGCTGTAGCCGCAAAGTGTTGGGCGCGCTCGTCCCGCACTCTCAGTGTCATCGTCCGCGAAGGCGGACGATCCAGTATTCCAGAGGCCGTTGTAATTGAGCCGAGAAGCCGCGGCGTACTGGATTCCCCGCCTTCGCGGGGAATGACAGTGGTGGGCGAGGCGGCGTTTATCCCGCCCATCACTGATGCTCGTGCCCGGGCTCCGGCAAAGTCACCCCGAACACCTGCACCAGATCCTTCACCTGCTCCGGCGATAAATACCGCGGGTTCAACCCGCGCAGCAGCAGATACAGCTTCGCCGTTTCCTCCAGTTCCTCCGTCGCGAACACGGCCGCTTCCAGCGTGTCGCCGGCGACGACAGGGCCGTGATTGGCGAGCAATACGGATGAATATTTCCCGGCCAGCCCCTTGATCGCATCGGCCACCGCAGGATCGCCGGGGCGGTAATAGGGCACGAGCGCGGTGGCGCCGCATTTCATGAGGTAATAGGCCGTCATCGGCGGCAGCGCGGCGCGTGGATCGATCTCCGGCAGCATCGAGAGCGCGACCGAATGCGTGGAGTGCAGATGCACGATCGCCCGTGCGCTTCCGCGCGTGTCGTAGAGCGCGGTGTGCAGCGGAACTTCCTTGGTCGGCGCGTCGCCCGAAACCAGCCGGCCCTGCTCGTCCAGCCGCGACAGCTTTGCGGGATCGAGGAAGCCGAGCGAGGCATTGGTCGGCGTCACCAGCCAGCCGCCGCCATCCAGTCGGACACTGATATTGCCTGATGAGCCCGGCGTCAGCCCGCGCTCGAACAGGGACCGTCCGAACCGGCAGATATCCTCGCGCAGCCTTGTTTCAATGCTCGTTTCGGTTTTCATGGCCGTCATGCCTGCTTGTCTCACGCTTTGGCAGCGCGGCCAAGCCGTGTTATTCGAGATCACGAGCCGCCGCAAAGGCGGTCCTCCAGGAAACGTTAGCAAGGTCTAGTTGAAGGGTCAGTTGCATGTCCGCGTCCACGACACAAAACCAGCGCATCGCCGTCATCGGGCTTGGCTCGATGGGATATGGCATGGCGACCTCGCTGATGCGGGCCGGCCACACGGTGACCGGCTGCGACGTTTCGGCTGATGCGGTTGCGCGTTTCGTCAAGGATGGCGGGGCCGGAGCCGCGACGCCGGCCGAGGCGGCCAAGGGCGCCGACATCGTCGTCAGCGTCGTCGTCAATGCGGCGCAGACCGAGACGATCCTGTTCGGCAAGGACGGCGTCGCCGAAACCCTGCCAAAGGACAGCGTCTTCATTTCCTCCGCCACCATGGATCCTGACGTCGCTCGGCGCCTCGCCAAGCAATTGGAAGCGACCGGCCGGCATTATCTGGATGCGCCGATCTCCGGCGGCGCGCAGCGTGCGGCGCAAGGTGAGCTGACGATCCTCGCCTCCGGCAGTGCGGCCGCCTTCGCCAAGGCGCGCCCCGCGCTCGATGCCATGGCGGCCAAGCTCTATGAGCTTGGCGATGCCGCAGGCCAGGGCGCTGCGTTCAAGATGATCAACCAGCTGCTTGCCGGCGTCCACATCGCGGCTGCCTCGGAGGCGATGGCGTTTGCGGCCAAGCAAGGCCTCGATATCCGCAAGGTCTATGAGGTGATCACCGCATCCGCGGGCAATTCCTGGATGTTCGAGAACCGCATGCCGCATGTGCTCGACGGCGACTACACGCCGCGCAGTGCCGTCGAGATTTTCGTGAAGGATCTCGGCATCATCCAGGACATGGCGCGCAGTGCCAGATTTCCGGTGCCGGTCTCGGCCGCCGCGCTGCAGATGTTCCTGATGACCTCAGCCGCAGGCATGGGCCGCGACGACGACGCGTCGGTGGCGCGGATGTATGCGCAGGTCACCGGCGTCAAGCTTCCCGGCGACAAGTAAGAGGATCTGCAATGCCCCGTTTCGCCGCCAACCTCTCGATGATGTTCACCGAGGTGCCGTTCCTCGATCGCTTCGATGCGGCCGCGCAGGCCGGATTCACCGCCGTTGAATTTCTCTTTCCCTATGAGCATCCGGTGGAAGCGGTGGCCGAGCGGCTGAAGCGCAACGGCCTGACGCAGGCGCTGTTCAATTTGCCGCCGGGCGACTGGAACGCGGGCGAGAAAGGTTTTGCGGCGCTTCCCTCGCGCTTCAATGATCTCAAGGCAAGCCTGGAGACGGCGCTGCCCTACGCCAGGGCCACCGGCGTCAAGCGGCTGCATTTGATGGCGGGCATCGCAAACCGCGGCGAACGCCTCGCGATCGAGGCCTTCTACAAATCCGTCGCATGGGCCGCCGAGTTCTTCGCAGCCCACGGCATCGACATCGTGCTCGAGCCGATCAATCCGCGCAACGTGCCCGGCTACTTCCTCAACGATTTCGGCTTCGCGCGCGATTTGATCCAGGAGCTGCGATTGCCCAACTTGAAGCTCCAGTTCGACATCTATCATTGCCAGATCATCCATGGCGACGTGACAATGCGCCTACGCGAGATGATGCCGATCATCGGCCATATCCAGGTCGCCAGCATTCCCTCGCGCAACGAGCCCGATGGCGAGGAGCTGAACTATCCATTCCTGTTCGAAGAGCTCGACCGGCTCGGCTATGCCGGCTTCGTCGGCTGCGAATACAATCCGCGCGGCAAGACCAGCGACGGTCTCGCCTGGTTCAAGCCTTATGCGGGAGTGAAATCGTGACACTTGCGTTGGGCTGCATTGCCGACGACTACACCGGCGCCTCCGATCTCGCCAACACGCTGACGCGCGCGGGCCTGCGCACCGTGCAGACCATCGGCGTGCCCGCGGATGATCTTGATCTGCCCGAGGTCGACGCCGTCGTGGTATCGCTGAAGAGCCGCTCGATCGAGCCGGGGCTCGCGGTGTCGCGCTCGCGCGCGGCCGAGACATGGCTGCGCAGCCGCGGCGCAAGCCACGTGCTGTTCAAGATCTGCTCGACCTTCGATTCCACGGATGCCGGCAATATCGGCCCGGTCATGGACGCGCTGCGTGCCGATTGCGGCGAGGCCGTCGTGCTGGTGACGCCGGCCTTTCCCGAGACCGGCCGCACCGTCTATCAGGGCAATCTGTTCGTCGGCGCCGTGCCGCTGAACGAGAGCCCGCTGAAGGACCACCCGCTCAACCCGATGCGCGATTCCAACCTGGTGCGCGTGCTGGCGCGCCAGAGCAAGACGCAGGTCGGGCTCGTCGATCTCGCGACCCTCTCGCGCGGGGCGGAAGCCGTGCGCGGCCGGCTTGCCGAATTCTCGGGCAAGGGCATTGGAGCCGCGATCATCGACGCGGTGTTCGACCGCGACCTCGAGACCATCGGCCTTGTCGCCGCAGAGCATCGGCTCTCGGTCGGCGCCTCCGGCATCGGCCTCGGGCTCGCCCGTGCGCTGGTGTCGACCGGCAAGGTCAAGTCGGCCGCGGCCAGCAGCGAGCAGGGGGCCGCCGTCGGCGGACAGGTGGCGTGCCTCGCCGGAAGCTGCTCGCAAGCCACCCTGCAGCAGATCGCCAACGCCGAACGCATCATGCCAGTACTGCATCTCGACACCGACCGTATTCTTACGGGGACAAATGAAGCGCAGCGCGCGCTGGACTGGGCGCGGGAACGATTGGCCCAGGGGCCGGTGCTGATTGCATCGAGCGCGACGCCGGCCGATGTCGCTGCCCTTCAGGCGCGCCACGGCCGCGACGCCGCCGGACACGCGATCGAGCAGACGATGGCCGACATCGCCGAAAATCTCGTGAAATCAGGCGTGCGGCGGCTGATCGTCGCGGGTGGTGAGACGTCCGGGGCTGTCGTCGACCGATTAAGGATTCCCGGGTTTCTCGTCGGAGTGGAGATCGCCGCGGGCGTCCCGGTGCTGCGCGCTGTTGGCGCTGCCGCAGGTGAGATGCTGCTTGCACTGAAATCAGGCAATTTCGGCGGACCGGAGTTTTTCTCGGATGCGATGAGGCTCATGCGCTGAGCGCAGGGCATTCTTAGCGCGCTGTTCATCTCTTTCGGGTTCCGTAGCGGTACCGGGGCGCCGCTTGCATCTGCTCTTTGGGCCAGATGTCGGCGCAGCTCCCTTTGGTTGATCCTTAAGACACCCGGACGCGCCCGCGCCAGCACAAGAGACCTGATTATGCTCGCCACTATCTCCATCCGCGCCAAGATCATCAGCGTCTTGGCGTTCCTGCTGGCCGCAATGGCCGGCATGGGCCTGCTCGCCGTCATGAAGATGCGGTCGATGAATGCCAATACCGTCGACATCACCACGAGCTGGATGCCGAGCGTGCGGGTGCTGGGCGAGATGCGGGCCGCGGTCATCACCTATCGCAACGTCGTTCGCGAGCACATGCTGTCCGAGACGCTGGACGACAAGCTGGCGCAGGAAAAGACTGCGGCGGTCGTGACCGAGGCGCTGGGTAAGGCCCGAAAGGCCTACGAGACGATGATCACTTCGCCGGAAGAGCGGGCGCTCTATACCGAGTGGTCGAAGCTGTGGGCCGAATACCAGAAGGGCGCCGAAGACGTCATGGAATTGTCGCGCAACGAGTTTGGCAAGGTCCCGCACGCGGCGCATGAGTTGAATACCAAGACCGTCAACAAGATCGGTCTGAAGTCTGACGAGGTCCTGGCGAAGGATATCGAGCTCAACACCAAGGGTGGTGATCAAGCGGCACAGGATGCCGCCGACAGCTATTCCTTCGCGTTCATGCTGCTCGCGATCATCCTCGGTGCTGCCATGATCGCCGGCATCGGAGTCGGCTTCTACCTCGTCCAGGACGTCTCCAGCGGCATCGCCTCGATCACCCGGCCGATGCAGGCGCTCGGCCACGGCGATCTCTCCGTCGAAGTCCCGCACCGGGGCGAGAAGACCGAGATCGGCGCCATGGCCGACGTGCTCCAGGTCTTCAAGGAGGCCCTGATCGCCAAGAAGGCCGCCGACGAGGCGGCAGCCGCCGATGCCGAAGCCAAGATCGAGCGCGGCCGCCGTGTCGACAACATCACCCGCGAGTTCGAGACGATGATCGGCGAGATCGTCCAGACCGTGTCGTCGGCCTCGAGCCAGCTGGAGGCCTCCGCCTCGACGCTGACCTCGACCGCCGACCGCTCGCAGCGGATGGCGACCACGGTTGCCGCGGCGTCGGAAGAAGCCTCCACCAACGTGCAGTCGGTGGCTTCCGCGACCGAAGAGATGGCCTCCTCGGTCGGTGAGATCAGCCGCCAGGTGCAGGAATCGGCGCGGATGGCGGGCGACGCCGTCGGCCAGGCCCGCGCCACCACCGAGCGGGTCAGCGAGCTGTCCAAGGCTGCCTCGCGTATCGGCGATGTCGTCGAGCTGATCAACACCATAGCCGGCCAGACCAACCTGCTGGCGCTGAACGCCACGATCGAGGCGGCGCGCGCCGGTGAAGCCGGCCGCGGCTTTGCGGTTGTCGCCTCCGAGGTGAAGGCGCTCGCCGAGCAGACCGCGAAAGCGACCGGCGAGATCGGCCAGCAGATCTCCGGCATCCAGGCGGCGACCAGCGACTCGGTCGGCGCCATCAAGGAGATCTCCTCGACCATCGAGCGTCTCTCGGAAATCTCCTCGGCCATTGCGGCCGCGGTGGAAGAGCAGGGCGCCGCGACCCAGGAAATCGCCCGTAACGTGCAGCAGGCGGCACAGGGCACCCAGCAAGTCTCCTCCAACATCACCGACGTGCAGCGCGGTGCGACCGAGACCGGCACGGCCTCTTCGCAGGTGCTCTCGGCGGCGCAGATGCTGTCCAACGATTCGAGCCGGCTGAAGAACGAGGTCAGCAAATTCCTGACCAACGTTCGCGCGGCGTGAGCTAAATTGCATCCAACTCGCCCGCGATCTCGGCAGGAAGATCGAGCTCGCGGTCTCGTAGGGTGGGCAAAGGCGCTCTTGCGCCGTGCCCACGTCTTTTCATCAAATAGCAAAGACGTGGGCACGCTTCGCTTTGCCCACCCTACGAGATCAAGCCACCCGCCACTCCGGCACGCCGTCGGCGGCCATCGTGATGTCGCCGAGCGACCCCACCGGCGTGCGATCCATATTCAACAGGTGCGCCAGCGTCACGCTGTCGCTCGCCGGAATCCGCGCCAGCGTGCGCCGGTCATCTTCCGTCCGCAGCATCACCACGCCGTGCTCGACCTCTCCGCCGCGGCCATAGAGCACCGTAAAGCTCTCGACCTTGCCCTTGCCCGAGGCCTCCGTGATGAGCTGCGGCACCGCGCGCTTGTTGCGATCGGCCTCGCGTTGCACGCTCGTCTCCTGCGCCAGCGCCTCGCGCGGCGCAATCTTCGACAAGACCAGCGCGTGATGCTTGGTAACAAAACCGCCCTGGCCGTAGAGCAGGCCGAGCTTGTCGCCACCGCGTATCCGCCGCACCATGGCGCAGGCCGCATGCGTCATGTAGGTGTTGAGCGGCGCACCGAAGAAGGTGAGGCCGCCGGTCACGGTCGGCTGCACGTCGGCGGAAAGGCCGAGCGTTCGCCGCGCCATCTTCGGCACGCACGGAAAGCAGCTATAGAGCTCGATCGCGTCGAACTTCTTGCCGGCGCCGCCCGCGAGATCCATCGCCGCCTTCAGCACGGCGTTCTGCGGATGGCTCTCATAAAATTGGTCGCGCAGCAGATAGTCGCGCGGCTCCTCGGCCGAAGCGCCGCCGAGCGGATAGACCAGCTTGTCTTCGGCGATCCCGGCCGCGCGCGCCTTGGCGAGGCTGGTGAGCAACAGCGCACCGCCCATGTTGACGCTGGGGTTGGCGACCATCAGCTTGTTGTAGGGCCAGGCGATCAGCCGGTTGTCCGCCGTCGGCGTCGTGATCTCATCAGGCGTATAGCGCCGCTTCAGCCAGGCATTTGGATTCTGCGCGGCGGCTTCCGAATAGCGCGACCACAGCGTGCCGGATTCCGCCATCGCCTCGCGCGGCGTCTGGCCCCAATGCGCGGAGGAGGCGGCCTCGTAGAACGGATAGACGGTGACGGGCCGGAACACGCCGAGCTTCACCGCCAAGGGCTTCTGGAACGCCGCGCCGCGCTTGGGTTCCACGACATCATGGGCGAACGGTGTCCATGGCAGCTTGACGCCGGCGCGATCGGCTTTCGTCGCGCTCGATTGCGCCTCGGCGCCGCAGACCGCAGCTACCGTGCACTCACCGCGCGCGATGCGCTTTGCCGCCTCGTGGATGTAGCGGATCGGGCTCTCGCCGCCGACCGGGCCATAATAGCAATGCGCCGGTGTGATGCCGAGCCGTTGTGCCAGCAGCTTCTCCGGATCGCGATAGCGCCAGCTCAGGAAGTTGACGACGTCGAGCGACTGCACCTCACTGATCAGCCTTGCGCCGGCGTCGGCTTCTGCGCGCTGCAAGGCCCGTTCGAGCAGGTCGAGCGGTTCGAGGCCGTCGGTGATCTCCTTGGGGCGGTCGACGATCTCGCCGATGCCGACGATGACGGGGATGCGATCTTCGAGGATATTGGTCATTTCTTGTTGGTTCACTTTTTAGGTCTTCGGCACGCCGTCGCCCTTCGAGGGCCGCTGAAGAAGCGGCCACCTCAGGGTGACGGCTACGGAAAAGGCGTCATCCTGAGGTGCGAGATCGGCGGCGCAGCGCGCCGTCGGGCGAGCCTCGAAGGATGGGCTGCGGGCGTTGCTCTGGCCAAGCCACGTCACTCCGAAACCAGCGCATTCATGTGCTCGATGGCTTCGGCAAACTCTTCCTTGAACTCCTGCACCACGGCGCCGGCCGATTTCACGCTGTCGATCAATCCGACGCCCTGGCCGACGAAATAGCTCACGAGATCACGCGCCTTGGCGTTGCCCGCGGCAGCAGCCCGGTCGATCGAATCGAAAGCGTCGCGACTGACGATGCTCTGCAGCGGCATCGGCAGCGCGCCCGGGCTTTCGGGGGCGCGGTCCCAGGCATCGGTCCAGACCGAGCGAAGCTGCCGCGCCGGCTTGCCGGTGCGGCCTTTGGAACGGACCGCATCGCGGGATGATGCCGCGATCATCTTCTCGCGAAAGATCTCGCTGGTCTCGGATTCGACTGTCGCCAGCCACACCGAGCCGGTCCAGGCGCCGGCGGCGCCCATCGCCATGCAGGCCGCCATCTGCCGCCCCGTCATGATGCCGCCGGCGGCCAGCACCGGCACGTCGCGAACCTTTTTGATCGCCTTGATCACTTCAGGCACCAGAACCATGGTCGAGACCTCGCCGCAATGGCCGCCGGCCTCGGTGCCCTGCACCACGAGAATGTCGACGCCGGCCGCGACCTGGCGCAGCGCGTGCTCCTTGGCGCCGACCAGGGCCGCAACAGGCACGTTGTGCTTCCTGCCCATCTCGATCATGGCCTTGGGCGGCACGCCGAGCGCGTTGGCGATCAGCCGGATCGGATGATTGAACGAGACTTTCAGCAGCTCCAGCGCGGTCTCGGCATCGAAGGGTTGCGGCTGGTTGTCGTCCACCTCTGTCGTCGTCAGCTCGATGTCGTACTTCTTCAGGAGGTCGCGCGTGTAGGCGCGGTGCTCCAGCGGCACGCGCGCTTCCAGGCTCTTCCAGGTGACGTGCTTCTCGCCTGATGTAGAGATGTTCTCCGGGATCAGCACGTCGATGCCATAGGGCTTGCCGTCGACGTGATCGTCGATCCATTTCAGCTCGTGTTCGAGCGTATCGGGCGTGTGAACGGTGGCGCCCAGCACGCCGAAACCGCCGGCGCGGCTGACGGCGGCCACGACGTCGCGACAATGGCTGAAGGCGAGTAGCGGGAACTCGATGCCCAGCATGTCGCAGATCGGCGATTTCATGGTCCTCTCCCGGCGGCCTTCGCATTCTCGTTGCTTTCGCTCGCGAAGCAAAGCAACTCCGGCCGATCGATGACATGCTGGATTGGGCGAGGTATCTTGTGTGTAGACGTCGCGCTCTTCCCGCCATCATTCCGGGGCTCGCGTCAGCGAGAGCCCGGAAGCCATTTTCCAGAGCATTCCCGGCGGCGCGATGGATTCCGTGCTCGCCCTGCGGGCGTCCCGGAACGACGGCGAGCGGGATTGCCATGACGAAACGGTGAGGTGCCCCGCCCGGCAATGCATCTCAAAGGGCTTGCCATGGGCAAATCGGGGTCTAATTAATGCAGGCGCATCTTTCCGCCGGAGCATTCGCATGACCGATACCCCTTACGTGCCGCCCAAGGTCTGGACCTGGAACAAGGAGAATGGCGGTCAGTTCGCCAGCATCAACCGGCCGATTGCCGGCCCCACCCACGACAGGGAACTGCCGGTCGGCAAGCATCCGCTCCAGCTCTATTCGCTGGCGACGCCGAACGGGGTGAAGGTCACTGTGATGCTGGAGGAGCTTCTGGCGCTCGGCCACAAGGGGGCTGAATACGATGCCTGGCTGATCAGAATAGGCAATGGCGACCAGTTCGGCAGCGGCTTCGTCGACATCAACCCGAACTCGAAAATCCCGGCGCTGATGGACCGCTCCGGCCCCGAGCCGATCCGCGTGTTCGAATCCGGCTCCATCCTGTTCTACCTCGCCGAGAAGTTCGGCGCCTTCCTGCCCAAGGACACCAAGACCCGCACCGAAGCGATGTCGTGGCTGTTCTGGCAGATGGGCAGCGCGCCGTATCTCGGCGGCGGCTTTGGCCATTTCTACGCCTACGCACCGTTCAAGATCGAATACGCCATCGATCGCTTTGCGATGGAGGTCAAGCGCCAGCTCGACGTGCTCGACCGGCGTCTTGCCGACAACGAATATCTTGCGGGCAAGGAGTATACGATCGCGGACATGGCAGTGTGGCCGTGGTACGGCGCGCTCGCCAAGGGGCTGGTCTACGGCGCCGGCGAGTTCCTGTCCGTGCAGGACTACAAGAACGTGCAGCGCTGGACCGATGAGATCGCGAAGCGCCCCGCGGTGAAGCGGGGCCGCATGGTCAACCGTGTCTCCGGCGATCCCGCCAGCCAGCTCCACGAGCGCCACGACGCATCCGATTTCGAGACCAAGACGCAGGACAAGCTCACGCCGGCGACGTGAGGTGCGTAGGGCGGATTCGCGAAGCGTAATTCGCCGCTCTTGTTGCAGTCGTTCGGCGGATTGCGCTTGCGCTAATCCGCCCTACGGTTCTTCGAGACCAAGACGCAGGATAAGCTCGCGGCCGCGACGTAGCTCAAACTGCGTAGGGTGGGCAAAGCGGAAGCGTGCCCACCATTCCTAGTGACGAGCCGTGATGGTGGGCACGGCGCGCGAAGAGCGCGCCTTTGCCCACCCTACGGCATCTCGCAAGTCAAGCCATGCTCAGTTCGTGGCGGCCGACGACCATCCAGTGCACCTCGTCCGGACCGTCCGCAAAGCGCAGGTGCCGGACGTCCTGGTACATCTCGGCCAGGGGGGTCCAGTGCGAGATGCCGGTGGCGCCGTGCATCTGGATCGCCTGGTCGATGATCTTGCAGGCGCGCTCGGGCACCATGGCCTTGACCATGGAGACCCAGACGCGGGCCTCCTTGTTGCCGAGCACGTCCATCGCCTTGGCGGCCTTCAGCACCATCAGCCGCATCGCCTCGATCTCGCAGCGCGCCTGCGCGATGATCTGCATGTTGCCGCCGAGATGGGCGATCTTCTTGCCGAAGGCTTCGCGGGTGAGGCCCCGCTGCACCATCAGGTCCAGCGCCTTCTCGGCCTTGCCGATGGTCCGCATGCAGTGATGGATGCGGCCCGGCCCGAGGCGCAGCTGCGAGATCTCGAAGCCGCGACCCTCGCCGAGCAGAATGTTCTCCTTCGGCACCCGCACATTGTTGAAGCGCATATGCATGTGGCCGCGCGGCGCGTGGTCCTGGCCGAACACGTACATGGGCCCGAGCACTTCGACGCCGGGCGTATCGCGCGGCACCAGGATCTGCGACTGCTGCTTGCTCGGCGCCGCGTCCGGATTGGTCTTCACCATGACGATGAGGATCTTGCAGCGGGGATCGCCTAAGCCGGAGATGTAATACTTCTCGCCGTTGATGACCCATTCGTCGCCGACGAGTTTGGCCGTGGTCGAGATGTTCTTGGCGTCGGAGGAGGCGACGTTCGGCTCGGTCATGACATAGGCCGAACGGATCTCGCCGTTGAGCAGCGGCTTCAGCCACTTCTCCTTCTGCTCCTTGGTGCCGACGCGCTCCAGCACCTCCATGTTGCCGGTGTCGGGCGCCGAGCAGTTCATGGTCTCGGATGCAAGCGGGCTCTTGCCGAGCTCGGCGGCGATATAGGCGTAATCGAGATTCTTCAGGCCCTGGCCGGTCTCGTCATCAGGCAGGAAGAAATTCCAGAGGCCTTCCTTCTTGGCCTTGTTCTTGGCGACCTCGAGCACCTCGAGCTGCTTCGGCGTAAAGCTCCAGCGGTCCTCCTTGCCTTCGCCTGCCTTGGCGAACTCGATCGACATCGGCTCGACCGTCTCGCGGATGAACTTCTTGACGTGATCGTAGAGCGGCCGGACCTGGTCCGACATGCGTAGGTCATTGAGCTCATCACCCGGATTGAGCGTGTAGTTGGTGGTGCGGGGAAAGTAGGCGTGTTTTGTCATTGTTCCTCCCGGGGCGCTGATCGTGTTGGCCGGGAGAATAGTCGCAGCGCCGTGAAAGTGCGAGCGCGTATTTTTTCGCGCGGGCCATGCCATGCGATGGAATTTTCGCGAGACGTTTGAAATGTTGTTTGAATGGTGGTGAAGTTTCTGCGTATCGGTGCGCCATCTCCGCACTCATCGCCCGATTTAATCGGGCGATCCAGTACTCCGAGGCCGCAGTGATAGAACCGAGAGGCCGCGGCGTACTGGATGCCCCGCCTTCGCGGGGCATGACGGTGGTGGTTGCTGCAGCTCAGCTCGGCATCCGATGCATCGCGCAGATCTTGTTGCCGTCGAGATCGCGCAAGTAAGCAATATAGAGTTTGTTCCCCCCGCCCTCGCGGATCCCCGGCGGATTCTCGATCGGCATCCCGCCAGCGGCGATGCCGGCGGCGTGCCATCTGTCGACCTGCTCGGGCGAGTTGGCGGCAAAGCCGATGGTGCCGCCATTGGCGCAGGTCGCCGGCTCCCCGTTGATCGGCCGGGTCACCGAGAACACGCCGGTCCTGGTGAAGTAGAAGATGCGGTGACCATCGACCTTGGCCGGACGCACGTCGAGCGTGCCGAGCAGCGCGTCGTAGAACGCCTTGGCCTTGTCGAGATCGTTGGTGCCGATCATGACGTGTGAGAACATGGTCTTTCTTCCTCCCAGCTTTGAACTGTAGGGTGGGAATAGCGAAGCGTGCCCACCACGTCTGGACGGCGTGGGCACGGCGCAAGGGCGCCTTTGCCCACCCTACGAAATCTCAACACTCTGTATGGCCGACGCGTCCCGTGAGGTCGAAAAGGTCCATGGCGCGTTTCCTGTTTTTGGCAAGACGTCTTGGTATGCCGCGCATCAGCCGCTGCGCGCAAGATTGCTTGCCATGCCATGATCACCATGGACAAGACCGCGCCAAAAATCAAATATGCACCCCGGCAAAACCAAATTCCGGTCTGCGAAACATCGCGCCGCAACTGACGAGGAAACCATGCAGTTCAAACACGTCACGCTCGAATTCGATGGTTCGGTCGCGATCCTCAAGCTCGACCATCAGGAGGTGATGAACGCGGTCTCCGTGGACATGCTGGGCGGCCTCTCCGATGCGCTCGACGCGATCGAGGAGAAAAAGGACGAGGTGCGCTGCGTCGTTCTGACCGGCGCGGGCCGCGCGTTCTGCACCGGTGCAAATCTTCAAGGCCGCAACAACCAGTCCAAGAAGACCAAGGCCGGCTTGACGCTGGAGACCGGCTTCCATCCGTTCCTGCGCCGCATCCGCAACCTGCATTGCCCGATCGTGACCGCGGTCAACGGCCCCGCCGCCGGCGCCGGCATGAGCTTCGCGCTGCTCGGCGACATGATCTTGTGCGCGCGTTCCTCTTACTTCCTGCAAGCGTTCCGCCGCATCGGCCTCGTGCCGGATTGCGGCTCGACCTGGCTGTTGCCGCGGCTGATCGGCAAGGCGCGTTCGGTCGAACTGTCGTTGATGGGCGAACGGCTGCCGGCCGAGAAGGCGCTGGAATGGGGCCTCGTCAACCGCGTCTATGATGACGGCGTGCTGATGGAGGAAGCGATGAAGCTCGCGCGCGACCTCGCCAGTGGCCCGACGGTGGCGCTGTCGCTGATCCGCAAGCTCTATTGGGATAGCCCGGAAAATTCCTTCGAAGAGCAGCTCAATCTCGAATTCCAGTGTCAGCTCCGTGCCGGCGATACCCAGGATTTCCGCGAGGGTGTCGGCGCCTTCCTCGAGAAGCGGCCGGCCAAATTCAACGGCAAATGATCAAAGGCAAATGATCGAGGCGGAGCTTTCCCGCAGCGTCCAGCGCTGGTGTCCGGGCGCAACCGGCGCTACCTCCGCGGCAAAGCTGTCGGGCGGCGCCAGCCAGGAGACCTGGCGCTTCGACATCACCCATCCCGACGGCCCGATCGGCGCGATCCTGCGCCGTTCGCCGAAGGGCTATGGTGCTGCGCCAACGCGCGCGGCGGGTCTTGCAGCTGAAGCGCAGCTGATGCAGCTGGCCTTCGAGGCCGGCGTGCCGTCGCCGCGCGTGATGCATGTGCTGACGCCGGATGACGATCTCGGCACCGGCTTCATCATGCAGCGGGTCGAGGGCGAGACCATCGCCCGCAAGATTCTCCGCGATGATGAATTCGCCGCGGCGCGTCCCATCCTGGCGCGGCAGATCGGCGGTGTGCTCGCGGGCTTGCATCGGCTTCCGCTGGACAAATTGCCCGGGTTGCGGAGCCGCAGCGCGACGCAGGAGATCTCCGAGTTCGATCGCGACTATCGCAGCCTGAACTGGCCAAAGCCGGTGTTCGAGCTTGCGCTGCGGTGGCTAGGCGACCACGATCCGGGCCCGTCGACTGAAGTGACGCTGGTGCACGGCGATTTCCGCAACGGCAATCTCGTTATCGGGGCCGACGGTGTCCGGGCGGTGCTGGACTGGGAACTCGCCCATCTCGGCGATCCCATGGAAGATCTTGGCTGGGTCTGCGTGAACTCATGGCGCTTTGGCGAGATCGACAAGCCTGTCGGCGGCTTTGGCTCGCGCGAGGAGTTGTTCGCCGGTTATGAGGCTGCCGGCCGCAAGGTCGATGCAGCGCGCGTCAGGTTCTGGGAAGTGATGGGGACGCTGCGCTGGGGCATCATGTGCGGCGGCATGATGCAGCGGTTCCGCGAGGGGCCGGATCATTCCATGGAGCGCGCCATGATCGGGCGCCGCGCCTCGGAGACCGAGATCGATCTGTTGCGGCTGCTCGCGCCGCGGGGAGATTAGGCATGCAGGACGAACCGACACCGATCGAGCTGACCAAGGCGGTCGCCGATTTCCTCCGCAACGACATCACCCCGCTGATATCAGGCCATCAGGCATTCAAGCTGCGCGTTGCGATCAACATCCTCGATCTCGTCACGCGTCAGCTGACGCGGGAGGCGGGGAGTGACGCCAAGGAGGTCGAGCGGCTGCGCGCGCTGCTCGGTGTTGACGGCTCGGTCACCGAGCTTAATCGCGAGCTCGCGGAGCGTATCGCGAAGGGCGAGGTTGATCTCGCAACGCCGGGCCTCGCCGAGCATCTGTGGGCGACTACGATGGACAAGCTTGCAGTCGATCAACCGAACTATGCGTCCTACAAGCGCGAGCTGGGGCAAGGTGGGTAGGGCGGTCGCGCTCCATACTCGGTGTCATCGCCCGCGAAGGCGGGCGATCCAGTATTCCAGAAACAGCGGAAACTAAACCGAGAAGCCGCGGCGTACTGGATGCCCCGGTCAAGCCGGGGCATGACACCGGTGATAGTGGGGGCGCTCGTCGTCGTGACGGGAAAGATCGTCTACTTCCCCACCCATTTCGGTGGCCGCTTCTCCGAAAACGCCTTCGGCCCCTCGATGTAATCCTGCGAGGCGACCATCGCCTTCACGGCTGGATATTCGCGCTGCTCCTCGATCGCCTGCTCGAGCGACACGGCGAGGCCCTTCCGGATGGTCTGCTTCGAGGCGCGGATCGACATCGGCGAGTTCTTGGTGATCATCTCCGCCCAGCGCAGCGCGCCGGCGAGCGCCTCGCCCTGCGGCACCACCTCGTTGACGAAGCCGAGCTCAAATCCTTCCCTGGCACTGACATGGCGCGCCGTGAGGATCATGCCCATGGCGCGCTTCAGGCCGATCTGACGCGGCAGGCGGTGCAGGCCGCCGGCGAGTGCGGCAAGGCCCACGCGCGGCTCGGGCAGGGCGAAGGTCGCATTCTCCGAGGCAATGATGAGATCGCAGGCCAGCGCGATCTCGAAACCGCCGCCCATGGCAACGCCGTTGACCGCGGCGATGATCGGCTTGTCGCAGTCGAAACGCGACGTGAGGCCGGCAAAGCCGCCCTTGTCCCAGCCGCGCTTGCCGCCGGCCGCCTGCCATTTCAGATCGTTGCCGGCGCAGAATGCCTTGTCGCCGGCGCCGGTGACGATGGCGACCCATTGCTCGGGGTCCGTTGCGAAATCGTCGAATACCTTGTTGAGCTCGAAATGCGCCTCGATGTGCAGCGCGTTGTAGACCTCGGGCCGCGACAGCGTGACGATTGTGATCGGCCCCTTGCGTTCCACCTTTGAGAATTTCAGCTCCATCGCGCGCTCCCGCATTTTCTCGTGAAGGAATATTGGAATCATACTATCGCGCCACAGCGCGAGAGCACCATCGAATTGCGCGGGTGCGCCTTGCGCGTCTCACACGCGTCGGCTTGCTTGACTTGCGCGCGCACTTCTCACCTTAATCGTGCGAAGCAAAAGCGCGCCTAGCGCCTTAACGCAAAACGATAAAATCGATCCGGGAGAGAACCTGTGGATTTCTCACTGCCTGCCGATCTCGTCGCCTATCTCGGAGAGCTCGATCGTTTCATCGAGCGCGAGATCAAGCCGCTGGAACAGGCCGACGACAACATCCGCTTTTTCGATCATCGCCGCGAATGGGCGCGCACCGATTTCGAAAATGGGGGCCTGCCACGGCATGAATGGGAAGCGCTGCTGCGCAAGGCCAAGGATCTCGCCGACGCCGCTGGCCATCTGCGCTTTCCGGTACCGAAGCAATATGGCGGCAAGGACGGCTCCAACCTCTGGATGGCGGTGATCCGCGAGCACTTTGCCGCGAAGGGCCTCGGCCTCCACAACGATCTCCAGAACGAGCAC
Organism: Bradyrhizobium sp. BR 10261; assembly: GCF_019455395.1. Classification (NCBI taxonomy): domain Bacteria; kingdom Pseudomonadati; phylum Pseudomonadota; class Alphaproteobacteria; order Hyphomicrobiales; family Nitrobacteraceae; genus Bradyrhizobium; species Bradyrhizobium sp. BR 10261. Next base: position 428,713 of record NZ_JACOFQ010000001.1, read on the forward strand.
TCCATTGTCGGCAACTTCCCCGTCGTCACCATGCTCGACCGCTACGGAAGCGACGACCAGAAGGCGATGATCGACGGCTCGATCAAGGGCAAGTATCGCATCACCTTTGGCCTGACCGAGCCGCATCACGGCTCGGACGCCACGCACATGGAGACGCGTGCGGTGCCTGCGGTCAGAGACAAGGTCAAGGGCTGGATCATCAACGGCGAGAAGATGTGGACGACAGGCATGCATGTCGCCACGCATTGCGCGCTGTTCGCGCGCACGTCGGGCAATGACGGCGACGCGCGCGGCATCACCTGCTTCCTGGTACCGGCCAAGAGCCACGGCGTGAAGGTCGAGGAATATATGTGGACCTTCAACATGCCGACCGACCATCCGCGTGTCAGCTTTACGGACGTGTTCGTGCCTGAAGATGCACAGTTCGGCGAGGTCGGCCGCGGCCTGTCGCTGGCGCAATGTTTTGTCCATCAAAACCGCATCCGCCAGGCTGCGAGCTCGCTGGGCGCTGCCGTCTACTGCATTAACGAGAGCGTCAAATACGCCCGTGAGCGAAAGCCGTTCGGCAAGGCGCTTGCCGAGAACCAGGCGATCCAGTTTCCGCTGGTTGAGCTTGCGACCCAAGCCGAGATGCTGCGCCTGTTGATCCGGAAGACCGCCTGGGAGATGGACCAGCTCAACGAGGAGCAGATCGAGCGCACGCTCTCCGACCGTGTCTCGATGTGCAACTATATTGCAAACCGTCTTTGTTGTGAGTCGGCCGACCGCGCCATGCAGGTCCACGGCGGCATGGGCTATTCACGCCACAAGCCGTTCGAGCACATTTATCGGCATCACCGGCGTTACCGCATCACCGAGGGCAGTGAGGAGATCCAGATGCGCAAAGTGGCGGGGTTCTTGTTCGGCTATATGGGGCCGGGGAAGCATTGAGGCTTGCACCGGTGCCGTAGGGCGGGCAAAGCGAAGCGTGCCCACGATCACTTGAATACGGAACGAGATGGTGGGCACGGCGCTTCGCGCCTTTGCCCACCCTACGGCACCTGCGGATCAATTCACCCGTCGATGCTTCCCCGCCCAATAGGGCTCCCGCAATTGCCGCCGCAGGATCTTGCCGCTCGGATTCCGCGGCAGCGCCGGCAAGAACTCCACGCTCTTCGGCGTCTTGTAGCCGGCGATGCGCGTCCGGGTGAAGTTGATGATGTCGGTGGCGGTTGCCTGCTTGCCCGGCTTCATCACCACGACCGCCTTCACCGCTTCGCCCCAGGTGTCGTCGGGTACGCCGATCACCGCGGCTTCCGCGACGTCAGGATGATCGCACAGCGCGCTCTCGACTTCGGCGGGGTAGATGTTCTCGCCGCCGGAGATGATCATGTCCTTGATGCGATCGTGGATGTAGAGGTAGCCGTCCTCGTCCATGTAGCCGGCATCGCCCGTGCGTAGCCAGCCGTCGCTGCGCAGCGTCGCAGCGGTTGCCTCCGGCAAATTCCAATAGCCGGCCATGTTGGAGCCGGAGCGCGTCGCGATCTCGCCGACCTGGCGCGGCGGCAGCGGTTTGCCGTCGGCATCGAGGATTGCGATCTCGACGCCCGGCAGCGCCTTGCCGGCGGAGCGCGTCCGCTCGAGACCCTCGACGTGGTCCTCCGGCGGCAGCGCGACGATAGTGCCTGTCGTCTCGGTCATCCCATACATCTGCACGAAGCCGCATTTGAAGACCTCGATGCATTCCTTCAGCAGCGCCGCCGGAATGGGGGAGGCGCCGTACAGCATGTATTTCAGCCGAGAGAAGTCGACCGTCTTGGCGCGCGGCTGCCGCACCACGAACTGCATCGCTGCCGGCACCATGAAGAGTTTAGTGATGCCCGACTGCTCGAAGAAATCCAGCTCCTTGGTCGGATCGAACTCGCGCGCGATCACGCCACGGGCGCCGTGATAGAGTCCCATCACGCCCCACCCCGAGCCGCCGATGTGGAAGATCGGCATCGCCACCAGCGACACGTCGTCGGTCGACCACCGGTTCCATTCCGGCTTGTCCTCGGCATTGCCGGTCTGCACGAGGTTGAGGAAGTTCGCATGGCTCAGCATCGCGCCCTTCGGCTTGCCCGTGGTCCCTGACGTGTAGAGCTGAATCGCGATGTCACGGGTATCGATCGCAACCTTCGGGTCGTCGCCGCTCTGCGCGTCCCGCCAGGCCGTGAAATCCTGCCACTCCGGCGCGCCGCCCTCGGTCGTGATGATCGTGCGCACGCCCGGGATTTGGTCCCTGATCTGACGGATTTGCGTGATGAATTCCGGTCCCACGAACAGCACGGGCGCCTTGCAGTCCGAGACGATGAAGGCGACCTCCGGCCCCGCGAGCCGCCAGTTCACCGGCGCCATCACCACGCCGGCTTTCATCGCACCCATCAGCAGCTCGAAATAGAAATCGCTGTTCTTGCCGAGATAGGCGATGCGGTCGCCCTTCTTCACGCCCATCGCGAGAAGCGCGTTGGCGACCTTGTTGGTCTTGATGTCGAATTCGGCAAAGCTGGTCACGCGGCCCTCGAACTCGAAGGCGATCGCTTTGCCGCGGCTCGTCGCGCGCTCGCGCACCATGTCGGCGAGGTCAGCCAATGGCTGTGTGGACATGTTTCTCCCGTGGGTGTTTTGTCTTTATGCCGGGGAGTGTGGCGTGATCGGCGGGTGAAGACAAGGTGGTGCCCCACCGTCGTCCTGGCGAAAGCCAGGACGACGAGAGAGGCTTACCCCCGCTTCGCCCGGTCCTTCTCGTTCTGTGCCATGATGCTTTCGCGCGCGGTCTTCCAGTCGTCGTCGCTCCAGTCGCGGAGCTGGTAGAAATTGCCGCCCATGGCGAGCGCCTGGGCGCCGTCCATGGCGATGGTCTCGCCGGTGATCCAGTCGCAGCCGCCGGAGATCAGGAACACCGCGAGGTTCTGCAGCTCCTCCATGGTCCCGACCCGGCCCATCGGATTCATCGCCTTGGTGCGCGCACCGGCCTCGTCACCGGGCTTGATGCGCTTGCTCATACCTTCGGTCGGAATTTCCCCGGGTGCGATGGTGTTGAGGCGGATGCCGTAGCGGCCCCATTCGGCCGCAAGCGACATCGTCATGGCGTGGATCGCAGACTTGCTCATGGCCGACGGCACCACATAGGGCGATCCGTTGCGCACCCAGGTCGTGGTGATCGAGACGACGTTGCCGGGCTGCTTCAGCGCGATCCAGCGTTTGCCGACCGCATGGGTCACGTAGAACGTGCCGTGCATGACGATGTTGGCGACCGCATCGAAGCCGCGCGGCGAGAGCTCTTCCGTGCGCGAGATGAAATTGCCGGCGGCGTTGTTGATGAGATCGGTTAGCGGCGCGTCGCGAAAAATGTTGTCGATCATCTCCTCGACGGCGAGCGCGTTTCGAATATCGACGCCGTGGCTGGTGACGCGGCCGCCATACTCACCCATCAGCTCGATCGCGGTCTCGTCGCAGACGATCTTGCGCCGTCCGCAGATGTGTACCTCGGCGCCGAGCTGAAGGAAGCGCGCCGCCATCGACTTGCCGAGCCCAGTGCCGCCGCCGGTCACGAGAATGCGCCGCCCAGCCAGAAGATTTTCCTTGAACATGGCTGTTTCTCCCATACGTATCGTCAGTTAATTGGTCGATTGACTAAATCCGGCCGTCAGCTTTCTGTAAAGCGGCACCGAACAAGAACAGGGGAGAATTCATCCATGGAAGAGCGCGTCTCGATCTCGATCTCGGAAGGTGTTGCCGACGTGCGCCTGGTGCGCGCCGACAAGATGAATGCGCTGGATCAAGCCATGTTCGAGGCGCTTGTCGCGGCAACCGAGCGTCTTTCGAGGGAAAAAGGCGTACGCGCTGTCGTGCTGTCAGGCGAGGGCCGCGCCTTCTGCGCTGGTCTCGACATGGGACGTTTTGCTGCCATGAGGGAGAAGGGCGGCAACGGAATTCCGGGTGGCGAAAATCGCGATCTCACCAAGCGCACGCATGGCCAGGCCAACTTTCCGCAACAAGCGGTGTGGGGCTGGCGCCAGCTCTCGGTTCCGGTGATTGCGGCCGTGCACGGCGTTGCCTTCGGTGGCGGCTTCCAGCTCTCGCTCGGCGCCGACATGCGCTTCCTGAGCCCCGATGCGCGGATGTCGATCATGGAAATCAAATGGGGTCTCGTGCCTGACATGGCGGGCACGCCGATCCTGGCGAGCCTCGTGCGCGACGACATCCTGCGCGATCTCACCTACACGGGCCGCATCTTCTCCGCGCAGGAAGCGATGAGCTACGGTCTCGCCACCCGCATCTGCGATGATCCGCGCGCTGCGGCGCTCGAAGTCGCGCGTGAGATCGCCGGCAAGAGCCCCGATGCGATCCGAGCCGCCAAGCGACTGCTGAACAATCTCTCGGTCGATCCAGGACCTGCGCTGCTTGCGGAGTCGGTCGAGCAGCAGAAGCTGATCGGCAGCCCGAACCAGACCGAAGCGGTGCGGTCGAACCTGGAGAAGCGCGCGGCGAAGTATGTGGATTGAGTTCGTCATTCCGGGATGCGCCGTAGGCGCAGGCCCGGAATCCATTGGGCCTCGTCGTCCGCTGTGAAATGGATTTCCGGGTTCGATGCTTCGCACCGCCCCGGAATGACGGCCTCAGTGCCTCCTTCAACCCGACGGAAGATCGGAAAACAAGAATGAGCGAAACGTCCAAATTCCGCGGCATCGTCTCCGGCGACCGCCGCCGCGCCCACACCGATGTCGCCGATCGCGCCGATCGCATCGCCTCCGGTCTCGCCATGTCAGGCGTCAAGCAAGGTGATTGCGTCTGCATGCTGATGCGCAACGACATCGCCTTCCTCGAGGCCGCCTACGCCGCGATGCGGCTTGGGGCCTACGGCGTGCCGATCAACTGGCACTTCAAGCCGGAGGAGATCAATTACATCCTCGGTGATACCGGCACCTCCGTGCTGATCGGACATGCGGACATGCTGCACGTCCTGCGCGATGCGATTCCTGATGGCGTCACCGTGCTCAGCGTGCCGACGCCACCGGAAATCCTGAAGACCTACAAGATCGATCCCGATCACCTCGATACGCCGGACTTCGCAATCGATTTCGAGTCCTGGCTCGCGCAGCATCAGCCCTATGACGGCCCGGTCGTGCCGCAGCCGATGAACATGATCTACACGTCAGGCACGACAGGTCATCCCAAGGGCGTACGTCGCAACGCCCCGACGCCGGAGCAGCAGGCGGCCGGCGAGCGTATGCGTGCGACGATCTATGGGTTGAAACCCGGCGCCCGCGCGATCCTGCCAGGTCCGCTCTATCACTCCGCGCCGAACTCGTTCGGTATCCGTGCAGGCAAGCTCGGCGGCGCGCTGGTCTTGATGCCGCGCTTCGAGGCGGAAGAGTTTCTGCAAGCGATCGAGCGGTACAAGATCGACACCATCTTCATGGTGCCGACCATGTTTATCCGCCTGATGAAACTGCCGGAGGGGGTCCGCAAGAAGTACGACGTCTCCTCGCTTCGTCACGTCATTCACGCGGCCGCGCCCTGTCCGGCGGACGTCAAGCGCGCTATGATCGAGTGGTGGGGGCCCGTGATCTATGAATTCTACGGCTCGACCGAATCCGGCGCCGTCACCTTCGCGACCTCCGAGGACGCGCTCAGGAAGCCGGGTACGGTCGGCAAGATTTCGCCGGGCGCCGAGCTCCGCTTCATCGGCGACGACGGCCGCCTGCTCGGCGTCGGCGAGACCGGCGAGATCTATTCCCGCATGGCGGGGCTTGCCGACTTCACCTACCACAACAAGCCGGAGAAGCGCGCCGAGATCGACCGCGACGGTTTCATCACCTCGGGCGATGTCGGCTATATCGACGAAGATGGCTACGTCTTCATCTGCGACCGCAAGCGCGACATGGTGATCTCAGGGGGCGTCAACATCTATCCGGCCGAGATCGAGTCGGTGCTGCATGCCGTCCCGGGCGTGCATGATTGCGCCGTGTTCGGCATCCCCGATGCCGAGTTCGGCGAGGCGCTCATGGCGGTGGTCGAGCCGCAACCGGGCGTTACGCTCGGTGTCGCCGACATCCGTGCGCGACTGAAGAGCTCACTCGCCGACTACAAGGTCCCGAAGCATATCGAGATCCGCACGGGCCTGCCGCGCGAGGACTCCGGAAAAATCTTCAAACGCCGCCTGTGCGATCCCTATTGGGAGCTGGCGGGGCGGAAGATCTGACCTTTCGACGCGGACCTGTAGGGTGGGCAAAGCGGAGCGTGCCCACCGATTCTCGCGTACGGAGACAGATGGTGGGCACGGTGCAAACGCGCCTTTGCCCACCCTACGACAGCTACGACAGCGAAGCCCCCTACACCAGCTCTCCGCCGACGAACAGCAGGAACGATCGGCCCGGCACCTTATAGATGCCGTCGAACTCGAACCGGACGCCGGATGCGCCGTCGGCGGCATTGGTGTCGAGCAGCAGCGACCAGCACGGTCCGGCCGTGGTGTGCGGCAGCTTGAAGTCGACCTCGCCCTCATAGCTGTTGAGGATGATCAGCACGCTGTCGTCCTCACCGTGGCGCGGGATCGCGGTCTTGCGTGCACGGCCGTCAAGCATGGCACCGAAGCATTTGAGCCAGCCGCTTTCCCACTCGCCGTTCGACATCTCGCTGCCATTGGCATTGATCCAGACGACATCGCGGATGTCGAGCTGCGCATCATGCACGCCGGTGAGGAAGCGGCTGCGGCGCAGGATCGGATAGTCGCGCCTCAGCTGGATCACCCGCTTGGTGAAGGCGAGCAGCTTCTGCGCATGCTCGCCCATGGTCCAGTCGAACCAGGAGATATCGCTGTCCTGGCAATAGGCGTTGTTGTTGCCCTGCTGGGTGCGGCCGAACTCGTCGCCGCCGAGCAGCATCGGCGTTCCCTGCGAGAGCAAAAGGGTCGCCAGCATGTTTCGCTTCTGCCGCTCGCGCAGTCCGACGATCTCCTGGTTGTCCGTCGGGCCTTCGACGCCGCAATTCCAGGAGCGGTTGCTGGAATTACCGTCGCGGTTGCCCTCGCCATTGGCTTCGTTGTGCTTGTCGTTGTAGCTCGCCCAGTCGTTCAGCGTAAAACCGTCATGAGCCGTGATGAAGTTGACGCTGGCCCATGAGCGACGGCCGCCCCAGCGGCCGAAGATGTCGCCGGAACCGAGCAGCCGCGAGGCGAGGGCGGAGGGCGGCGCCTCGCCGCGCCAATAATCGCGCACCGTGTCGCGATATTTGTCGTTCCACTCCGCCCAGCCGGGCGGGAAGCCGCCGACCTGGTAGCCGCCGGGTCCGCAGTCCCAGGGCTCGGCGATCAGCTTGACGGTCGACAGCAGCGGATCCTGATCCATTGCCTTGAGAAATCCGCTCTGCTCGTCGAAGCCGTAGACTTCGCGTGCGAGAATGGTGCCGAGGTCGAAGCGGAAGCCGTCGATATGCATATGGCCGGCCCAGTAGCGCAAGCTGTCCATCACCATCTGGATCACGCGCGGATGCGACAGGTTGACGGTGTTTCCGGTGCCGGTGTCGTTGATGTAATAGCGCTTCCGGTCGGGCAGCAGGCGATAATAGCTCGCATTGTCGATGCCCTTGAAGGACAGCGTCGGCCCGAGCTCGTTGCCTTCGGCGGTGTGGTTGTAGACGACGTCGAGGATCACCTCGAGGCCGGCGCCGTGCAGCTTCGAGACCATCTCCTTGAATTCGCGCAAGGAGTTCGGCACGTCCGAGGCGTAGCGCGGGTCGGGCGCGAAGAAGCCGATGGTGTTGTAGCCCCAGTAATTGACCAGGTTCTTCTTCAGGAGATTGTCGTCATTGATGAAGGAATGGACCGGCAGCAGTTCAATCGAGGTCACGCCGAGCGATGTCAGATGCGCGATCATCTCGGGCGCGGCGAAGCCGGCATAGGTGCCGCGCAAGCTTTCCGGCACCGCGGGATGCTTCTTCGTAAAGCCCTTGACGTGGGTCTCGTAGACAATGGTCTCGTCCCAATGAACGTTCTGCCGCGCCGCCTCGGCCTGCCAGTCGAAATCAGGATCGACCACGACGCATTTCGGCATGAACGGCGCGCTGTCGCGTTCGTCGAACGTTGTATCGTCGCCCGTCTCCATGATGTAGCCGAACACGGCCGGATTCCAGGTCAGGCTCCCGGCATGGGCGCGGGCATAGGGATCGAGCAGCAGCTTGTTGGGATTGAAGCGATGACCGGCGTCGGGCTGATAGGGCCCGTGGACGCGATAGCCATAAAAGGTGCCGGGGCCGACGCCGCTGATGTACCCATGGAAGACCTGATCGGTATATTCCGGCAGCTCGAAGCGATGCGTCTCGCGATCGCCATCGTACAGGCAGACTTCCACCTTGGTGGCATTGGCTGAAAATACCGCGAAGTTGGTGCCGTTGCCGCTCCAATGGGCACCCAGTGGATAGGGCAGGCCTTCCTCGATGATGAAATCGGACATGCGACCCCCCTAGGCCCCGATGGCCGCGACAGCAATGCCATTGCGCCCCGAATGTTTCAAACGCCGTGCCATTCTGGGCAATGCGTGCGTCAATTCGATGAAGTGGGTGCCGCCTTCGCAGCGACGGTTTTCCCAACTATATAAGTGGGGTCATTGGCCTCCGGATCATCCCAGGGTTCTTAAACTCATGTCCCCAGTTTCCATCCTGCTCAACCTGATCTGGATTCTCATCGGCGGGGCCTGGATGGCCTTCGGCTGGCTGGTGGCTTCAGTGATCATGGCCATCACCATCATCGGGCTGCCTTGGGCACGGGCGGCGTTCAACATCGCCATCTACACGCTGCTGCCGTTCGGCTCGCGCGCGGTCAGCCGTGACGAGGTCACCGGCATGAGCGATATCGGCACCGGCGCCCTCGGCGTGATCGGCAACATCATCTGGCTCGTTCTGGCCGGCTGGTGGCTGGCGCTCGGCCACGTCCTGACCGCCGTGCTCTTCGCCATCACCATCATCGGCCTTCCCTTCGCCTGGGCCCATCTGAAGCTTGCTGGGATAGCGCTCTGGCCGATCGGGAAGGTGATCGTGCCGGCTTGACTCTGCCGGGCCGCCGGCCCCAGCGCCGGCACTGTGCGCCGCCACCAAGATCATCTTGCGCTGCGGTAGAAAAATATCGCACACTCGGACCGCCGGGGAGCCATTGGGAGCTCTACAAGGGGAGCGAGCCATGTCCCTCCAGACCGTACCATCCGACGCTGCCGAGCTTCGCCCGAACCGGCCCGAGGACGTCCAGGCGCTGGAGGCCGATGCCCGGCTGCGGGACGATATCCGCCTGCTCGGGCGCATCCTGGGCGACACGGTGCGCGACCAGGAAGGTGCCGACGTGTTCGACCTGGTCGAGCGCATCAGGCAGACCTCGATCCGGTTCCACCGCGACGAGGACCGGATTGCCCGCCGCGAGCTCGAGCAGATCCTCGACAGCATGTCGACCTCGGAGACGGTTCGGATCGTCCGCGCCTTCAGCTACTTCTCCCACCTCGCCAACATCGCCGAGGATCAGAACAACATCCGTCAGATGCGCAGCCGCAGCGCCACCAACGGTTCCGGCGTGCTGGCGCAAACATTGGCCAAGGCCAAGGCCGCCGGCATCGGCGCCGACGCGCTGCGCGCCTTCTTCAAGACCGCGCTGGTCAGCCCGGTGCTGACCGCGCATCCGACCGAAGTCCGTCGCAAAAGCACCATGGACCGCGAGATGGAGATCGCCGCGCTGCTCGACCGCCGCGAGCGGGTTGCGCTGACCGCGGACGAGGCCGCCGCCAGCGACGAGCAGCTTCGCCGCGAGGTGCTGACGTTGTGGCAGACCAATCTGCTCCGCCGCACCAAGCTCACCGTGCTCGACGAGGTCGCCAACGGCCTATCGTTCTACGACTACACCTTCCTGCGCGAGGTGCCGCGGTTGGTGAACGCGCTGGAAGACCGGCTGGAGGAGGGCGGCGAGCAGGCCGCCAGCGAGCTCGCTTCGTTCTTGCGCATGGGCAGCTGGATCGGCGGCGACCGCGACGGTAACCCTTTCGTCACTGCCGACGTGATGCGCGGAACGCTGCGGCTGCAGTCGAGCCGTGTGATGCAATTCTATCTGAACGAGCTCCACGTGCTCGGCTCGGAATTGTCGATCGCCGCCCATCTCGCCGATGTCTCCGAGGAGCTCCGTAACCTCGCGGAGCGCTCGCCCGACACCTCGCCGCACCGGAGCGGCGAGCCCTATCGCCTTGCGGTCTCAGGCATCTATGCGCGCCTGACCGCGACGGCCGAGAAGCTCGAGGTCGAGATCACCCGCCGGCCGGTCGGCAAGGGCGCGCCCTACGGAAGCGTCAAGGAACTGCAAGCCGATCTCGACGTGCTGCATCGCTCGCTGATCTCCAACAACGCCCGCGTCATCGCGCGCGGCCGGCTGCGGCTGCTGCGGCGCGCGGTGGATTGCTTCGGCTTCCATCTGGCGCGGCTCGACATCCGCCAGAACTCGGCGGTGCACGAACGCACCATCGCCGAGCTGATCGACGCCGCCAACCCCGGAATGTCCTATCTCGCGCTGGGCGAGGAGGCGCGCATCTCGCTCCTCACCAATGAATTGCGCTCGACGCGCGCGTTGGTCTCGCCCTTCGTCAAGTACAGCGACGAGACCATGGGCGAGCTCAACGTCTTCCATGCCGCCGCGGAGGCGCATGCGAAGTTCGGCTCGGACGCGATTCCCCAGTGCATCATCTCGATGTGCAAGGGCATGTCCGACATGCTCGAGGTCGCGGTGTTGCTCAAGGAGGTCGGCTTGGTCCATCCCTCCGGGCGCAGCGCCATCAACATCGTGCCGCTGTTCGAGACCATCGAGGATCTGCAGGCCTCTTCAGGCATCATGGACCGCATGCTGTCGCTGCACGATTATCGCCGCCTCGTCGATAGCCGCGGCAGCGTGCAGGAAGTCATGCTCGGCTATTCCGACAGCAACAAGGATGGCGGCTTCGTCACCTCGGGCTGGGAGCTCTACAAGGCCGAGATCGGGCTCGTCGAGGTGTTCGAGCGTCATCATGTGCGGCTGCGCCTTTTCCACGGCCGCGGCGGCTCGGTCGGCCGTGGCGGCGGACCGAGCTATGACGCCATCGTCGCCCAGCCGGGCGGCGCCGTGAACGGCCAGATCCGCATCACCGAGCAGGGCGAGATCATCTCGTCGAAATATTCCAACGCGGAGGTCGGCCGCAATAATCTGGAGATCCTGGCTGCGGCGACGCTGGATGCGAGCCTGTTGCGGCCGCGCGAGAGCGCGCCGCGCCGCGAATATCTGATCGCGATGGACGAGCTTTCAAATCTCGCCTTCAAGGCATACCGCGGTCTCGTCTACGAGACCGAGGGCTTCGTCGACTATTTCTGGTCCTCGACCGTGATCAACGAGATCGCGACGCTGAACATTGGCAGCCGTCCGGCCTCGCGCAAGAAGACCCGCGCGATCGAGGATTTGCGCGCGATCCCCTGGGTGTTCTCCTGGGCGCAATGCCGCCTGATGCTGCCGGGCTGGTACGGCTTCGGCAGCGCGGTCGAGCAGTGGATCACTGAACATCCCGACAAGGGCATGCCGTTCCTGAAAGAGCTCTACAGGGAATGGCCGTTCTTCCGCATGCTGCTGTCGAACATGGACATGGTGCTGGCGAAGAGCTCGATCGCGATCGCCTCGCGCTATGCCGAGCTGGTGCCCGATGAGGCGCTGCGCGAAAAAATCTTCGGCCGCATCCGCCGCGAATGGCATTCCTGCATCGAGACGCTGCTCGACATCATGGGGCAGGACCGCCTGCTGCAGGGCAACCCGCTGCTGGAGCGCTCGGTACGTCACCGCTTCCCCTATCTCGATCCGCTCAACCACGTGCAGGTCGAGCTGCTCAGGGAGCATCGCGCGCAGAACCCGGACGAGCAGGTGCTGCGCGGAATTCAGCTGACGATCAACGGCATTTCGGCGGGGCTACGGAATACGGGGTAGCGCGACGTAGCGGCCACATCCTCAGTCATCATGCCCGGGCTTGACCCGCCTGCGCGGCCGAAGCCGCTTCGGCGAGGCGAAGGCCCGGGCATCCACGTTCCTCGTACCGCGCGTCAAGTCGGGGATGGCCGGGTCAAGCCCGGCCATGATGCGAGGAGAGATTGCGGGCCTTACACCGGATCCCACGGGAAGATGTCCGCGGATCGATCCAGCTTGTAGAACGAGCCCTTCAGCGCCGGCATGCCGTGTTCGGCGATCGACTGCGGCGTCCAGCCTTCGCTGCGATGGACCGAGCGCAACGGGCGGTTCTGGCTGAACAGGAACAGCTCGTTCATGCGTGCGCCAAAGATCTGTCCGGTGACGTCCTTGGCGGCATCGGAGAGCAGATAGGCGCAGATCGGCGCGATCTTCTCCGGGCCCATCTGCTTGATCTTCTCGACCCGCGCCTTCTCGGCCTCGGTCTCGGTCGGGATGGTGCCGATCATGCGGGTCCAGGCGAACGGCGACACGCAGTTGGAGCGCACGTTGAAGCGACCCATGTCGAGCGCGATGGATTTCGACAGCCCGATGATACCGAGCTTGGCGGCAGCATAATTGGCTTGGCCAAAATTGCCGATCAGGCCCGAGGTCGAAGTGAAGTGCACGAAGGAGCCGCTCTCCTGCTCGCGGAAGATGCGCGCGGCGGCGTGGCTGACATAGAACGAGCCCATCAGATGCACCTTGATGACGGCCTCGAACGCTTCCACGCTCATCTTGTGGAAGATCATGTCGCGCAAAATGCCGGCATTGTTGACGACGCCATCGAGCCTGCCGAAGGCATCGGTCGCGGTCTTCACGATCTTGCTGGCGGGAATCGCTTCCGCGACCGACTCGAAATTGGCGACCGCCGTGCCGCCGCGCTTCTTGATCTCCTCGACCACCTCTTCGGCGGGCGTGGCGCTCGAGCCGGCGCCGTCGGCCGCACCGCCGGGATCGTTGACGACGACCTTGGCGCCCTCAGCCGCACAGAGCAGCGCGATCTCGCGCCCGATGCCGCGGCCTGCGCCGGTGACGATGATGACCTTGTCCTGCAGTGATTTGCTCATGTGGGTTCTCCGCTAGCCGTTCCAAATTCCGCCGTCATTCCGGGGCGCGCCTCCTGGCGCGAGCCCGGAATCCATGTCTCCGCTTCGCTCGCTGCACAATGGATTCCGGGTTCGCGCTAAGCGCGCCCCGCAATGACCGGCTGTTACCTCTCGTTCGTAAACACGATCGTGCCTGACGCCGCGAACATGCCGCCGACGCCATGGCACACGGAAATCTTCGCATTCGGCACCTGCGCCGGCGCGATGCCGCGCATCTGGCGCACGCTCTCCTGCAGCGCGTACATGCCGTACATGCCCGAATGCATGTAGGAGAGGCCGCCGCCATTGGTGTTGAGCGGAAGCTTGGCCCCGGGCCGCGTGTTGCCGTCAGCGATGAATTTGCCCGTCTCCTCGTACGGCATGAAGCCGAGATCGCCGAGCCCGAACAGCGGCAGATGCGCAAACGCGTCGTAGATCATGAGGTGATCGACGTCCTTGTGCGCGATGCCGGCCTCCTTGAACGCGAGCGGTCCCGCGGTCTTGAATGCGCGCGAGGAGTTGAACGTCTCCATCTGGCTCACCATCGGCGTTTCCACGCTCTCGCCGGTGCCCATGATATAAACGGGCTTGCGCGGAAAATCCCTGGCGCGGTCGGCCGAGGTGAGGATCAGCGCGCCGCCGCCGTCGGTGACGAGGCAGCACTGCAGCAGCCGGAACGGATAGGCGATCATGCGCGAGTTCAGCACGTCGGCGACCGTGATCGGATCCTTCATCATCGCCCGCGGATTCCTGGCCGCCCATTCGCGCTGCACGACGGCGACCGACGCGAGCTGTTCATGGGTGATGCCGTAGGTCTTCATGAAGCGCAGCACGGGAATCGGGAACAT